>CAZQBU010000039.1:0-21274 GCA_964592175.1 uncultured Lentimicrobiaceae bacterium
ATAACGCTGACTTTGAATTAATTAACTTAAATGGACAAGTTTTAATTCGACACAAACTTGATGAGAATCAGAGTGCTATAAACACTGAATCACTTAAATCAGGGATATACTTTTACAGATTAAGGGACAGCAAAAACAAAACCATTGCAACAGGAAAATGGATAAAGAAACAATAAGAATTAAAACTTACTGCCTATAATAATCAGGGCTTAAAACGCAATCCAGTTTACGGAGTTGCGTTTTAAGCCTCTGTTGAACCGAGTGCTTCGATTGCCTATTAGTTTTTTCCTGACTTCGTCAATGCGCCACCCAATGTACAGTGAGTACGATGGTGGATAACTACCATATCTTACTAACAGCCACAATACAACCTGAGATTCCTCCGACTTACCGCCTTTTTTGTAAAATATCTATACTTATTGGATAATCAGCTTTTTAACCGCTTGCTTACCCATGCTTTCAATACGTAACATATACATTCCTTTCGGATAATCCGATAGATTAAGTCTGGTAGATTGTCCATTCCAATCATATTGGTTCATCAATCGACCTGACATATGGTACAACTTAATGCTTGAAGGTCCATTTAAATCATCGCCTAATGCGCTTACTTCTACCCAACCGGTGGTGGGATTTGGTTTTACCACAAAATCACGATTTGTTATGGTTTCTTTGTTGCCTACAAGAGGGCTTGATGAAAATACAACCAAGTTACAAGCCACATCCAGTACGGGGTTGAATCCGTCGTCACAATCGCTACAAGTCACACCGGTAACGCAATCCGGATGATTTGGGTGACAATAATCTATATAGTTCTCATAGAATACATAGCCGATATTTACATTTCCATTTTGTATAAAAGGAGTCATGTTGTAGTCAAACCATGGTGCAATGGAACCGGGACACCATCCTGCGCGGTTATGATACCAAGTTCCGTTTTGTGGCTGACAAGCATCGGGATTAGGATTGCAAACCTTCCAGTTATGCTGTTCAAAAGTTTCTTCGCCATTCACCCAAATATGGTGTGTAGCCTGATAAAACTCTGCTGCATTGCTTGTGTTTAAATCGCCCCATCCGTGTCCGGAAGAAACCAGCTTGAGCGTTGATGCTACTGCATGATCCGGGAAGCTGAACGACCAGTCTTCAACAGGCTGAAGATTGGCATAGTCGCCAAATGGATATACCTCTTTCCACACTTCGTAAACCGTGCTGTACAAATAAGTTGGAGTGCCTTTCCTATAATCTAATGTGAGTTTGTATTTATAGCCATTATCTAATGTCTCACAGTTAAAGCGGAAATTCACTTTCCCTTGAAGTAGTGAAATATAGTCCGTTAAATCAATTGTATGGCTACAAGCTACACCGTAAGGCGTAATATAACGGATAATTTCGAACCAACGGCCGTCAATCCCTTGTACATCCACACTGGCTTTACGGTCCCATTCGCCACAGCCGCCCGGAGGACAAGTTACTTCCATGGTAGCGGTAACCTGATCAAAGGCTCCTAAAAACGAAGGAAGCTCTGCTTCAACGGTTTCGGTTACATTGCTGGGGTTAATCCATACATCTTCGGCAGCAACAACAGACATATCAGTTGCACTCGGATTAATGCTTACACTTACTGTTTGTGTTCCGGAAGCACCGTAATTATTTTTAGATACTATCTTAATTTCATGCGTACCATATGAGGTCGGGGTCCACCAAGAAGTAAAATATCCATTATCATAAAAGTTATTTGCAGTGAGAAGCTGTCCGCCTACTTCAAAATGTACATCTTCTATCGAGAAAAGCTCCGGATAGCCTATTGTTACTTTTGCTGCTACTTGAACCGGCGCCAGCTCCGGCATATAAAGATTGCCCGGCAGTGGATGACGTGCGTCAATTGTAGGTACATAGGTGGCGGGATTAAGTACCATGAAACGATTATCTACCGGAATCGCAGGATCGTATTGCTCATTACCTTCCTGAGTAGCTCTAACAGTTACTTCTCCTTCTTCACCGCTAAGTGTGATGGTGTTCCCGTCAATCGTGGCCGGTCCTGAAAGAATTTCGAAGCTGACTGGTAAGCCCGAAGTGGCAGTTGCTTCAATTTCAAACGGTGCATCGGTGCTTAAGTGATTGGCAATCTGAGGAAATGAAATAGCTTGATAGCTTGCATCAAGTTCGCCATTGAAATTGGATGTTTCTCCCGTCAATGCAAAATTCATTAAATCGGCATCGCGCTCACCGCTTCCAATTTCACAAATCAGCTTGGAAATACTTGTGTTATCGCCTCCTGGTTCACCTTGGTTGAATTTGTAGTACAAATGCAAGTCCGGGTCACTCAAGTCTGCTTCATTCTCCATCAAATCTTCAATCTCTGATTGTGTAAGCGCTCGTTTCCATACACCTACCTCATCGATTCGACCTCCATATACAAAGTTAAATCCGCCCAAAAGGCTTTTTCCAATACCAAATGCTACATTGTCCCCTTGAAATATCCCGGAGGCATTGGCACTGCCTTTGGCAACACCATTCACATAAAGTGTAATCTTATTCACATCAAATACCCATGCAACGTGTTGCCAAACTTGTGGAATGGCTGTATTTGCAGGTGAAACATACTCATGCAAACCGGTGGTGGTTTGTAAACGACATTCCATCACCCCGTTATTGAGTTGAATAATATAAAATTCGGCTGTACCGGCTCCTGCACGGAAACCGTAATATCCTTGGCCGTATGCCAGTTGGTCAAGATAAAACCAGCCGGTCATTGTAAGTTGATTTGTGCCCGTAAAATACTGTGAGGCAGCGTTTAAAATCACATAATCGTCTTCCCCGTCAAAGTGCAGGTATTGATTCGTTTGGGCATTTAGCTGTGAGCTAAAATAAATGATAAACGAAAGCAAGAATACTAAAGTTTTTTTAATGGCTTTCATAGTGTAAAGTATTGGTTAATTAATTCGAATAATTCAATGTTAATATGATGGTATCCACCAAATTCTTTTGTCCGGATCATCACCTCCTTGACGTGCTATAGCCAAAGAAAGTTGATCGTTGTTGTAGGCAATTTCTGATGCAGGATATGGTAATCTGAAATGTGCAAGCGGCCTGCCAATTCTTGGCGTCATTCCTGTTCGGCGAGCCAAAGCATAAGCTTGTTGCGGCTGTCTGAAGGCATCCAACCAACGTTGGGCATAAATAAACGCAAGCTTTTCTTCCTCAGTGCTCACATTCCAAAAGCCAAAATGAGCTTGTACAGTGGAAGAGCTCACAGACGATGGGATATTTACCATATCTGCAAACTTAATCCCTGAAAGGGGTAGGGTCGATTTTTGAGACACATTTACCCACCATTCTACTGAAGAGTTAATCCCGTTATAATATTCAATTTCTGCTTGAGTTTTGTCCTGCGCTACCCCAATTCCACGGAAATAGGCTTCGGCTTTAATAAAATGAAGCTCCGCGCCGGTAATTAAAATAATCGGCATTTGATCCTCATCCCTTACCATAAAATAGTTAAATGGAGAATAAATGTTTCCTTCCCCTTTTATTTGAAATGCCCCTTCTTGGTCTCGATGTGTACCGTATGGAATTCCTCCGCTGGAAGGTGTGTTGGCATCCGGATTTTGAGGGAATGGAATCCATTTGTTCTTATTGTTTGTTTCAAAAAAGATAAAAGCCCTGGGGTCGAAGATTCCGCTGCCGTCACTGCTGTCATTTGTTGATAAATGCTGCCATACGGTTTCACCCATACGCAAATTATTGTGCTCTCTGAATGACCAGTTTAAGCCTTCGTGCTTGAAGCCCATCTCGGCAGGCCATAAGCAGGCACTCTCCAATACCGGAGTGATGAAGTCATATCCATGAAAGATATCTACGTCATTTTCAATGATTTCGGCAATAATTTCGCCGGCAATAGTTGGTTCAACTTCTGCCATACGCATGGCATGACGTAAACGTAAAGAGTTGGCAAGCTTTTTCCACTTCAGCATATCACCGTTAAACAGCTTGTCGAAACCTATGAAGCTGCTGTATGCACCACTCTCATCTACACTGAGTTGAATCTTTTCGGCAGCTTCTTTTAAGCTTTCCAGCAGATATAAATAAATATCTTGCTGTTGGTCATAAGCCGGTCGCAACAGCTCAATATTATGGAAACCATATCCGGCTTCCCTAAAGGGGATATCACCGAAAATATCTGTTACCTTAAATGTTTTTAAGGCAAAAAGGATTTGAACCATCGCACGCATATTTTCAACTGCAGGCGTATCTTCAAGCTTACTGAAACGAAGCTCTAATTCCCTAATTTCCGGTAGCGTGGTATAGTAGTTTCTCCACACATCTTCGGTGCCAATGGAGTAGTTACCCCAAGCATCGCGGGTGAGCGCCGATAATTGAGTTTGTTTATATAATATCTCGTTATCAATATAAAACATCTCATTCCATTCGGGTATAAGCGATTGCAAAATGTTATTAAACAAAGAGCCGTCGCTGGCAGTAGTAAAACCTTGAGGATTTGTGTTGATGTCTTCAAAATCTTTCGTACAAGAAATGCAGCTTAACAAACAAAATAAGCTAGCGATAAAAAGTGTAAAACCTGATTGTATTATTCTCGTTTTCATAGTCTTATCAATTTAAAATACTGCACTGATACCAAAAGTAAAGGAACGTGTGCCCGGATATGAAGCCCACTCAAAACCTTGCGCATTACCTGAACCCATAATTCCTTCAGGATTAATCTTATCGGGTAATGTAGTATACAAGTAGAATAAATCCCTGCCTGTAATTGACACACTAAGTGATTGGAACACTTTTGTTTGTTCCGCCAATTTTTTGGGTAGGCTGTAGTTTAGGGATACTTCGCGTAATTTTACCCACGTATTTTCCAAGATACCGGGTGTGGAAACAAATTTTCCCCATCCTCCGGCATTTGGCATATATTTATAATAGTAGTGCACTACATTGGTGTTTTCCGTACCATCTTCATGCACTCCCGGAAGTATTACACCGATGTTTCTGATATTTCCATCCGGGTCGGTATAAGGTAGTCCGCCGCCTTCACGCTCTAATAATGTTTCGGGACTTTGACCTGTTTGAAGCGCAATCACATACGAGCCTGAGTAAATATCTCCACCCCATTTGGTGTCAATCAGGAATGAAAAACGCAAGTCTTTCCATGTGATGGAAGAATGCAATCCGGCTAAAAACTTGGGTGAGGCATTGCCGATGGGCACACGATTATCCGTGATTAGATATTTGGTGCCTGCTTCGTTTAATACCCTATTACCCTTGTCATCGTATATATAATCGTAGCCTGAAATTGTTCCAAAATCATCTCCTTCTTGCAATACCATTGCCGGACCGTTTAAGCCCCAAATATCGGCGAGTAAATAGGTGTCGGCATAATCTCCCAGGCTGATGATTTTGTTTCTGTTTCGAGTTAAATTAAGCCCGGCTCGCACCGTCATTTTTGAGGTGCGATACGGAACCGTATTCATAATTAGTTCAAAACCTCTGTTTGAGAGTACCCCTTCGTTAATCATAATATTGGAAGCTCCCGAGCTGGTAGGGATTGGAAGATTTGGAATGATTTGGTCGAAAGAATAGAGATAATAATAGGTGAAATCAATATCGATAATGTTTTCAAACATGCTCATATTAATACCTGTTTCAAATGCATTTACCCTTTGCGGGCGGAGTGATATAGGAGGAATCGTTTCCGGGAAGCCGGAAGATTGCTGCCCGCCGAATCGTGAGGTGGTATAATAGAAGTGTAACAGATACGGATCGGTATCGGTAGCTGTTTGCGCTGCTCCCCCACGAATCTTTAAAAAGTTGATGAAAGATAAATTAGGATGTAGCGGTCCGCTTGCAGTAGGAATATAACTGATTGAAGCAGAAGGATAAAAATAGGAATTTGCTCCGTTGGGAAGGCTCGATGACCAGTCGTTTCTGCCCGTTAACTCAAGGAATAACAAATCATTATATGACAAGTTCATAAATGCGTATACCGAATTATTTTGCTTACGGTAAATGCCTTCCGCTGGCACAATGTTGCTCAATGAATTTCCGGGCTGATCTACAATCAGATTTCCGTCAGGGTCGGTATTGAAAATATAGTCCGTGAAGTTGAAAAAGGTGTACATATTCGGATAATACCAAGTGCCCGAATGACCGTTTATAAAGTAGTTATCTTGATCCCAACGGCTAGCCCCCGTTGTAAAGCGAATATCGAATGGACTGTTTAAGATGTTTTCCTTTTCGGCAGTAAGGTTAAACTCGAAATTGTTGCCAATATTTCGTGAGAGTCCGTTTTTGTAATATCCGCCTTGTAAACCAATTGCATCGATGGGTTTATGACGACTTTCAAACTGTTCCAGTGAAAAATCACGTCCGGCACGAGCAGTGGCACTCAGCCAAGGTGTGATATCGTAAGCTAATGTAAATGCACCGGTATATTTATCACGATTTAGGGTGGTATTGTTGTTGTAATAATCCCACCACAAATAAGGGCTGATAAATGAAAACGGGAATCCGTCTTGCAGATTTTGTGTCCCGTCCGGATTTTCACGATGAATTAAATCCAAGCCTTGATAGCTTCGTGGCCATGAATATAACAGTCCTTTATTAAATGAGCTCTCGTCTTCTCCAAGCATGGGGCTGTTAAGCCGTTGATAATTTATCAATGATAACACAACATCGGCACGAAGGTTTTCGCTTATTTTGAGATTTGCACCCAAATTAATGGTGGTTCGATTAAAGTTACTGTTATAAATAATGGGTTTATTATCTTGTCGTGTTATGGAAACACGCATACTGCCTTTTTCGTTTCCGCCCGTAGCGGCAATATTATGCGTAATAGTATGCCCATTTCGATAAGGAAGTTTAATATTATCGGGCTGCGGCGACCACGGACGCATTTGTCCATCCCACCATTTAATCATTTGCCCATCCATTCTTGGACCCCATGAAACTGCTGAGCCGTAATAGCCAAACTCTTCCGAAGTGCTGGAAGTATTTCCAAATGGATCGATAATTAAGTTTTCATTCCCATAAATACCCGGATACAGCAAGGTATCTCCCGACATAGGGAAGCTTGGCTCGGTGAAGCTGATGGGACCTCCGTGACCGTATACATTTTGCACCTCCCTGTAGCGGTAGGGTGTAGTGATTTTATAGTCCATATTGTAGCTGACACCAATGCCCTTTTGACGTGTCCCGCGTTTGGTGGTGATAAACAGTACACCATTGGCACCGCGTGAGCCATAAAGTGCAGATGCAGCACCTCCTTTCATTAAAGTCATGCTTTCAATATCGTAGGCATTCAAATCATTGATGGCACTTCCCCAGTCTACACCCCTTCCGATATTCGTAAGGCCGGGCGTGTTTTCCATAGGGATATTATCAATCACAATCAAGGGTTGATTGTCGGTGCCTATATTGTTGTTTCCGCGAATAACAATACGGGTTGACCCACCTTCAATACCGTCGGGCTGAGAAATTTGTACTCCCGCCGTCCTTCCGCTAATTGCGTTTAATACGTTTGACGCCTTGGAGTCAACCAAAGTACTGGCTTCCACCTGCTCGGTAGAATAACCAATCTCACGCTTTTGGCGCTTAACACCCAGAGCAGTAACCACAACTTCACCAAGTTGCTGGGTGATTTCACTTAAGCTAATTTCAAGATGGCTTTGACCATTCACAGCTACCTCCATACTTTCGTAGCCCATATAGCTGATTTGGAGAATACTGTTCGGGTCAATGTTGTTGAAATTAAAATAGCCCTCAATGTCTGTGACAGTACCCGTAATAGTGCCTTTTATCATGACTGTTACACCGATTAACGGCATATCATCCATAGCATCCGTTACGCGACCAACTACACTGTGGCTTTGTGCCAATAACTGAGAAAAACTCAGCGTGAGAAACAACAGAGATAATATCAGTCGGTTCATAAAACAGGTTTTTAATTCAATTTTCGTGCTCAAAGGTATAAAAAGAGAACGTAAGTAAAACGATTTAGGTGAATAATATTTATACTCCCATGCCATGGGTTTTGTAGTTTAATTATGTATAGCTGTGTATAAAATTATCAGAAAATCAACATATTACGCGATTTTTAACAACTATACTGAACATTAAAGAAGATAAAAATACAAAATTTTAAAAATTATTTCAACTATTTTTCTATTTAAATTGCGAAGTAAATTAGCTTAAAAAGCCTCACAACCAAGGCTTACCACCATATTTTCATTGATGTTTTTTTATGTTTCGGCTATAAACAATTGCTGATTCTCATAAAGAAACATCGTGATATTTAATTATTTCCTTTACTTTTATCCCCTTGAAGTAACTAAGGAAAAGTAAAAAACAAATAAACTTATACTTGGTATGATAAAAAAATTACTTGTTGCCAATCGTGGAGAAATTGCATTACGAATCATGCGCTCGTGCCGCGAAATGGGCATTACAACCGTTGCTGTTTATTCGGATGTGGACCGTACTTCTATGCATGTTCGTTATGCAGATGAAGCATATCCCATTGGACCGGCTCCCTCAGCTGAGAGCTATCTGAAAATGCATAAAATTATGGAGGTAGCCAAGCGTTGCGGCGCTGATGCCATACATCCCGGATATGGTTTCTTGTCTGAAAATGCTGCATTTGCAGCACTTTGCGAAAAAGAAGGAATAGCCTTTATCGGTCCCTCGCCTTATGCCATTGAAACAATGGGCGATAAAATAACAGCTCGAAAAACAATGATTGCAGCCGGTGTACCCGTTGTTCCGGGAACTACAGAGCCGGTAACAGATATTAAAACTGCAATCGAAAAAATTCATGAAATCGGATTGCCGGTAATGATTAAAGCAAGCGCCGGAGGTGGAGGAAAAGGAATGCGGCTTGTGAAGGATGAAGATGAGATTGTAAATGCCGTGAGTGCAGCGCGCTCCGAAGCAAAAGCAGCATTTGGAGATGATGCGGTTTATATCGAAAAATATATTGCCTCACCGCATCATATTGAGTTTCAGATTTTGGGCGACAAGCATGGAAATGTAGTGCATCTGTTTGAAAGAGAGTGTTCCGTCCAACGAAGGCACCAAAAAGTGGTAGAAGAAACCCCTTCACCTATTATGACAGAAGAAGTTCGTAAAAAAATGGGAGCCGATGCAGTGGCTGCAGCAAAAGCTGTAAACTATTACGGAGCAGGAACCATTGAATTTATAGTGGATGATGAGTTAAACTATTATTTCCTTGAAATGAATACACGTTTACAAGTTGAACACCCGATTACCGAACGAGTTGTTGGGGTGGACCTTGTAAAACAACAAATTAATATTGCAAACGGTCTTGAATTGAAGTTTAAACAAGAAGACCTCAAACAGCACGGACATGCTATCGAAGTGCGCATTTATGCCGAAGACCCTGATAATAATTTTATGCCTTCACCCGGCATCATCAAACACATTAGTGAGCCTTTGGGATTGGGAGTACGGCATGATGGATATGTGTACGAAGGCTATGAAATTCCTATTTATTACGACCCGATGATTTCCAAGTTGATTGTATGGAGTGAAACACGAAAAGAAGCCATCGATAGGATGAAAAGAGCATTATATGCATATAAAATTACCGGTGTTAAAACATCCATACCCTATTTAAGCAGAATAATGGAAGTGCCTGATTTTGTCAAAGGACGTTATAATACACACTTTATCGTAGAAAATCAGCAGTATCTGCAGCCAAAAAAAGGCTGTATCAATCAATGTGTGGAGGTTGCAGCTATTACGGCTTTTATTGACTATATCAATAAGTTGGAAAAACTTCAGCCTGCCAAACCCGAAAAACACTTGGGAAATAACTGGAAAGACCTGGGACGTAAACGTTCCGTACTTCGATATTAAACATAAATACATCTTGAATTATGATTTACGAAATAAAAATAGACGATCAGCTAGTTACGGTTGAATTGCTCAACCGAGATGGTTCCAACTACCAGATTGCTGTGAATAATAAGGTGTATGACCTGGATGCACTCGAAGTAGAAAAAGGAGCTTACAGCATTTTGTTTGATAACAAATCATATAATGTGGAATTGGTTGACGGTAAAACAAGCAAAGCTTATACCGTGAATACGCAATATGATAGTTTTAATGTGCAAATTATTGATGCCGAAACAAAATACCAGATGAATCGCAAAAAGGATGAGGGAGAAGATGCCAACGTGATTTCATCCCCTATGCCCGGAAAAGTAGTTCGTATTTTGTATAAAGAAGGCGACAAGGTGAAAGCCGGTGATACGGTCGTGATTGTTTCTGCCATGAAAATGGAAAGCGAATACAAGGTAAAGCAAGACCGTACCATCAAGCGAATTCTCGTTAAAGAAGGCGATTCCGTGAATAGCGATCAACCAATGGTAGTTATTGAATAAAAAAACCAAAAAGAAATACTATGTCACTTGAAAAGAAATTCAAATTATTAGAAGACAACAACCGCCTTGCCGAAAAAGGTGGTGGTGACGAAAGAATTAAAAAGCAACATGCCGCCGGCCGCTTAACCGCGCGTGAGCGAATTAAGGAGTTGCTCGACCCCACAACCTTTGTGGAGATAGATAAGTTTGTAACGCATCGTACCACTGATTTTGATATGGACAAACAAAAATTCTTGGGCGACGGGGTGGTGACAGGCTATGGAAAAATCGACGGACGCTTAGTGTATGTGTTTGCACAAGATTTTACTGTATTTGGTGGCTCTTTAAGCCGAGCCAATGCGGATAAAATCGTGAAAATAATGGATTTGGCAATGAAGATGGGGGCTCCTGTCATCGGATTGAATGATTCGGGAGGGGCGAGGATACAAGAAGGTGTTGAAAGCTTGGGAGGATATGCCGACATCTTTTATAGAAATGTGATGTCATCTGGTGTTATACCACAAATCAGTGCCATTTTAGGACCTTGCGCAGGAGGGGCCGTATACTCGCCGGCTATGACCGACTTTATCATGATGGTAAAAGACACATCTTATATGTTTGTAACCGGTCCTGATGTGATAAAAACCGTTACGCATGAAGAAGTGACCAAAGAAGATTTGGGCGGCGCACAAACCCATAATGCAAAAAGCGGCGTAGCACATCTGATGGCAGAAGATGACAGCCAAGCCATGATGATGCTCAGAGAGCTGATGGGATTTCTGCCTTCAAACAATATGGAAGACCCACCGGTAAAAGCAAGCATGGATAATATTTATCGTGAAGATGATAAATTAGATACCCTTGTACCGGACGACCCGAATAAGCCTTATGATATGCTTGAGATTATCACTACAGTAGTTGATGATCACAACTTTTTTGAAATACAACCTTATTACGCCAAAAACATTATTATCGGTTTTGCCCGATTGGCAGGAAAACCGGTTGGAATTGTTGCAAACCAACCCTCAGTGTTGGCAGGAGTGCTTGATATTGACAGCTCTATCAAGGCAGCACGCTTTGTACGTTTTTGCGATGCCTTTAATATTCCACTGATTACCTTTGAAGATGTGCCCGGGTTTTTACCGGGAACGGTACAAGAATTTGGCGGCATCATTAAACATGGAGCCAAACTATTGTATGCCTTTGCCGAGGCAACTGTGCCAAAAATCACGCTCATCACCCGTAAAGCCTATGGCGGCGCTTATGATGTGATGTCGAGCAAGCATATTGGCGCGGATGTAAACTTCGCCTATCCTACTGCTGAAATTGCAGTGATGGGTCCCGAAGGTGCAGTGAATATTATCTATAAAGATAAGCTGAGCGAAGAAGACCGTCAAGAAGCAATTGCAGATTATCGCACACGTTTCGCCAGTCCCTATAAGGCTGCACAACTCGGTTATATTGATGAAATTATTTACCCACGTCAAACTCGTACAAAGCTGATTCAAGCTTTGGAGATGACACAGAATAAAGTGAAGAATAACCCGGCTAAAAAGCACGGCAACATTCCTCTTTAGGAATTATGAAGATTTAACCTGCTTAATTCATGAATTATGTAGGTTAATAAGGGCTTGGGAAAGAAGTAAACAGCAGCCTATATTCCGCCCGAAAATAGTGCTGCCAATCATCCGTATCGAATTCGAAGCCGACGAGGCCTGCTGTAGGTATATTGTCAATCATTGGCCTTGCAAATAAGTTGACAAAATCAGTAAGGGTTGGATTGTGCCCCACAATTAACACATTCTCTGCTTCATTGGGAAGCATTTCAATTTCGTATTTCAAACGAGGGGCATCAATGGAATAAAACCTCGAATTGTACTGAAGTTGATCAAGGTTTATCCCTAAACCTGTTGCCAGAATACTCGAGGTTTCTTGGGCTCGCAAAGCAGTACTCGAGAGCATTAAATCCGGTTGTATTTGCTTGCTTTTTAAAAAATCAATGATTGCCTTGAGTTGTTCTTCCCCTTCGGGCGATAATGGACGTAAAAAATCAGGAGTGCCGGCACTTAAAGCTTTGGCATGACGTTGAACAAATAAGCGTTTCATGTTTCAAGGTTTTTATGTAATACGAATAAAGCTAATTTTTAAGGAAAACAAGTTACTTGATGCAAGAAAAAACCGCCTCCCAAAAGGGAAGCGGTTAATTTCTTTAACTTGGTTTAAATTTTGCTATTATTCTTCAATGATAACTTGAAGTTTAGCAACGTCACCACGGAAATATAAGTCAACAACTTTTACATATCCTTGTTTGCCTGAAGCAGTTACAAAGTATACCACATCACCATTTTCAAGATGATTGGCTTTGGTTTCCAAGTCTTCATATTCGGGGAATACATATAAGCCTTCCAATGCGTCAAACTCAGCTGCAGTCATATCAGTTTTGAAGAGACGAGTTGCGTTATGAACGGTCCATTCTAGCATGCTGGGATATACGGTATGTAAATCTTCATCATCGGGTGAAGCAAGTGTGTTCTTGTTTTGAACTCCCATAAAGAATACCAAATCAACTTTGTCTACATTATCTTGTACGTTATTTACAAAGTAAACTTCGTCTTCAGTAGCTGAATAAAAGCTTCCTGCGGCCAAATCGTTTACGTGACCAAGTAGGAACTCTTCTGATTTTCTTAGCTGAACTCCGCCTTCTTCAATAGTGATTTCGAATGAAATTTGGTCAGTGAATCCGCCTGCATCCGTAATCTTTGCAGTAAGAGTGGCATTACCAACTGATTCAAAGCTTATTCTGTAATCAGCTGTAAATTGTGCAGCATTAAATGTGGAGTCAACTAATACATCTTCACCAATACGTAATACAAAATTGGTCAAATTGTTGTCAGTATCCGAATCGGCATTACCGATAAAACCTACCAATAACTCATCAGTAGTTTTGATGGTAACATCTTCATAAGCATATCCATCGGTGCTTTTGAAAATAAGTAGGGGTTGTCCGATAATCGGATCATCATCTTTTTGACAGCTGGTGAAAATACTAACACCAACAAATAAGCTAAGCAATAAAATTACATTTAATTTTCTCATAGTATAAAATGATTTTTAATTAATTTGATTTGACATTATTTCAAAAAATATCTTTGCTACTTGACGAAAGTTTATGCGGCATAGTTGCATTTGATTGAAAATAAGTAATGTTTTTTCAAAATTTCGGCAAAATTAGTAATAATTTAACATAGAAGTATACTTTATACGATTTTCTATCTATAAAAATTCAGTATAAAGCTCTGTAACGGAGTATTATCGACAATTAGTATAGAATTAATTGTTAAAAAAGTTTACAAATATTTGCTTAAATAACCTCTCCTGCCATCGATTTTTCAAGTTCGCGTGCCGATTGTAAGAATGTTTCCACATCCATTTCTTTGAAATAAAGCAATCCGTGTGTAGTACGTAATCGTGGA
Organism: uncultured Lentimicrobiaceae bacterium; assembly: GCA_964592175.1. Classification (GTDB taxonomy): domain Bacteria; phylum Bacteroidota; class Bacteroidia; order Bacteroidales; family F082; genus JALNZU01. The sequence goes on from CAZQBU010000039.1 coordinate 13,862, forward strand.
CTCGGGTTTTCATAAAAGTATGGTTTACCCAATAATAGCTGCACTTGTTTAAGTTGGTCAACCCAAATTTGTATGGAAAGGTCACTAAACTTACCGTCTAACATATAGCTTGGGAATGAAGCTTCTACTTGGCTCAGATAGCTGTGTGTAAAGGTGTTATCCATCACTCCCATTGCATTGAGTGAAACAGGCACTATATGGCTGACTTCTGCCGGGTGAAACTTATACCATACGTTTCGATAACCCCAAATGCGTAGCTTACTCAAATCTTTTTCTTTTGCCCATTGGCGTACAGCTTCTGCAATGGCTTGCAACACTTTGTAATGTGTATCGGGTCCACTCCCTTCGGGGTCAAATGCCAAGCTGATAACAGTGGGTTGTATTGTTCGCAGCTGTTCTAAAATAGGTATTACGTCGCGTTCAATATTTGGTTTTTCGGTAAAAATATCACCTGTATAAAACCCTAATCGCAAGTGGTATACCATTTCGGAGGTCATGCCGAAACAAGCCCAAACCAGTTCTTCTTCAAACTCGCGTATAACTCCTTTAAGTGTTTGAATCTTTGGTGGATTTTTTTCTCCATCATAGCTGTTTTTAATGACCGAAAGTATTTCTTTTATTCGGCTTCGCAGCTGGCTTTTTGATTGCACACCCCAAATTTCTATTATATCTCGTATCAAGCGATGGGCTAGGGCACGGCGTCTTTCTGCGGGCTGCCCCGATGCAACTTTTATCAAATAATGGTAAATATCCTTATCGCGTTTGATACGGTAACCGTTTTCAAAAAAATCCGGATATTCCAGCATTTGAACCTCGCCTTTATCCATGAAATACAAGGTGTCTTCAAGTGCATCTCTTAAAAATGAGTTTGTAACCGCAGTAAATCCTGAAGTCAGAACAGAAAAATATGCTTGATTAGTTTCATTGCGTGACAGCCTATGAATATGTGGCAGCATGCCGAGCATTATGTCGTCATGATGCGGTCCGGTATGGTAAAAAACCTCATTGCTGAGCGGCTCTGTCCCCATTTTTATTTTTTCAATGATGGAATCTATCGAGCCTTGAATTGTTTCTTCGTTTAAATTGGGTATATGACTGCAATATTTGTCTTGCTTGAGGTCGTCCAATGTAAGTTTATCGCCGTATTTATTGATTTTTCGGCATAAATCGATAATGGCGCGATCTGTTTTATCTTGTGTCCAGGGGCTTCCGAAGTAAAATTGATCCACCGCATCTTCCAACGAACTTGCTGCTCCTTGTGTGAGATAAAATCTGGCATTCTTCAATTTTGTAAGCACTGTAGCGGGATAAAGCGTGGAGGGTGTATTTTCTAATGCGTTTTTCACCATGGGAGCTTTTGCTTCACCTGCCGCAAATATAATTGCACTGGCTTCGGGATTATACGTGATTGTGCCTAAACCGATGGTGATAACCAATCGATTTCGTGATATTTCGATGCCACCTAAATCGCCGGCAGCCACAGCTTGTGTTTCAAAATTGGTGGCGGTAAGTCGGGTTGTGGAATAATGATCCGAGCCACGGGTATTGAAAGCAATATGGCCGTCGGGTCCTATGCCGCCAAGAAAAAATCCGATTCCGCCCATTTCACGGATTTTCTTTTCGTAATTATTGCACCAGTCGTCAATTAAAAAGATGGAAAGCTGTTGCAATTTCTCGAGAGGATTTTGCGGTTCGCGCGAACGCAAACTAAGGTCAATATGTGCGTCGGGAAAGATTTCCGAGAAATGCTTGCCTTCAGCTAAAGGGATTTCATCGCTGTTGATAAACAATCCTTTAGCAGGATCAAGCCCAAAGCCTTCAAGGTAAAACTTCTTGATATAATGGAAAAAACTGTTGTGTTGCTTGGTGCTTATAGGATAAAACTCATCAATTTGTACAAAGCGTAAGTCTTTTAGTGAAGGCTTAGGTTTCCCGTAAAGACCGGTTTCTTGTAAAATAGATTTTATCTTGTTGCTATTCCAGTTTTTTAGCAAAAAGTTTGTCCAAGAAATAAAATATTCAGGTGTTTTGCCGGTAGGTAGGCTGATAACTCCGTTTGGATTTTCCATCACCCACTCCAAAAAACGTAAGGCGGTGAGTAGGCCTAGTTTTGGAAAATTTTCAACTGTTAAATAGGGGACATTAACCGGATGTTGTCGTTCAATTTCGCAGCAGAAAGCTTGTTCTACCGGAGAGAAATCAGTGAATTGTATCATAATTTTATGTTCATCGAAAAATTAATTCCTGTTTATTTACTTGAAGACCAATTGTTTTGGAACTTGAATTCTACAAGCGTTTGTGCTTGACTGTCATTGCAAAAGTAGGCAAATACAGTAAATCTTATGCACAGATTGAAAATTATCGTGTTATTAATTTATCTACTGTTGGCAGAAATAGAGCATATCCAAATAGGCTGTTTGTCCGGAAAATGTTTAAAACATCTTTAAAAAGTTTGCAATCAAAAAGCCCATATAATTCCCTACTGCATAACCAATAATTCCGATTGTAATACCCGGGATAATCACATCTTTATTTTTGATGGCTCCTGCTACAACCGGCACAAAGGGGGGGCTAAAGACGAACGCAGTGGATGTAATCATCACTAAATCCGGATCAATCTTAAAAATCTTGGCGAGAAATATATGTAAAATTAAAGAACCAAAAACTGCCATGGTAATATACATGAACAAACCGGGTGTAATACCTGCAAAATCTCGGATATCTGCCATGGATGCAACAACCAAACTAAATACCAAGATTAAGTACATTCCTGATTCAAAAGTTTTCTCAATGCGGTTTATCGCCGGTATGAGCGAAATTAATATGCCAAGGGTGGTAATGGTGAGAATTACAACCACCATCTGCAATGAAGCGGGCACCAATGTGCTCAATAAAACTCCGGTAGCCATTACTACAATTGTAATTGCATAGGCTTTTAAAAGGGGAACAAAAATTTTCTTTTGAAATATGCCCCAAAATGGATCTTTTCCATTCAAATCTTCGATTTTAATGTCTTTTCTTCTTTCAGCAGTGCCGGTCAAAAACCATCTAAACAGCCTTTGCCCGATTGAAATAAGGAAAGCCAGATAAAAGACCCCTAAAATTAAATCGTATGTATGGGTAAGTATATAGGTGTTTGCATCTACATTCAGCATCATTTTTAGTGAAGCCAGATTTGGTGTCCCACCGGTGTAAACACCTACTAATAAGCCGGAAACCTTCCATAAATCAGGCATACCTTTTGAACGAAAGATGAAAAATCCAATGACAATTACAGTTAAAACGGCTACAAAGCCGGTAATCATTGAAATGAACGCCTTTCCGGCAAGCTTGGTCCAATCTTTGGCATTGTTAGAGAATAAAATGAGCGGGATTGCCAGTAAAATTGTAATACTCATCAGCAAGTCACGAAGTTTATAAATTCTAAATGCAAGCAGATTGCTTTTATCAATGAGTCCGGCAGTAACTAATTGCTCGATTTCGGGAACCCCGGCATCCGGATTCATAATCATAAACTCGTTTAAATAGCTTCCGAGCGAAGGGAGCAAGCCGATATTACCTAAAATAAGTCCAAAAATGTACGCAATAATTACCGAGCCTAATTTATTTACGAAAGGAAAACTGTGGCAAAGGTGGAGAATAATGATGGGGGTTGCCACATAAAAAAGCACCAATGCAATAATTGTAATTTCCATACCTTATTGTGTTTCGGAAATGACAAAGGTAAAAAGCTTTTTGAATAATGAAAATTTTATCGACAATTGAGCTGAATATTTAATGCTGTTGTGCCCAATGTAATTTATATGGGATTCGCATCAAACAATCTTTTGCATAATGATTAATGTATTGGTTTTCAGTATATAAAAGTTCTTTTGGTAAATATACTTTTCAGGTAAATCATCAACAAACTCTTGTACTTCTTCCTCGCTCATATCAATTCCGGCATTGAATAAGATGAAGGCGTTTTTGTTAAGATTTTTCCCAAGCATCTTCCAGAATTCAGTTTTATAAAATTTTGATGGGACATGTAAGTCTATAAAAATATCAACGATTATTAAATCAAATTGCGCGTTACACTGTGTAACAAAATCCCAAGCATCCATACAATGTATTTTTAGCTTGTCATTTGCTGCTATGCCAAACTCATTGCGTGCAATATTTATGACAACCTGATCTATCTCTACAGCAGTTATCGGAGCTTGACAGTTGTATTTTTTGCGCAGTGATTTGATGATTGAACCACCACCCATTCCCAACAATAAGATTGAAGAAATGCCGGTAAAAGGGATTCTGTCTAAGCCATATTCCAATACTTTTACCAAGCTACCATAGGAGTAATTTGTGTTTTTGGTATTCAATAATTTTTTTCCGTCTTTTAAAACAAGCTTTAACTTTCTATTATGTGCCGTTTCAATCTTTCGTAAAATATGTCCTTTATTTTCCATTTTTATTCCACAAAATATAAATTGGATTTGAGTTTTTTTCAAATCCTGATTATTATTTAATCAACTATAAACCAGTTAATTAAAACTTTTTAAACTAATGACTTTAACAAAACCGATTATTCGCACAATAAATCCAATATCTCATCTATGGAAGTAAGACGAATATAATCCGAGCTTGCTAATTTTGGAGCGGTATTTTCATATTCCCAAGTTACATGGTACGGGATATGCGCTGCATATCCCCCCAGTTCAATAACGGGTTGTATGTCTGATTTCAGGGAATTACCAATCATTAAGAAGTTTTCGGCTTTACAATCAAGATGTGCCAAAAGCTTTTGGTAATTGTCAACTCTTTTATCACTCATTATTTCAATATGGTGAAAATAAGCTTCTAAACCTGATTTTTGAAGTTTTCGCTCTTGGTCCAACATATCGCCTTTGGTGGCTATAATTAGTCGATAACTTCCATTCAGTTGTTCAAGTGTAGTTTGCACCTTATCCAATAATTCGATGGGTTTTTGTAAGATATTGTGACCTAATTTGAGGATTTCATCGATTATCTCTCCTGAAACCTTCATGTTTGAAATGCGATTTGCAGTTTCTATCATGCTAAGGATAAAGCTTTTAACTCCAAAGCCATAAATGTCAATATTATCAATATCGGTTTTGAGAAACTCTTGAGCAATAATTTCTTTAGACCCATATTCGTGCAGCAGCGAAATAAATTTTTGTGTTGCCTCTTGGAAATATGGCTCATTAACCCACAAGGTATCATCGGCATCAAATGCAACAGTTTTTATTTTGTCATCCAATCTCATGGCTGCAAATATAGCCTTCCCGATGATAACCTGCTTAATTTATACAATTTATGCCTTAAAAGCTATATTTTCTTGATGATTTTACATGGATTTCCATAAGCCAGCATATTGTCGGCTATGTCTTTGGTTACCACGCTTCCGGCTCCTATGGTCACATTATTTCCAATGCGAATACCCGGTAATATAATTGTTCCGCCTCCAATCCATACATTATCACCTATGCTTACAGGCTTTGCCGAAGTTCGATAAGGTGCTTCGTTTGCGTGTGTTACAATGCGTTCCGATGCGTTTAACGGATGTTCTGCGGTATAAATTTGTACAAATGGGGCGATAAGTACGTTTTTCCCGATTTGAATTTTATTATTGTCTTGGAAAATGCAGTTTGTATTCACAAAGGTTTTCTCGCCTATGGATATATTTTTGCCATATTCACAAAAGAAGGGCGCTTCTATCCATACTTCCTTGCCTAAAAATCCAAATAAGTTTTTGAGAATTTCGGTACGCTTTTCGGGACTTTGATTTTCCGTATGGTTAAATTGGTATAATAGTTTTCGCGCTTCGTAATACATTGAAATCAACTCTTCATCTCTTGAGTTGAAAATAGCTCCTTGAAGCATTTTTTCTTTTTCTGTCATGATAAAATAGTAATTAAATCCTGTCTTTTTGCTAGTAAAAACCTATTCAACCAGTAATTTTTGAGTGCTTCTTTGATTTTCTTTATCTATAATTGTGACAAAATAAATCCCTGATTTTAAATTATTTGTGCTAATTTGAGTTGTATTGCCTTCACCGGATTTTATGTGTTCAACTAAAATCCCTACTGAATTATACACACTAATTTTTACGGGCGCTGCAGTTGTTTCAATTGTAAAATCATCCCCTTTCTTCACCGGATTCGGCTTAATGTTTAGGGCAGCTTTTCCTTTTTGTTCATCCAGGCCGAGCCATATAAAGCATGTTGTTTGATTCGGCATGATATATACCGGGCTTTCATCTTCATAATAGCATAAAAGCTCCCAAGTTGGACATACGATACAGGCTTCATAATATGAATATATGGGTCCATTTATGCTGCCAATGCCTTCAATCCAATAATCCGGTTGCAGGTATTCTGAGCTTATGTGCCATCTTTTTCGAGTTTGTCCGTTAATTTGAATGGTATCAATATCTGTTACGCTAATTGGCACTTCATCGCAAAAGTAATTGGAGATAAAGGTTTGATCACCTACTTCAAGGTTAAAATCATACAGTAATTTTTCACTGCCGTTGGGTCGAATATAATAGACTTTGTTTTTGTCTTCGCGCAGCATACCATGATAATACCAGGAATTTGTAGAATCATAAGAAGCGTAAATCATATTATAAATAAGCTCGTTTACTACGGTATCTCCCTTGAATTTAAAAATCTCAGTTCGTACAGAATACGGCATGGCGGCGTGTTTGACATTCCACTGTTTGTTTTCGGAAATAAAATTTTGCCCGAATACGGAAAAGCTTATCAGCATAAGCATTCCCACAATTAATCTTTTGTTTTGCATTTCATTTGGTTTTATAGATTTAAACACTTCATAAAGTCGGAAAAACACCTAAATATTTTGATTATTTCCCTTGAAAATAAACATCAATAAAATTACAAAAAAACTCTCATAAAACTGTAAAAACTCTCAATATTTCATTCATGCTTGAATTTTAATCAATTAGCAATTGGATTGGACAAACAAAAACTAAAAACATGTGCCCTCATAACCGGGTCGGGCGCGGAGGCCCGCATGTTCCGATGGTGATCGGAAGGGGAGCAGCGCCAGCCCAAAAATCAAAAAAAATGCTTGTAAATCTTGCAAGGCAGACCGCCTCCAAAGGCGGTCTGTTATAGCTTGTTAGGAATAGAAAAGACCTTATGTAAAGCTAATTCATCCCCCCTAATTTTATTAATGGGCAGGATAAAACTCCTAATAAGCGACGCAACCTTGCTTAGATTTACGCGCTTTTGTGTTTGTGGGGAGGCCGTTTATTCATGCTTGATTTTTCCGTCCTTTTTATCAAGAAAAAGGACAAAGAGATTTATATTTTGCGTTTGAAATTATTACCGGGAGGCGTTTCGTCCCTACAGGTAGGGTGTCCAAAACTATGTGACAATTTTTAATTCAAAA
>CAZQBU010000040.1:0-20768 GCA_964592175.1 uncultured Lentimicrobiaceae bacterium
CCCCGGCGGGATTCAAACCTGCAACCTTCTGATCCGTAGTCATAAAAATGCCCTATTTCTTTATTCTGCATTTATTTTGCAAACAGTTTGCAAACATTAATAAAAACGGGGTTTTCAACACTTTTTGTTAATATCTTTTTTGCGTTATTATTTGTTTTATTTGTTGATTTGTATGTATATTTGTATGTATAAAAATTCAAATCATAATGAAAAGTGCAGCCACCTCAGCCATCGTTCTTGAAACAAGAATGCCCCGAAAAGACGGTCTTTTTCCTGTCAAACTCCGTATTACATATCAACGAAAACAAAATTATTATATCCTCCGCGACAAAAATAACAAGAGCATTTCCATGACAAAGGATGTTTTTCAAAAAACTATGAGCGTGAGACCACGGGAACAATACCAGGCGATGAGGTCCCTGTTAATCGAACTTCAAGATCAAGCGCGAAAGATCATTGAAGGTATTCCGGTTTTTACTTTTGAAGCCTTTGAACGTAAATATAACGGAGCACAGGATGAGGATAAGGATTTGCTTGCTGCTATGAGCAACAAGGCAAAATTATTACGAAGTGAAGGCAGAATCTCGACTGCCGTTGCTTATGAATGTTCAATCAATTCATTTAAATTATTCACAAAAAAGGATCAGATTTCATTTGAGAGTGTTAATCCCGATTTTCTCAATAAATATGAAAAATGGATGACAACTGGCAAAGATCCAAATAGTTTAACTACTGTCGGCATATACCTCCGCAACGTCAGGGCGATATTTAATAAGGCCGTTAAGGATGGATTGATTCTTCCGGTATTTTATCCTTTTGGTGAATCGAAGTACCAGATTCCGGGAGGCAGAAATCTTAAAAAGGCACTTACAATAAAAGAAGTTGGTCTTATTGCAAACTACAATGCTCGTCCTGGTTCAAACGACCAGCGCTATCGTGATCTTTGGCTATTCAGCTATCTGTGCAATGGTATTAATGTAAAGGACATAGCATTGCTCAGATACAAAAATATTGAAGGTGATGTTATTGTCTTTATTCGTTCCAAAACTGCAAGGGAAAAGAAGAAGAATCCGCGCCCTATCACTATTGTTATCACTAAAGAGATAGGCAGGATCATTGATCGTTGGGGCAATAAGCCCGGAAAGCCTGATAACTATGTTTTTCCTATTTTGGAGGATGGTTTAACTCCTGAACAGATATATGCCCGGATTCAGCAAACGACCAAGATGATCAACAAGTACATTAATGACATTGCTGACGATATTGGTCTTCCTAACAGGGTTACCAGTTATACAGCACGTCACAGCTTTGCAACTGTGCTAAAGCGTTCCGGTGCCTCCATTGAATTCATAAGTGAGAGCTTAGGACACAGCAACCTGGAAACAACTGAAAACTACCTTGCCGATTTTGAAATTGCAGAAAAAAAGAAATGGGCTGTAAAACTCACCAAATTCAATAAATAATAATTCATTTGTTCGAAATAATATAAAGCAAGTATAATAAATGAGCAATTTTAGTCCGAAATCCGATGTTGAAGCATATCTTGACTGGGAATTTAACATCAAAATATATGAAGAACTTACTGAAAATAAAAGATTCATTGGTTTATTCGAACCGCTTGAATTCTTTAACCTACTATACGAAAACTTTGAATTATTAAAGTTGTCAAAAAACAAACCCTTATCTTGTACAAAGTATTTATTGAAACTCAATCTTAGCAAGCAACAGCTTCATTTCTTTTTAAGTTATTTGATTGAGCTCATTTCATTCGAGGGGTCTGATACACACGATAATGAATTAGAGAGTTGCTACAGGTTCATTAATAAAGAATATAATAAGCTTGATAGCGAACTTTTTCCACATGATGGAAAAATACTTGAAAAACCCTCATATATTTCGGTATTTGATTTTGATAAAGTACTACAGCATCTGGAAACCTTGCCCGATACTTTTAGTAAAATTCGATACCTTACTGAAGTCAAAACTGAATACCTGCAAAACCATACGACATCGGATGATAACTGGAGTAATTCATTTGGTCAGAAATGTGATTATGAGGCGGAAAAACTTAATGCTCTCTCAAAACTTGATCATCTGAAGAACTCAGACAATCAAACCAAAATAAAATCTAATTTTGATCAATTCACCAATAGCCAGCTTGTCCTTATCTTTTATTACTTCTTCAAACAAAATGGCCTTGAGCCCCGCAGAAGTATTGACATTGCACCGATGGCCAAATTCATCCACCTTATTACAGGCAAAGATTTTAAATCTGTTCAAAACTCTGACATTTATAAAAAACTCCAGAAAGTCCCAAACTTCAAGACAGACAAAACCCTCATCCCTGATTTGAAATCCATCAAACATTTATTTGAAAAATATCAAATGAACGAAATTGTCAAAATGATTGATAACGAAATTGATCTTGCCCATCACGAAAAAAAAAGTAATCGGAAATCTTCTAATATCTGATGTTATTAAGCATAAATCAAACTTTAAAATATCCCGGCCTTAATTTTTTTGAGTTTTTATAATCAGAAGAAAAGAGTATTTTTGAATATTCAAAAAATCACACATGAGCAACATAAAACTTTTTGAAAGCAGACAAATCAGAACCGTCTGGAACGAAGCGGACCAGAAATGGTACTTCTCCGTTCAGGACGTTGTGCAGGTGCTGACAGACAGCACAGACGTCAAACAATACATTAAAAGAGTGTTGAGCCGGGATGAGCAGTTAAAATCCAACTGGGGTACAATTTGTACCCTGGTTGAAATGGAGGCTGCTGATGGAAAAAAACGCTTGGTTCAGGCAGCAAATGCCAAGGGACTTTTAAGGATCATTCAATCAATTCCCTCTCCTAAAGCAGAACCATTTAAGCAATGGTTGGCGCAAGTCGGTTCAGACAGGTTAGATGAAATTGAAAATCCGGAATTGGCGGCTCAACGTACACGTGAGTTGTATAAAGCAAAAGGGTATCCTGATGACTGGATCGAAAAACGGATGCGGAGCATTGCCATTCGTGAAGAATTGACAGGAGAGTGGAAGAACAGGGGGGTAAAAGAACAGATTGAGTACGCAATTCTAACAGCAGAAATTTCTAAAGCAACATTTGGTCTTACTCCTTCTGAATACAAAAAGTTCAAAGGTCTTAAAAGTCAGAACCTGAGAGATCACATGACAGACCTTGAACTAATATTCTCCATGTTGGGTGAGGCATCAACTACAGAGATAGTAAAAACTAAAAACCCGCGTGGATTTATAGAGAACCGCAAAGCAGCGAAACAGGGCGGAGCCGTTGCAGGGAATGCCAGGAAGGAACTTGAAAGCAGGTCCGGCAGAAAGGTAGTTTCAAAAGAAAACTATTTACCTGAAGCAGAGAAAAAGAAACAACTAAAAAAAGGTAAAAAGAAATAAATGTCTTTTTGATCCTCTTTAACCTCACATCACAACCCTTCTTAAAAGTATCTGCTGACAAGATTGTGTTTGTAAAAGAAAATGACAAGTTCGAGGCTTGCGAAGCGGAAAAAAGCGGAGTTTACATGGGTAAATGAGCATTTTTGACGCAAGCGTAACGTAGAAATTGGCGTTTTCATTCAAACACAAGATATAGGCCACCCTATTGAGTACCCCAACCCCTTATTTCTGATAAAACCTTTGTGCTTTATTCACCAAATAAATTGCACAATGGAAAATGTTATTTTTACTCAGCTCTCGATTCCTGAGATACGGCAGATATTCCGTCAGGAGCTCGAAACCTACTTTGCCACTTACAAGCAAGGTAACACAACCCTTCCCGAAGAAGATCAGCTTTTCACTGTTCCCCAGGCTGCTGAATTCCTCCACCTTTCTGTTCCGACTATCTACTCAAAGATCAGCCGCGGCGAACTTCCGGTCATGAAGCGTTCAAAGCGTTGTTACTTCCTGAAATCAGCCCTCATGGACTACCTTCAGGCTGGCCGCAAACTTACCCTGGCAGAGATCAAAACCGAAGCTGCACAATTCACCATCAAAACAAAAAGGGGATAAGCTGCCATGGAACAGGATCATGACAATGAAAAATCTTTGATAACCGAAAAGCCCGATGAAAACATGGAAGAAATTAACCCTCAATTTGACGACAGTCTTTTCAATCCGGAAACCTTTATTAAACACACCAATGAATTACGGGATAAATCAAATGAAGCAATCGAAAAAATTGGACTCTTTATGGTAAAAACAGCGGACCGCTGGCTTGACGAAGCCAAGCAAAGGCCAATCCCCCGGCAGTTATTTGATGTCTTCTGGCATGAAGGCGAACTGTGTATTCTGTTTTCAGACACCAATATTGGCAAATCCATCCTTGCTGTCCAGATCGGCAACAGTATCAGCAGTGGCGATAAGATTCACGGCTTTGGTTTTGAAGCAAACGCCCAAAAGATCGTGTACTTTGATTTTGAACTATCCGACAAACAGTTTGAAGCAAGATACTCAATAAACTATGAGCAACATTTCTCTTTTAATGAAAACTTTATCAGGGCAGAGGTTAACCCCGAAAATTCCGATTATAAAGAGCATGGCTTCGACAATTTTGACGATTATCTCAATCAATCTATTGAACAGACCATCATCGAGACAAATGCCAAAATTCTTATTATTGACAACATCACCTATCTGAAAGATGATACTGAAAAGGCAAAGTTTGCCCTTCCCCTGATGAAGCATCTGCAGACGCTCAAAAAAAGGTACAACCTTTCCATTCTTTGTATTGCACACACTCCAAAAAGGGATTTGTCCAAACCATTGTCACGTAATGATGTGATGGGTAGTAAAATGTTGATGAATTTTTGCGATAGTTCATTCTGTATTGGTGAAAGTAGCCAGGATAAATCATTCCGTTATCTGAAACAGATAAAGATGCGTTTTACCGAAGCCGTTTATGACAGTGAAAATGTCTGCGTCTGTCAGGTATGCAAACCGGTTAACTTTTTATTGTTTGAATTTCTGCATTACGGCAGGGAACGGGAACACCTGAAACAGATCAGTGAATCCGAAAAATCCGAACTTGAGAGCAGTATTTCCAATTTGCTGATGATTGAACCGGGCATCTCTTCTTATGAAATAGCCAAGCGCCTTTGCCCTGATGGGGTCAAATTCGAAAGTTTCAAAGTCAAAATTAACCGTATCGTGAAAAAAATTAGTAACAGTAGTAACACTTAGTAACACCTGTTACTAATGTTCCTATTTGTTCCTAACTCCATACCATCATAAATTCTTAAAACATACATAACCCTGAAATAAAATATGAAAACCGGACACAAATTGTTAGCATCAATCTTGGGAGCGTTGGCCTGTCCTGCCGGCAGCGTGGGCGGGCTTGTGAATCAGAAAACATTAGAAAATCTTCAAAGGCGCCAAAAGGCGTTTCCCGACAAAGTCGGGACTACTTTGAATAGAATTTCAATGTTTTCTGAGAGCGGGCAGAGGCATTCGGCAGGACTGTCCTTTTTCCGTACTTTTTTGGACAGGCAAAAAAGTACAATAAAAACAACAAATGATTTCATAATAAAAAAACACCATGTCAGATTTTAAATACAAATTGGAAAAAAACAGTAAAAAACACATCTGTCCGGCTTGCGGAAAAAAGAGGTTCGTCAGGTATATTGATTCCTCTACCGGTGATTATCTGCCTGCACAATATGGCCGTTGCGACCGTGAGGTTAACTGTTCCTATCACCTGAATCCATTTAACGATAATTATAAAAGTGAAAAAAGCGACATGAATGTTTCTCAGTTTTTTCCCCGTAAAATTAATGGCAAGGCTTCCTCAGGCCTTGCAGCCATTCCGAAGGCAGTGTCATTTATTCCTGTGGAGGTTTTCAAACAAAGCCGCACCTCATACCGCCAGAACCACTTTATAAAATACCTCAGCTCATTGTTTGATACAGAAACTGTAACCCGTTTGATCGGTCTTTACCATATTGGTACTTCAAAACATTGGCCATGTGCAACTGTATTCTGGCAGATTGATCAGCAGGGTAATATCAGGTCAGGCAAGATCATGCTTTATAACCCCGATACGGGCAGGAGGGTGAAAGAGCTATATAATCACATATCCTGGGTTCATACTGCCTTAAAACTGCCTGATTTTAATCTGAATCAGTGTTTTTTTGGCGAACACCTGTTAAATACCGATAATTCAAAACCTGTTGCCATTGTCGAATCAGAAAAGACCGCTGTCATCGCCAGTGTTTATTTTCCTCAATTTATTTGGTTGGCGGTTGGCAGTCTTTCAAATTTGTCGGCTGAAAGATGTAAATGCCTAAGCTACCGCAAAGTTTTATTATTCCCCGACCTGAATGGTTTTGATAAATGGTCGGCAAAGGCAAAGGAAATATCTCATTCCATTCCCGGCCTCCGCTTTGAAGTTTCTGATCTTCTCGAACAAAAAGCAATGGAATCAGACAAATCCAAAGGTTTGGACCTTGCCGATTTCCTTATCCGCTTTGATTATCGTAAATTCTTAATCCTCGAAAAACTATTGGAACCGGTGAAGGTTGTAAAGAATGTCGTAACACCTCCTCACACTAATATCAGTAACACAACTCTAGATAAGGTCAATAATAATAAGGTCTCTAATTTCACCCCATCGCTTTCGAAAGAAACATGGGACATCACAGAACTTGAGAATTTCTTTAAAAACACCCCTCTACCTTCTCCTTCGGTAAAACTCAATCCCTGGTCAACCATCATTGACATTTCACTTTTCATTGATTCTCACCTTGAAGTAGTAAAAACCTATAATGGCATCCCCAATTACAAACCCTATTTCAATCGCCTCCTTGAATTAAAGAAAATCCTTTTGCTTAATTTGAACTGATAAAAATTTTCTCCCTTCTCAATAATATTTTTACCCCCGCCATCTTTTGTCGTACTCCCTTCTTTATTTTGCTTTCAAATGAATTAAAATTATGGAAGCAAAAATAGAAAAAAAAACCAGTATCAATTTACTGCAAACTATCGGCAGTATTTATGATGCTTCAAAAGACAGCAAGCTAAGTAGTGAGCTTTTTAAAAAGATCAAACCTCATCTGATTGATCTGAGCAATTATTTTGGGCTCAGTAAAAAACACTCATTTCTGCTAGCTCATATATTTGTCTTTAATTGTAACGGGAATTATTCCGATTTTAATGATCTGGCTAAGCATTTTAACTGTAACTCTGTCAAGGTTCTTACATACCACAAGGACCTTATTTTTCTTGAGAAAAAAGGATTTCTTAAAAAAAACAAGTCTACACGCTGGAATGCCAAAATTGTAAAAGACGAGTTTCAGATTGAGGAGGTTGTCAGTTCAGCAATAATTAACAACCTTCCCATGCCTAAAATAAAACCAATTGTTTATACCGATATACTTCAGGTTCTTGAGAAAATATACAGATTGGCAAACGATAGGGATAAAGACACTATGGCAACCTGGGATATCTTCCATTTCACAGAAGAAATTATTGAATCACACAAAAAGATGCCATTTATCCAGAAGGTATTACAAATGGGTTTAAGTGAAAGGGATACATTTTTTTACTTGTATGTCTGTTGGAAAACAATTATTGGAAATGAGCAAACTGACTTAAGCCGGGCGACAGATGATATTTTTGATAACGGGTATGAGAAGGCTACCTATGTCCAGAATATAATGGCAAAGGAAAACGACTTGATAAAAAATGGTTGGATGGAAATTCAGGAAGCCAGGTTTTTTAATGACACTGAAGTAAAACTTTCAGAAAAAAGTATCGAACTCTTGAGCGCTGAAAAGATAATTCTTTTCACAAAAAAGGAAAAGAACGACAGCATTATTACTCCCGACAAAATTGGCGACAAACAATTGTTTTTTAGTGGCAACGAACAACGTCAATTGATGATGTTGGAGCAGACCTTAAATAATGAAAACTTCCTGAAATTACAGAAAAGGTTAAAAGACAAATCTATGCCCAATGGGGTGTCTGTTCTTCTTTATGGGGCACCGGGTACGGGTAAAACGGAATCGGTCTATCAGTTTGCCCGCAAAACGGGCAGGGAAATAATGCATGTGGATATCAGTAAATCAAAATCCTGCTGGTTTGGTGAAAGTGAGAAACTAATCAAAAGGATATTTACAGATTTTAACGAATATTCAAAAAAAACTAAAATCACGCCTATCCTTCTTTTTAACGAGGCCGATGCCATATTCTCAAAACGCAAGGACAGCAGCTTTTCCAATGTGGCTCAAACAGAAAACGCCATTCAGAACATTATATTAGAGGAAATGGAAAAACTTAACGGAATTTTATTTGCTACAACAAATCTGACTTGTAATCTTGATAAGGCATTCGAGCGAAGGTTCTTATTTAAAATTGAGTTCTCTTTCCCTGACATAGCAATCAGGAGTCAGATATGGAAATCGAAAATTTTGTATATGCCGGTGGAGGAATGTGAAATTTTAGCTGGTAAGTTTAATTTCTCTGGTGGGCAGATTGATAACATTGTCCGTAAGTGCGAAATGTTTGAAGTTTTGAATGGTATCACACCAGATATTTCAATTATCACAGAATTCTGTAATGAAGAATTGATAAGCAAAGTAAACTTTCCCTCTATTGGTTTTAAAATAAATAACAACTAAGCCATATTTTGTCGTAGCATTATAATTATATTTGATGAAAAATAAACCTATGTCAAAAAGAGAATCTATCACAAGGTATTTCCTGATCATTAAAAAACTCAGGAGAAATCCATCCACTTTTGATGAGATTGCCGACTACCTTTTACGTGAATCAGAAATTCAATCCTATGATTTTAACACTTCTAAGCGAACATTCCAGCGCGACCTTGACGACATACGCTCATTGTTCAGTATTGATATTCAATACGACTTTTCACGAAAGGTTTATTACATCAGTGACGAAAGCGAGCCGGAAATGAATCTCCGTATTCTCGAGGCGTTTGATATGCTCAATGCTTTGAATCTATCCGATGGCTTGTCAAAATATATTCACTTTGAAAAGCGAAAACCACAGGGCACCGAAAATCTGAATGGTTTGCTTCATGCCATAAAAAACTGCTTTCAGATTTACTTTTCTTATCAGAAATTCTGGGATGACAAACCCGAAAAGAGGTATGTAGAACCCTATGCTCTCAAGGAATTCCGAAATCGCTGGTACCTGATGGCTAAAGACAATAAAGATGGCAAGGTAAAGAGCTTCGGCCTCGATCGCCTCAAAGACCTCGACATCACCAGAAGAACCTTTAAATCTCCGAACGATTATATTATTGATGATAAGTACAGGTACTGCTTTGGCATCATCACTCCCGACGATCAGGAACCCGAAGAAATTATATTATCATTTAATGCTTTTCAGGGTAAATACATCAAATCATTGCCTCTGCACGAAACACAGGAGATCATTTCAGATACAGAAAAAGAATTGCAGATAAGATTAAAGTTATGCATTACATTTGATTTCATCATGGAATTGCTTTCACTTGGAGAAAATATGAAAGTACTGAAGCCAAAAAGTTTACAGAAACTTATTAAGAACCGGCTAAAGGCAACTTTGGCACAATACGAGTAACATGAAAAAAATCATACTGCTGATAAACAAAAATGAAATATCGAAACATTATAACTTCGATGAGGTCACTGATGTGAAGAATTTTGCACTCGTACATGAAATGGATTATCAGGAATCAAATGATGAAAAACTAATCGCTAAAATTCTTCAAGTCAGGGATGAAAAAAGGTCCAGCATAGATGCCCGCCAGTACGAAAATGCAGCTGCTTTGCGTGACCAGGAATGGAGATTAGTTTTAGATCATTTTGGCTGTGGTAATGAACTCGGACTTAGTTCATCTGCTGATGTGGGCGAAGAATATGTATGTGTGATATACAGAAAAACAAAAACTTAAAATAATAATTATGCTCTCAAAATCCAGATACACTCGTGGCTGCAACTGCCAAAAATCATTATGGCTTTATGTCCATAAAAAAGAAGAACAAGTGATCCCTGAAGCTACACAGGCCATTTTTGCCCGTGGAACCAGTGCCGGTGAATTAGCTCAAAACTATTTTCCGGGCGGCAAACTTGCCGTATTAGAGGACTTCCCCGGTTTTGCTTCAGCCAAAAGGACGCAGGACTTCATAAGCCAGGGCATTGAAACTATTTACGAAGCTACATTCATATATGATAATACGCTGGTAGCGGTTGACATACTTCATAAACAGGACGGTAAATGGCAGTTGTATGAAGTGAAAAGCACCAACAGTGTCAAACCCGAACATATTAAAGATGTCGGGGTTCAGTATTATGTGGCCAAAGGCAGCGGGCTTGATATAGAAGATGCTTTTCTGATGCATTTTAACCGCGACTATGTCCGTCATGGCGATATTGAGGTAAACAAACTCTTTACTCCTGAAAGCATTCTTGATGAGGTTGTTTCAATACAGGACGAGATAAAAGAAAAAATACCTGAGCTGATCGAAATGCTAAATAGGGAAGAACCCATTATCGCTATGGGAGAACAATGCACCAAACCCTATCATTGTGACTTTTACGACTATTGCCAGGGGCTTCTGCCACTTGATGAAGACACCCCGGAATTAAGCAACATTCCTGAAGTGCAAAAAGATGAATTGAAAGATTTTATTGATGGTCTTCAATACCCTTTGTATTATCTCGATTTTGAAACTATTTCGCCCGGGGTGCCTATGTTTGATAATTCAAGGCCCTATCAGCAAATACCTTTTCAATATTCGTTGCATCATCAGGACACTAAAGATGGTGAATTAATCCACGAATATTATCTGGCAGTTAACGACCTGTCAATTGATCCGCGCATTGGCTTGATTGAACAGATGATCGCACAAACGAAACCTGCTAAAACAATCCTGGTATATTATATCGGTTTTGAACGTACCCGTGTTCTTGAAATGCAGCGTGATTTTCCTCAATATGCAGAGGAACTTCAAAGCATCATAGACAGGATGGACGATCTCATTATTCCTTTCAAACGAGGGCATTACCGGACCGAAACTATGAACGGCTCATCTTCCATCAAGCAGGTGTTGCCTGCCCTCTGCCCCGAATTTTCTTATGATGATCTGGAAATTGGTGACGGCACAACAGCCAGCAATGCTTTTCTGGATTTGTATTATTGCGAAGATGAAGAAACAATCAGGCAAACCCGTAAAAACCTTTTAGAATACTGCCATCTCGATACGCTGGCGATGGTGAAGATTTTGGATGTTTTGCGAAAAAAATAAATCAAACATAATTAATAAATTTGAATGAATTAATTTTAATAAGTTCATGCAAATGAATAATCAATTCATGTTATAACACATACACATTATTCTATTTCACAAAATGTTAATAATTATTTTCATTTAATTGTATCTTTTTTCAACATGTTGTTTTATATTTGACAATTCTTGACAAGTCAAACTATAAGCAATGAATTTCTTTGGACAATATCTGAGGAATCTGAGGGAAAATCGTGGGATTCTACTACGACAATTAGCCGCACAAATCGAAACGGATACTGCTTTAATAAGCAAGATTGAAAATGGAGAGCGAAAAGCTACCAGAGATCAGGTAAAGCGTATTGCATCCTTTTTTGAATTAGAAGAAAAGGAACTTCTTACTCTTTGGCTTGCAGACAAAGTTTATAAAACAATTGATACTGATAAAGATGTTGCTGAAAAAGCAATTGATTATGTCAAAAAACACATGAAAAAAAGATGAAAAGTGGTTTAAAACTCATTGATAACTCAGGTGAAGGTTATATCTTGGGAGATACGATACGTGAATTGGTTAAATCAAAAAACTTTTCACAGATTTCCATTGCTACCGGATATTGGGATCTTCCCGGAATGGTAGGAATCTATAGTGAGCTCTTGGAATATCTTGATAAAGGAAATACTGTTCGTTTACTACTTGGGGAGGAGCCGCATGTAAAAGCCTATCAATTAAAAAATCCACAAGTTCAGGACCCTGATTTCCCTGAAAAATATTTAAAAAAGGACCTTGAGGACTTACAACTGAAAGAAGAATATCAAAAGGTTGCCAATTTATTGATTTCATTTTCAAAAAAAATAATTGATGGTTCACCCCAGTTTGAGATAAGAGTATATAAAGAAAATTTTCTACATGCAAAGTGTTACATATTCGGCACCGCTGAAGAAAATGCAGTGGGGATTATTGGTAGCTCAAACTTTACAAAACAGGGCATGTTTGGCAACCTGGAATTGAATCAGTACGAAGATAATAATGCTACGGTTAATTTCATTCGTAAAAATCCAAACCAGCACCCTTCACACCGTACATGGTTTGACGATCTCTGGGATAAAAGTGAAAAATGGACAGGCAATTTTTTCGAAGAAATTCTATCAGTAAGTAAGCATGGCGATATCTGTTTCAGTCCGTATGAAATGTACATCCATGCTCTTTACAGGATATATGAGCAGGAATTGATTGACGAAATGGTTTCCAAAGTCGGTGAAGATGATCCGGAAAGTGACAAACCTCAATTGGTGAAGTTTCAAATTCAAAACGCGAATTCAATAATTAAGAAACTTGAACGGCAGGATGTCGCAATGTTATCCGATTCCGTAGGACTGGGAAAGACTTACACAGCTATTAAGGTTATTGATTATTACATGAACACTCTTAATCTGAGAGTGGTTGTGATTGCCCCTGCCAGTTTAAGGTCACAATGGCTTACCTCATTTAATGATTTTCGGCTTACGCATATCCCTGAGCTATATAGTTTACAGGATACTGCAAAAATTGAAGATGTTAAAAAAAAGCTAAAATCAATTCCTGTGGGTCTATTTGTTTTTGATGAAAGCCATAATTTACGTTCATCAGGGGGGCAAAGGTTCGATGTTTTCATTAATTGGAAGCTGGAGAATCCCGGGGCTAAAACCTTGATGGTAACGGCTACGCCAATCAATAATCAATTATCTGACCTGACCAATCAAATTAAGCTTGGATCAGGAGGAAATATATTCAGGCTCGGGCGTTTCTATGACAAGAGTAGACAGAAATTTTTCACCTTAAAAGAAAGGCTTGAGTTATTGCAAGCCGATATGAGGTCTCAAATTCGCGAAACTGGTTTTGTGAATTATCAGCAAATCAAAGAACAACTTACACCTTTGCTTAATAGGTTTATAATAAGACGCACTCGGCAAGGTATTGAAAAAGAATATCCCGAGGGGCTCCGGATTAATGGTGAACTTCAAAAATTTCCGGAATGTATTCCTGATAATCTCTTGTACGAGGTGTCAAATCAATTTAAGTCAAAGCTGATAAGTTGTGCAACAAAGTTTGCTGAGTTCAGCGAAATGTATAAATACACGATAGATAGCCTGGCTGAGCTTGAATATCTAGCTCATCCAATTGATCTTAAAGAATACTTTGATGAAAGAGAAAAACCAATACCCTCATCACTTGAAGTATTATATAGTGGGCTGTTATCACTAGGATTTCCTCCATACCGTTACAATATATACAGATGGGCCTATTATGGCAGAAAACGTGGTGAACTAGAGCTTAATGTTGATGACAACCGCGAGTTATCAAGACAGATAGGTATTTATGGTATTTTCAGAACCATATTCCTGAAAAGATTAGAGTCATCAATGTATTCAATAAATGTGTCCCTGAGTAATTATGAAAAAAAACTTATTGACTTCAGGGAAAAACTTGAAAAATTTGGTCGTATTATATCCGTAAAAAACCTAAATCAGTTAAACAAGGCCATTGATCTTTATAATGAACAATCATCCGAAGAGGATGAACTAGATTTTGATATCGAATCATTTGAGAATAGTGAAGATGGCTTTATATCTTTTGATGCTGATCCTGGTATTTTCAATATAGAGCAGTTAAAAGCTGATATTGAAAAAGACCTACAGGTTGTAAAAATCCTGAAACAACAGTTAAAGCTGCTTATTGAGAAAGACAACAAAATAAAAGTTTTAGCGGATAAGCTCGATGATAATCCAAGTGAGAAGGTTTTAATCTTTACATATTTTGCTGATACTCTTGAATATTTAAAAAGCGAATTACCAAGCCTTTTACGCAAAAACCAAAACATTGAATTTGCATTGGGTAATAAAAACGATATTGAAAACTATGCACAGCGTTTTTCGCCAGTTGCAAAGAAATATCAGTTAAAGCCAGGTGAAAATGAAATCCAGTATCTGGCTGCAACCGATAAACTCTCCGAAGGACAGAATTTGCAAGATTGCGGTATAATTATTAATTACGATTTGCATTGGAACCCGGTGAGAATGATTCAAAGGAATGGACGTATTAATAGGCTAGGGTCAAAACATAAAGAAATTTTTATTTTTAATTTCAGACCAACTGAGCAGCTTGAAAGTTATTTGTTGTTAGTTCGTAAGCTGGAAGATAAAATTAACCTGATTCGTTATACCATAGGGTCTGATCAGTCCGTACTTGATGAAGAGCCCATTCCTCAGGATTTCACTGAAGACTTGTATAGTCATGATGAAATGAAAAGGATGGAAGCTTTCAAAAAGATTTTTGAAACATCCGAATTGCTAGCTGCCGAGGATCTTTTCATGGACGATTTAAGAGAATTTGATAAGAGTGATAATTTTTCTGAAGTTTATAAAAGCAAAATCAAAAACATGCCAAAAGGTAAATGGGGCAGTGTTCAGCAAAGAAAAGATGATGATGATTTTATACATATTGCTCATATTGCTGATTCGGAAGGGGGGGCAGGATATTTTGTGATATTCAGTAAAGATAAAACCGGAGAACTATTGACGCCGGTTGAAGGCCTGTTGCATATTAAATCAACCAGCGATAATAATGAACGGTTTAAAGATAAATTCAAGAATAAGCCGGCAGTTGAATCATACATCAATGACTATATTATTACGCATCAGTTCGCCGAGGATGAGCATCGTAACCGGTATAATGAACCACAATTAAAGGCGATTACTTACCTCGTCGGAATAATGCAGGAGTATGGCCATCCCCTGGAAAAAATTGAGAAGGTTTATAATTGTATTTTATATTCTCAAAATGCATATATCTATGAAAAGAACATGAAATTAGTCCAAAAGGTCAATAGAATGATGAGACAAAACAAACATGTAGGTGATGAAATGATAAAAGAGTTTTTAAGTCTTGCAGTTCAGTATGGGCCAGAGGAAAAATGTGACAAAGCGCCATTAAGTGAAATAATTCAAATCTTTGAATAAATGAATCTGACAGAACTAAATGATATATTAGGTGGGCTGGAAAAGCATTTTGGAAGGGAAAATGTACTTGCTTTTGCGTTTGCCCTTATGGATTGGATGGGTATCGAAAAAAATCAGGTGCCCCAGCTTGTTGCTCCCAAGACACAGAAATTACGTGAGTATTTGGTTCCTGCTCCCACGACTGCTCAAAGTCAGTTGTACCGCTTAAGTGCTGAAATCGCCAGTATCAGGGTTCGCTTTGCTGTTCTTAAAAGATTACGCAAGGATTATATCAGCCAATTGGTAGATAACGATCCGGGTCCTGAAAGCTTTCAAAATACGCCTGAACTGCTCAGACCTATTACTAAAGCACCATATTTTATCCATTTTATTACAGTTCCTGAGTTCAATAAGCTTGTCCTTGTTTTTAACCAAAACGATCAGAAGCGGATTATCACCTTTCGCAAAAAATTGACTAACACTCAATATAATCGAATTATTCAGCAATGGGAAGGGATAGGCAAAAAAAATAAATCTGAAATAGCCTGTCTTTTTTGGAAAAGTCTTGATATTAAAGAAGTCAATATAGAGTTTTACAAACAGGTCAAAGAACGATTCGATGCCCTGGTTGGAATTGTCAAAGCCCAGAGGAAAAAGATTGATGAAACTCAATTACGTCAGTTTGCGGTTCGGTTTATTGGTCGTTACATTTTCTGCTGGTTTTTGAAAGAAAAAGGTATTATCCCGGAAGAGCTGATCAGCAGCATGAAAATCAAAAATACGGATAATTATTCTCAGAATGTTCTGATAAAGCTGTTCTTCGATACGCTCAATACAAAATTGGAGGATAGGCCTCCCCTTCAGGATGAACCTTTGTTTGAGAAGATACCATATCTCAATGGCGGCTTGTTCGAAGAAACAGATGCCGATGTGTTTTTACGCGAATTGGATTTTGACAACTGGCTTATTCCATTTGTAAAAGTACTCGAAAATTATGACTTTACCGTAGATGAAAGCAGCAGCAGTTATCAGCAGGTGGCTGTTGATCCTGAAATGTTAGGTCGCATTTTCGAAAACCTTCTGGCAAGTCAGAATCCGGAAACAGAAAAAGCCGCAAACAACGAAAGAAAGGCATTTGGTGCGTTTTATACGCCTCGTGATATTGTCGATTTCATGGTCGAAGAAAGTCTTAAGACGTATTTGGCAAACAAATTAAATATTAATGCTGACGAGTTATCACATGCCTTTACCTCAACTCCCTCCTGGCCTGAAAAACTTAATAAACTTAAAACTGCGGCTGACAAAGCCCTGCAGGAAATTAAAGTCCTCGATCCTGCCTGCGGCTCTGGCGCCTTCCCTATGGGAGTGCTCCACAAACTTATTACCTTGAGGGAGATTGTCGGATTTTACCCAAACTCATACCTGCTTAAAAAAGATATTCTCTCGAACAATATCTATGGTGTTGACATCATGCCGATGGCTGTTGAAATAGCGCGCCTCAGGGCATGGTTATCATTGATTGTTGATGAAGATTACAAACCCGATAAGGCCACAGGTAACTTTGGCATCGACTCTTTGCCCAATCTGGATTTTAAATTTATGCAGGGCAATTCGTTGCTCGAAACCTTTGAAGGAGTAAAGATATTTGACGAGAAATTACTTCATCATACTTCAGCATCCAGGAAAAAGGATCTCGTCGAAAAAACCAACAAAAGAATTTCTGAATTGCAATCGAAATATTTTTCATTGCTCAAAATTGATAAACTTAAGGGTGTTGAAAAAGCTACGATTGAGAAAGAGTTAAAAGAAAAAAAAGAGTTACTGAAAAAGATCAATAAAGTCGAAGAACCATTAGTAAAATATGGTCTTTTTAGTGGCGAAGAACATGCAGGTGAGTTAGCTGAACGTCTTAAAAAACTTCACGAAGAGCTTTTTAAGACCTCGGATAAGGAACAAAAGAAAGAACTCAAAAAACAGGTCGAGGAACTCGAATGGAACCTTATTGCAACAAGTTTAAGAGATGTTGGAAAAGAGGATAAACTTGAAGAACTCGAAAAACTCAGGAAACAACATATAAAACCGTATTTTCTTTACAAATTGAATTTTCCGGAAGTCTTCATCGAAAAAAATGGTTTCGATGTTGTTATTGGCAACCCGCCTTATGTACGGCAGGAAGCAATTGATCCGTACTATAAACCTAAGTACATTGAGAGCCATCCTGAAGTTGGAAGTGGTACAGCCGATTTATACGTGTATTTCTTTGATTCCGCTTTATATGTCGCCAATAAAGGTGGAATAATAATCTTTATTACGCTTAATAAGTACCTCAAAACTAAATACGGAGTGGGTTTGCGTAAGAAACTCAAGGACAGAAATGTTGATTTGATCATTGATTTTTTTGAGTTACCGGTATTTGAAGCAAGTACTGATACTTCGATAACAAAGATTATAAATGATACAGATACAGATTCGACTAAATATTTTCCAATAAAATCTTTAGATAATCTAAATTTAAATACTTCATTAAAAGGAAAATTTCTAAAAGTTAATAAGAACAGTTCAGAATGGACTTTTACTGATAATCATTCGATAAAAATTGAAAATAAATTTTATTCAAATTCAATTTCACTAGCAGATTTTACTGGAAATAAAATATGGAGAGGTTTGACAACTGGTGCAAACGAAGCATTTATATTAAATGATGAAGATGCTGATGCATTAATAAATTCTGAATCAAAACTATATATAAAAAAATATCTACCATCAGCATCATTTTCTAAATGGAGAATTAATTCGTCTTCCTGCCATATCCTTTACGTCCCTTGGGACTTTAAAATTGATAAATATCCATCAGCCAAAAATCACTTGCTAAAATTTAAGGACAAACTAAGTAAAAGGCCTGAAGTTATGGAAGGTAGATATAATTGGTATTCAATGAGTAGGTATGGGAGCCAGTATGCTAGTGATTTTGAACTTCCAAAAATCATATACACTCATACAGCAAAAAAACATGAGTTTTATATAGATTACGAAAGATTATATATAAACAATTCCACTTATATGATAATCTGTGATAACAAATACTTATTCTTTTTTTTAAATTCAATTTTATTCGATTGGTTCAAACGTATAAAGTTTGTTGCCTATGGTGATGCTGATGAAGCAGGTAGGGTAAAACTCGATTACAATAAAATGATTACTGTGCCTATTAAGCAAATTGCTGAGAAACAACATAAGTGGTTTGAGAAGAAATATGAAGAAATAAAAAAGAACCTTGCTAAAGCTGATACAGTTGCTAAACTGGAACAAGAGGTAGAGGTCCGGCTTTTCAAATTATACGAGCTTACTTACGATGAGGTAATGATAGTTTGTGAGGATTTTTGGATGACAGAACAGGAGTATGAAAATTATAAGTTTTAGCAAATAAATCAATAATCTTGTAAAACAAAAAATCAGTACTAATGAAAGGATTTATATACTTACTCGAAGAAGTTAAAACCTACTTGGAAAAACTACTTGTTGATGAACACAAAAATGCATTAAATGATGTTTTGCATATAGCATCATGGCACAAAGGGATAGATTGGGTTCGTTGGGTTAATGAGAATAAGGAAATAATCAATGAGTTAATCAAATATGATTATTTTATAAATTGCCCTGAAACTCTCAGGGATAAAACATGGGAAAGTATCAGAGAAATTAAACAATTAGATAGATAATTTTACATTGCTCAGTATATGTCTGAGGGCGATAAATTTGATAATATTTGTTAGTCTTACAACATGAGTAAGAAAATTTTAAAAAAAATTGTTGTATAATATTACAAGGAAAATTATAATAAAATTTTTTAAATATGATAAAATTAAATGAAATCAAAAAAGTATATCCTGGACTCGAAGAACATTTCTTTGAAATAGATATACAAAACTTAATGTTTAACGAAAAAAAAATAGATGATTATTTTACCATTGCCACTAAAAAACCTGATAAACAAAAGGAATTTATTGGTCTGAAAAGATCTAAGCAACTTAAAAAATCAAATTTTGAAGTATTTGCCGCTGGCCATAAAATATACAAATATTTCCTCAATCAACATGATGATAATGTGCCTGAGCCAGATCTCATATGGTCTTATGGCACAAAGAAGGACTTTGCCTGTATGCTTTCTAATATCGATTTGGCAACTTTCATAGAAAATTTAAGAGAATTTGAATCCTATTATATAACGGAATTTGGTAAGACATATATTCAATATTGGGGGATCGGAATAAGCATTTTTCCTTCTCTGATTTTTTGAAATATACTGCGGATAAGGGTTTTGATAAGTTTGTGCATAATAAATTAAAGGATTTATTTATTGGATTTGTAATTGTAAATAGTTATGATATTGACACAAATCCTATGTTTTTTTTAGTAATACATAAATTAAACAGCAAATCTATTCATCATAGTTATTTTGAAGAAACGCTTGATCTCGATCCTAAAGAAGCCTATACCCCAATATATATACTACCTATTGCTAAACGTAATGTTGATTTTAACGTCGATACTTATGATGTTTCAACAAAGCATTGTTGTCAATTTAGAACAACATTAAAAAAAGAGTTAATAAAATTCATCTATTTTTATTATAAGAGTTTTAACACACCTGTCCCTAATGAATTTGTTTTAAAATCGATTATTTTTGATGTTTTTAATATTAAATTGAAGCCATCAAGCATACGTATAAATGAAGATTTGCAAAATAAAATAAGAGATTTTAATAATAGTCTAGAAAATTTTATTTCTTTATATAATCAGCCATCAAACTACTCGCTTGTTTTTGATTTTATTATAGAAAGTAGACCTTTAAATAAAGAAAACAAATATTGGAGCCACGTTGATAAAACTTTAGCTGTCAACGAAAAATATTCAGATTGCATTAAGCAATTAAAAGAGATTTTTTTTGATAAAAACATTGATAATAGCCGAGAAAGAAAAAATTACGAAGACGAATCTGTTAGAACATTACAAAATGCATTAAAAATTATTGGTTACTTATAAAGTTGGCCATTTGAGTAAGATATTAACCGTAAATTTGAGCCCCCCATATTTAGGACAAACAAAAAGTAGAGTTTTTATGTCTACTTAAACGCATTTCCTTTGCGTTTTGCTATCATAATTTTGTCTTGTTATACAGATAAGATTATGAAAAAACTTACTCGGGAGCAAATAAAAACAGTCGGCACTCTTGCGGAGGAAATCAGAAATAAAGAATCTCATATCCGCAAAGGCCAGGCATTTTTCAACGCATTGCATTTCCTGCATCCGTTAATTGCAGATAAAATTCGGGCATCCGAATTCGATCCTTTTCATGATGATGGAAAATTGGATGAATGTATAAAGCAGATCAGCACAAAATGATATAGATTAAATCCAAACAATAACAACCTTAATAATTGCTTTAAAATATATTAATTTTAACCAAACTATTTTTTATGAATCTTGTATTGATTGCCCGATGGATTAATAAATTTAATATTGTAATTAAGTAGAAAATAGCA
>CAZQBU010000041.1:0-19596 GCA_964592175.1 uncultured Lentimicrobiaceae bacterium
TTTTTTTGCAATTTGGCAAAAAAATGAAGTGGGTCGCAGGGCAAAGCCCCGCCAGTGATATCATGCTTTGATTAAATGTGGGTTAATGCTACATATCGCATTCACATGTACTAAGCAAAGCAATTGAGTTCCTTTCGTCCATTTTCTTGATAAAAAGAACAAAAAATCGAGCATGAATAATCGGCCTCCCCTTCCGATCCACTATCGGAGCAGCCCGGCACTATCTTCAAGTGTTTTTAGTATTTTGTTTGTCTAGATTTCAACTACTCACCGCTGCGGAGGACAATGCTCGTAACTTCAGCCGCAGCGGGCATTGTAAATTGCTCATTAAATAAAACACCCAATCTCCTCCCCACTCAAGCTTCGCATGGCGCCCATGGCATTTACTGTGAGGCAGGAATGCACAGGCAAAATCCCGATCAGTTCCCCTACCCTATAATTTGCCGCCATGCCTTTGGGAAGCTGTACAATACCATGCTCTTGCGACAAGCTCCGAAGCCAAGCCCCAGCGATTGGCTCCAACCAAGCACCCTCAGCCAATGAAACCACATAGCCATACAAGCGAAAATCATTGTCAGCAGCAATAAATTCTGCCGAAAAATGGATGGAGCCGCCATAAATCACCAGCTGATCACGCTCCGGATGTACCGCAACCACCGGACAGGCCATGGCAACTGCAATATCGGATAAGCTGCAAGCCCCCAGATGGTACTGCATCAGGTCGTAAAACACAAAATTGCCGGCGCGCCACTCATCAAAGCCTGCCAGCTCATTCAAGATGGAACAGCTTGGGGTATCACCCCAGCTGAGTACAAGCTCGGGCTTGCCAATGGCAGTACGCAACGCCTGCATCTGTTGGAAAGTATCCACAGGCAGCGCATGCAGCGCATCCTTCGACATGGAACGGTAGCTCTGCCCGGCATGAGTGAGCAAACCTTTCAATTCCAGCCGTGAAGCATGCTTAATCGATTGGGCTAAAGACAAAATATGGTCCGGCTGAGTCAAAGGAATACCGCTACGGCCCGCACCGCTGTCAATTTTGATGAAAATTCCGGTAGTATATGCCAACTCATTAGCCAAAACAGCAACTACCTCTTCCGATTCTACCAATAAATTCAAGCGAATGCCATAGGACAAAAGCTGATTTATCTCGCGCAATTCACGCAAATTTACCGGAAAAGCTATGCTGATATCTACCCAGCCATGCTGTGCAAAATAAGCTGCCATACCCACCGATGAAACAGTGATACGGTCGATGCCATAATCACGAAACCATTTGCCAATTACCCCTGACTGATGCGTTTTAAAATGAGGACGTAAAACAGCGCCATTATTTTTGGCTTTGGACTGCATGCGAGCAATATTATTTCGGGTTTTTTCCTCATCCACCAACAAAGTAGGTATATATATATGGTGTAAATCAATCATAATTTTAGCCTGCTTAATTCATGAATTTAATTTTGAGAAATTTTCAGGCGTGAGCTGTGAAGCTGTAGTAAACTACCGCGAACAACTCATAACGTAAAAATTGCCAAAATTAAATCAAAATTCATTTTATAATAAACACTTTTTTTAATTACTACTAAAATCCCCTAACACAATGATCATAAACTTATTACGATAAAGGTAGATTGACAAGCTTATGAATTGGTGAATTATGCAGGCTAATTTTCGTACACAAAGATAAGCTACAAATGTCGGTTTGGTTCAACAGAAAATGATTAGTTTTGCCCCTTGCCTGCAAAATGATGAAACTGACACAAGAAATTTTAAAATCGCAGCAGTCCAATCCCTATCAATACCATATGCTGAAAAACGGCATCCGTATTGTGCATCGCCGGACCGAATCAACGGTATCGCATTTGGCTTTAATGACAAATATGGGCTCGCGTGATGAAGAGGAGCATGAAAACGGATTAGCCCATCTCATTGAACACATGATATTTAAAGGTACAGCCAAGCGCTCTGCCTTTCATGTAATCAGCTTTTTGGAAAATGTTGGCTGCGACCTTAATGCATACACCACCAAAGAAGAAATTTGTATTCACGGAACATTTCTGCACCATTATTATAAGCGGGCAATGGAACTCTTTTCAGATATTGCATTCCATTCGGTTTTTCCATCAAAAGATTTGGAAAAGGAAAAAGAAGTGATCATCGATGAAATAAACTCCTATAAAGACAGTCCGGCAGAAGAAATTTTTGATGAGTTTGAAAACCTGCTTTATCAACATCATCCAATAGGTAGAAATATTTTAGGTACGGCTGAATCGCTTCATGAGTTTAGTCGGGTACATTTATTGCGATTTATACGCAAAAACCTGAATACCAATAATATGGTTCTTGCTTCGGTGGGAAATATCGCCTTTAACAAATTAGTTTTCTTGGCTGAAAAATATTTTGAACCGGAAAGCGTATTTCAGCAAAACGGAAAACGTATACCTCCAAAAACTTACAAGGCACAAAGCCTCAAGCTGGAACGCGACACCTATCTGACACACAGCTTAACCGGTAATCTTGCTTACAGCTATACACATCCGCGCAGGCTGAGCCTCGAGTTGCTGAATAATATTTTGGGTGGTCCCATGCTTAACTCACGCCTAAACCGTAACATACGCGAAAAGTACGGCTTTGCATATTCTTTGCTTTCTTCCTATACCTCCTATTCCGATACCGGATGGATGGGAATTTATAGCGGCACAGACCCAAAAACCGCCGAAAAAACCCTTAAACTAGTTCATAAAGAATTGCAAAAGTTGCGAGAAGATGCCTTGGGTACACTTCAGCTCTCACGTGCCAAACAACAATTAATTGTATTGCTTGCCATCAGCTACGAATCCGGCTTGCAAGAAGCTTTGGCTGTGGGACGTGCTTTACTGTTTAAAGAAAAAGCGGATTCATTTGAAGATATCGTCAAGCAAATCAATACGTTAACAAGTATGGACTTACTGGAAGCAGCAAATGAAGTATTTGACCCCAAGCAGCTGAGCAGCCTATTTTTCATTAACAACAATTCCGAATAAGGCAATTGAAATGTGCACAAATAAATTAGAAAGCTATTTAGATCAAATGAACAGCCCTGCATCTCCCCTTTTGCAAGAGCTGTATCGACATACCTGGCTTACAAAGTTAGCACCTCGCATGGCATCCGGACCGCTACAGGGCAAGCTGCTGGCATTCATCTGCCGTATGATGCAGCCAAAACGACTGCTTGAAATAGGTACATTTACGGCTTATGCGACCTTGGCAATGGCTGAAGTGCTTCCGGAAGATGCAGAAATTATTACCATCGAAGCAAATGAAGAATTTGAAAAGGATATAAGCTACTTCATCAAAAAAGGAGGATTCGAAAAGCAGATAAAACTGATTATCGGTGATGCAAAGCAATTAATACATGAATTGGAAGGCGAATTTGACCTGATTTATTTAGATGCCGACAAAATTTCATATCCGGACTACTACCATCCGCTGAAGAAACTTCTGCGAAGAGGTGGAATCTTATTGGCAGACAACGTATTATGGGGATTAAAAGTGCTTGATAGTAATAAAATTGACCGCGAAACCGCTGCAATAAATCGCTTTAACGAAATGGCTGCCGCCGATCAAGAAATGGAGCAGCTGATTTTACCCATACGAGACGGATTAAGCATCATTCGGAAGAAGTAATCACCGCAAAGCCACCCCGGTTTTTGAAAGAATTGACTTTTAAACTGAATTTTCCTTCAAAAATGTGTTAATATCTATACTAAAAGCTAACTTTGTTATTTTTATGAAAATTGCCGTAAACAGCAAAGCCGTTTTTGAATGGAAAAAATTAAAGTACAAGACAAAGAATTCGCAATTTATATCCATCAGGATAAGATTGAAGCATCCATACGTAAGGTAGCAGCAGATATCAATCGCGACATGAAAGACAAGAAACCCTTGTTTTTGGTGGTATTGAATGGCGCGTTTATGTTTGCAGCCGAGCTGCTGAAACATATTACCATCGAATGTGAAATTTCATTTGTGAAGCTTTCATCCTATAGCGGCACCTCCTCCACTTCAGTCGTACGCGAGTTGATTGGACTGGACCATAGCCTGAGCGGAAGAAATATCATCTTGGTAGAAGATATTGTAGACAGCGGACTAACCATGTTATTTACCGTGGATAAGCTGAAAAAGCTAGAAGCCAATGAAGTAAAAATAGCTACGATGTTGTTTAAACCCAATGCGTTTCAATACGATTTCCCAATTGACTATGTCGCCATAGAAATACCTAACGACTTTATTATCGGATATGGGCTCGACTATAACGAATACGCCCGTAATCTGCCACATATTTACAAAATCATAGATTCATAACCAATCCAAACAAATCATGTTAAATATTGCGTTATTTGGTCCTCCGGGAGCCGGGAAAGGAACACAATCAAAACTGTTAATCGAAAAATATAACCTGACATATATTGCTACAGGGGATATTTTGCGTGAAGAAATTTCCAAGCAAACTGCACTTGGGAAAGAAGCCAAAGATATTATTGACAAAGGAGGTTTGGTGCCTGACGAAATCATTGTAAAGATTATCGAAAAGAAGGTAATCATGAATCTTGATTCACACGGCATCCTCTTCGACGGCTTTCCACGTACTGTTGTTCAAGCCTATATATTGGAAGGGCTTTTACTTAAGCTAAACAGCAGCCTTACCTGCATGCTCAGCCTTGAAGTACCTGATGATGAGCTTATTAACCGTATGCTTGAGCGCGGAAAAACGAGCGGTCGCGTAGACGACAACCTTGATGTCATCAAGGTGCGCCTGCAAGAATACGAAACCAAAACAAAGCCGGTAATCAACTTTTACAAAGAAAAGCAGATATATTATCCCATCAACGGTGTAGGAAGTGTGGAGCAGATTTTTGAACAGCTTTCGCATACCATCGACCGCACGATGAAGCAAGACTTATTCAATGTGGTGCTGCTTGGCAAGCCCGGCTCCGGCAAAGGGACACAAGGTGAGATATTGGCAGCAAACAATAACTTGGTATATATATCAACCGGTAAGCTGCTGCGCAAAGAAGTTGAAGACAATACCGACTTGGGACGCATCGCATTACCATATATGGAGCGGGGTGAAATAGTTCCGGACGAGATTGCTATCAAGCTGATTGAAAGGCAGATAAAAAATAATCCGGCTGCTTCGGGCTTTATATTCAAAGGCTTTCCACGTACCATTGTACAAGCATATATTTTGGATGGGCTTTTACGTAAGATAAACTCCAGGGTGAGTATCATGCTCAATATACGCCTGTCGACCCTTGATGCCATCAAGCGTTTGCACGACCGAAGTAAAACCGATAAAAAACGTAAATACGATACTTCAACCGAGCTTATTTTAACGCGATTGGAAGAATACGAAAAGAAAACCAAGCCGGTAATCGAATATTATCAAAAGCAAAGTATATTCTTTGATGTGGACGGTGCAGGCACACCCGAAGAAGTGAGCCTCAGGCTGCAGGAAAGCATAAAAAAAGGAGTTCGTCAGGTTCGAAATATCGACTAATTAACCTACTTACGTCCTATTTCCTATCTTTGCCAAGTATATTTAATTCGCTATGGCATCTTCAAACTTTGTTGATTACGTAAAAATATTTTGTCGTTCAGGACGCGGAGGTCCCGGCTCCACGCATTTCAGGCGTGAAAAGCATGTGCCTAAAGGTGGTCCCGATGGCGGCAATGGTGGTAAGGGAGGCGACATCATTTTAAAAGCCAACGCTCAAATGTGGACCCTGCTGCATCTGCGCTATACCAAGCATCTGCATGCACAGCATGGCGCATCGGGGAGCGGACAGCAACGGACGGGCGCCAACGGAAAAGATGTAATCATTGAAGTACCCCTGGGAAGTGTCGCGCGAAATGCAGAAACCGGCGAATTTATGGCTGAGCTGACTGAAGACGGTCAAACAGAAGTCATTCTTAAAGGAGGTCGCGGAGGATTGGGAAATGTCAACTTCAAATCGGCTACAAACCAAAGCCCCCGTTATGCGCAGCCCGGTGAAGACAACACCGAAGCTTGGATAATTATTGAATTAAAGCTTTTGGCAGATGTCGGTTTGGTAGGCTTCCCAAATGCCGGGAAATCAACGCTATTATCAGTCGTTTCGGCAGCAAAACCGGAAATTGCAGATTACCCCTTTACCACCTTGACACCTAACCTTGGAATAGTTCAGTATTATGACTACAAAACCTTCATCATGGCCGATATCCCGGGTATTATTGAAGGTGCTTCCGAAGGAAGAGGGCTGGGGTTGCGCTTCTTGAGACATATAGAACGAAATTCGATCCTCCTCTTCATGGTGCCTGCTGATAGCGAGGATATTTTAAAAGAATATCAGATTCTTATTGGCGAGCTGGAAGCATATAATCCGGATTTATTGGATAAAGAACGTATATTAGCCATATCAAAAAGTGATATGCTCGATGACGAATTAAAAGCAGAAATACGAAAGCATCTGCCTAAAATACCGTATTTGTTCATCAGCTCCATCACAAACAAAGGGATAAAAGAATTAAAAGACCTCATTTGGAAACACTTGAACAAAGAAGAAGAACACATCATTTAATTTGTTATCGCCATGAAAAAAATCTTCAGCCTTTTAATTACCATTTTGTTTATCTCCCAGCTTGCAGCACAAAACGATGCGATTAGCACGGTGCATCAAAGCCGAAATCGTGCCATAAGTCAGCTGCTGAACTACCGCTTTAAGGGAGGAGAAGGTGCTTTTGAAAAATATTTTTATGAATATGTTGATTATCCCGAAAACGGGCAACGCCATTGCGTAATAGGCACCACCATCCTTAAATTTACTGTCGATTGTGATAACAACATGAGTGAGCTTCGCATCCGCAACTCCCTGCATCCCCTGATAAACGAGCAGTTAAAAGAATTTTATGAAGCCTTGGAGGGGCAGTGGAATAGCTGCGAAGACGAAGCATATACAAATTTCGAAATCCCAATCTTATTTACCATTCGTGGGGTGGAGACAGCAGCTCGCGCCTACCTCGAAGTGGATGCACCACATCAAGGCTCAAAATGCCAAAGTGATGCATGGCATATGGAACAGTTTGAAAAATATAAAGCTAAAAAGAAAGTAAAACCTGCCCTGAAAGCATTGGATAAATTGATTCAACGCGACCCATACAATGAAGTATATTACGATTTAAAGCGTGCCTTGCTGAGCGGCGAATAGATTTATGATCGATTGGCTCATACAGCTTGACAAAGAGCTTTTTCTTTGGCTCAACGGGCTGCATCATGCAGCTGTCGATCCAATTATGATTTTTATTTCGGCGAAATACAGCTGGGTTCCCCTTTATCTGCTGGTTTTTTATTTGATTCTACGCAAACACAAATGGGAAACAGTACGCATACTCTTGTTTATCGCCCTACTGATCGCACTATCAGACCAGCTTTCGGTACATCTTTTTAAGCTCAACTTTCAAAGGCTTCGCCCCTGCCATCATCCCGATTTACAGAATTTGGTTTATCTGGCTTCGGGCAGATGCGGCGGAAGCTTCGGCTTTGTGTCATCACATGCTGCAAACAGTTTTGCACTTGCTACCTTTGTGTATAAACTATTTGGAAAAGATTGGAAATATACAGCGCTTGCTGCCTTCGGATGGGCAGCAGTTGTCAGCTACAGTAGAATCTATTTGGGCGTACATTATCCGGCCGACCTGATTGGAGGCATGCTGCTTGGAATTGTGTGCGGACTTTTTATTTGGTATAGCTACCGCTTTTACCTGAAATATTTATGCCGACAAAGCTGTTAACAGATGAAATTCATGAGGCTCATCCGGTTTTTGAGCCCTATTTCCACTTTTTAACATTTTTCAAGAAAGCCAAAAGTCGTTGAACCGGACTAAAACATTATTTTCGCCTTTTAAACTAATTGAGAATCACAAAAAGAAAGTAGTATGAGCGCAACATTTTATAATCCGCCGGATCATTATTTAGTGGATGAGTTATTCACCGAAGAGCATAAAATCATTCGTTCTGCCGTGCGCGATTGGGTAAATCGATCGGTAAAGCCAATTATTGAAGACAGCTTTGAAAAAGCCGTTTTCCCTGCACATTTAATCAAGGAATTGGGTGAAATTGGTGCTTTTGGTCCCTTTATTCCGGAAAAATACGGTGGTGCCGGTCTCGATTATATCGCTTACGGAATTATTATGCAGGAGTTGGAGCGCGGCGATTCGGGCGTTCGCTCGATGGCATCGGTTCAAACATCCTTGGTGATGTATCCCATCAATGAGTTTGGCAGTGAAGAACAAAAAATGAAATACCTCCCACGCCTCGCAAGTGGTGAAATGATTGGTTGCTTTGGCCTTACCGAGCCAAATCACGGCTCCGACCCGGGAAGTATGATTACACGCATCAAAGATATGGGCGACCATTATCTGCTGAATG
Organism: uncultured Lentimicrobiaceae bacterium; assembly: GCA_964592175.1. GTDB lineage: Bacteria > Bacteroidota > Bacteroidia > Bacteroidales > F082 > JALNZU01. The sequence goes on from CAZQBU010000041.1 coordinate 8,447, forward strand.
GTGCCAAAATGTGGATCACCAACTCAAGCATTGCAGATATTGCCGTAGTTTGGGCAAAAGATGAAGAAGGAATTGTGCGCGGCTTAATAGTTGAAAAAGGTATGGAAGGCTTTACTGCACCCGAAACACACGGCAAATGGTCATTACGTGCCTCAGTAACAGGTGAGCTCGTATTTGATAATGTAAAAGTACCGAAAGAAAACCTGCTTCCGGCTGCAAAAGGATTGCGTGGACCATTGAGCTGCCTCAGCTCGGCACGCTTCGGAATTGCTTGGGGAGCAATAGGTGCAGCAATGGATTGTTATGATGTGGCAGTACGATATTCGCTGGAACGTCAGCAGTTTGGAAAACCGATTGGTGCATTTCAATTGCAACAAAAGAAACTGGCAGAAGCATTAACGGAAATTACTAAAGCACAACTGCTGGCATGGAGAGTAGCCGTATTGCGAAATGAAGGAAAATCGACACCCGGACAAATTTCAATGGCAAAACGAAATAATGTGGAAATAGCACTTCACATAGCCCGTGAAATGCGACAAGTACTTGGTGCTATGGGTATTACAAACGACTTCCCGATGATGCGCCATATGATGAACCTCGAATCTGTAATAACATACGAAGGGACACATGATGTGCATCTCCTTATCACAGGACATGAAATTACAGGACTGCCGGCTTATAAATAAACCGTTATTTCACCTGCATAATTCATGAAGTAAGCAGGTTACATTCAACATATAGCGAAAAAGCAAGCAATTAACGCTTGCTTTTTCTGAAATATGTGCTGTAATACTTGGTGTTAGCGCCAAAAACCATAATTTTGTAGCCAAAGGAACACGAAAAATGAAGCTATTTTTTAGGAGATACGGTGAAGTAGGGAATCAGCCACTCATAATTTTACACGGCATTTTCGGAAATTCCGACAACTGGGTTAGCTACGGCAAGCGCATCGCCGATGAAGGTTTTGATGTCATTATTCCCGACCAACGAAATCACGGGCTTTCGCCCCATAGTGATGTATTCAACTATTTGGCAATGACGGATGACTTAGTGGAGCTTATTGAGTCGGAAAATATCCATCAGCCTATCATCTTAGGACACAGCATGGGGGGTAAAGTAGCAATGTTGTTTACCCTCGAATATCCCGAACTTGTAAAAAAATTCGTAGTGGTAGATATCAGCTTGAAAGCCTATGGCGTCCGAAAACAACATTTGCGCTTTATTGAAGCCATGCAGTCAGTAGATTTCAATATATATAAAAGCCGGCAGGCAATTGACGATTTCTTAAAACAACAAATCAAAGAAATGCGTATCCGTCAGTTTTTGATGAAAAATCTGCATTGGCGTGAAAAAGATAATTTGGAATGGCGCTTAAATCTTGACGGCATAGGTAGTAATTTGGATCAAATGTTCGACGCCATTGACACTTCCGTAGTGTTTGATAATCCTACCCTTTTTATCCGTGGAGGTGCATCAGATTATATCTTACCGGAAGATTATCCGCATATTCGTGCAAATTTCCCGCAAGCAGAAATTATTACCATTGAAGGCGCCTCACATTGGGTGCATGCCGAAGCTCCCGAACAGTTTTATCTGCTTACATCAGGATTTATGCAAGAGGGTGATTTATAATATATTAAAACCTCCAAAAACAGATAGTTCGTTATAAATTTTCGCAAATTTGAAAGGCTTTCGAAACAAAAAAAAAGAAAGCTCAAATACTTTGTTAAAAAGCATCGGATTTGCTGCTCAATTAGTTAATTATTCTTAATTTTGTAGCCAGAAACCCAAAACTACGGGCAAGATTAAACTACTTATACATTTAATATTTAAGGTTGTATGAAAAAGAAGATTGCTTTTTCAGCCATTCATTCGACATGGCTGAACGCTTTTCTATTGTTATCGGTTTTCATCATCGGAAGCCAATCAATTAAAGCACAAACTATTGATTTTGGTCGTTCTGTAACCCAAACCAAGGTTACGGAAGACAATTTTAAACGAACTAAAGTAAGCTATACCTACTCCGGTCTTGAGTCCTTTGGTGTTGAGACAAAAAGTGGAGTATTTAGCGAATTAATGCTTCCGGGTGCCTATGCAATAGGTGCGCTGGGTACTCCGAAACTACCTGCATCAAAAGACCTTATTGAGATCCCCTTCGGTGCAGAAGTAAGTGTAAAAGTATTGAGTTCAAGTGTGAGCGAATATAAGCTGAGCGACTTCGGCATTGACAATTATGTAATGCCTACGCAGCCGTCCTTGAGAAAAGATCAGTCAATCGAAGACGTGAAATTTGAATATCAAGAAGATTTGTATAAAAAAGACGGATTTATTAGTCATGAATTGGCTACTATTGAAGTGCTTGGTGTAATGCGCAGCTATCGTATTGCCCGCTTGACTATTGCTCCGGTAAGCTACAATCCGGTAGAGGGCGTAATTCGCGTGCATAACGATATTGAAGTAGAAATCACCTATACCAATGTTGATGAAACATTGACTGATTATGTGAAATCATCTACCTATTCACCTTATTTTGATGTGATTAAGAAATCACTACTCAATGGTAACACCCGCGATTATCCCCAACACCCGGATCTCACAAAATATCCCGTGAAATATTTAATTGTTTCGGACAGGATGTTTGAAGAAGAGCTACAAGCATTCATCGAGTGGAAAACAAAAAAAGGATTTTATGTAACGATAGCATATACCGATGAAATCGGTTCAACCTACAATCAAATTAAAGATTGGGTACATGCGCAGTATAATGCAGGAACTCCCGAAGACCCGGCACCAAGCTTTTTGCTGTTGGTAGGTGATACTCCGCAAATACCGGCTACGCAAGGAAGCTCATCATACAAAATGACTGACTTATATTATGCCAGTGTAGACGGAGATATGTTCCCCGAAATGTACTACGGTCGATTTTCGGCAACAAATGTGCAACATCTTATTTCCCAAGTTGAAAAGACGCTTTATTACGAACAATATCAATTTGTTGACCCAAGCTACTTAAATAAAGTAACCCTTATTGCCGGTGCCGACAGTTATTGGAATCCGGCAATCGGGCAAGCCACGGTAAATTACGGAACACAAAATTATTATAACACCGCTAACGGATTTACTGATATTTACACCTATCTCACTTCACCTTATACCGGCTGCTACGGTCCTGAACGTATTGCAGTAGGATTTATCAACTATTCGGCACACTGTATGGAAACCATGTGGGGCGATCCTGCACTTTCAATTTCTGCAGTAAATGCATTTACAAACGAGAATTTCTATCCATTGGCAGTAGGAAACTGCTGCTTGGCTGCAGACTTTGGCTATGGCGAATGTATTGGTGAAGCATGGATGCGTGCCAATAAAAAAGGCTCTGTGGCATATCTTGGTTCATCACCCAGCTCATATTGGTTTGAAGACTTTTATTGGTCTGTTGGTGCATTCCCTGTACAAGGGAACAATAATGGATACGTACCTACCTTTGAAGAAACAAGCTTAGGAGCCTACGATGCGCCTTTTGTTTCAGATTATGTAAGTACCGGAGGAAATATTGCGGTAGGGAACCTGGCTGTAACCGAAGTTCATATTCAAGGATATCCCAACCACTCAAGTCCGCTTTATTACTGGCAAGCATATAACGTATTGGGTGACCCCTCATTAGTGATTTACCATACTGAAGGCTCAGAAAATGAAGTCAGCCATATGCCGATTTTACCCATCGGATTAGATGTGTATGAAGTAACTGCCTTAGCCGGTTCATATGTCGCAATATCAAAAGACGGCGTATTACACGGAGCAGCTTTGGTAGGACCTGAAGGCGTTGTAGAAGTGCCGATTGAACCTATTTTATCATCCGGTCAAGTAGATATAGTGGTAACAAAACCACAATATATTCCTTATAGCGTACAAGTTCCGGCAGCAGCCCTCGAAGGACCTTATGTAGTGCTTGATTCATACGAAATCAATGACCAAAGCGGAAATAACAACGGATTGGCAGACTATAGTGAAACAATTAATCTGCATATTACATTGAAAAACGTAGGTGCCGATCCTTCTGCGGCAATTACTGCCACTGTAAGCAATACCGACCCCTACGTAAGCCTAAATAGCGCCGCAACACAAAACTTTCCGGCAATAGCAAACGGAGCATCAACAACTTTACAAAATGCATATACATTTAATATTGCTGATTTTGTGCCGGACCAACATACTGCAACATTCAAAATGACAATTACAGACGGTTCGGATAGCTGGGAATCAAACCTGCGTATTACCGTACAAGCCCCCGTACTCGTTATCGATTCGGAAGTATTCGTTATGGATAATGTAAGCGGAAACGGAGATGGAATCTTAGATCCGGGTGAAACCGCCGATTTAAAAGTAACCATCAAAAATACCGGTCATAGTGATGTCACAAACCTTGTCCTAAATATGGTTTCTTCCGACCCATTGCTTGTTGTGAATTCGGCTACCGTAAATCACAGCCAACTTGGCGCATCACAAAATGCAGAAATATTATTTAATGTAACTGCTGCTGAAAATGCACCAGTAGGACATCCGGTAAATGTCACTACAAGCCTAACTGCCGGTCCATCAGGTGTTTATACAGCACAACAAACATCCATGGTAGTAATTGGATTAATTCCCGATTATTTTATGACCAACGGATCTGCCACTACTTGTGTAGGAACATTTTACGATTCGGGCGGACCAAACGGAAACTATGGAAATAACGAAAACTTTGTTTTCACCTTCTACCCAACAAGCAGCGGCTCCATGATTCGCGCCGAATTTGTTCAGTTTGACCTGGAAAGCAACTACGATAAAATGTGGGTTTATAACGGAGAAAATGAAAATGCTCCAATGATTGACGGCAGCCCCTTCTCCGGCACAACAAGCCCCGGAACGATAATGGGACTCAACGCTGAAGGTGCCCTCACATTCAAATTTACCTCCGACGTAAGTGTGAACAAAGCAGGCTGGATAGCAAATATTACCTGTCACACGCCCACAGGACCACCGGAATGTGCCACAAATCCATCGCCGGCTGACGGCGCAACAAACATCTCGCTTTCATCGGCACTAAGCTGGTACTCGGATGACGCAAATACATTTGATTTGTATTTCGGACATACACCTGAGCCTCCATTTATTGAAACCTTGGACGTGAACCAATATAACCCTGTTTTGGAACCAAATACCACCTATTTCTGGAAAGTAGAACCCAAAAATATGTTTGGTGCTGCAAATGGTTGTGAGCTATGGTCATTTACCACCGGCGGTCCGGAATATCTCATGTCAAACACAGTTGTAAGTGTGAACAACGGTATGTTCTACGATTCAGGTGGTCCGGATGCAAACTACGACAATAACGAAAGTTATACGATGATTTTCTTGCCTGTAGTAGAAGGTGCACCGCTGAAGTTTAACTTCACCAGTTTTGAAATCGAAAATAATTACGATAAATTATATGTATACAATGGTCCTGATGTGAACGCCCCCGAGTTTCAGGGAAGCCCCTTTACAGGCACCACAAGCCCCGGAACACTAACTTCATCGCATCCTTCAGGAGCTATTACATTCAGATTTACTTCAGACTATAGCGTAAACAGACCGGGATGGATTGCCGACTTTATTATGTTGAGCGATTTGACCATCGACCCTGTTGCAATGCCTGATGCAATATGCGAAGGCTCATCTGCATTGCTGAAATCAAATGTATCCGGTGGAAGCGGCAACTATACTTTCAGCTGGACACCGGCCGATGGCTTGAATGACCCCACAGCAGCAAATCCAATTGCAAGTCCTACGGTGACAACGACCTATCAGTTGACCGTAAATGACGGCACAAACCAAGTAAGCGGTTCCGTGACCTTACAAGTCTATGAGCTGATACCGGTAGATTTAGGTGGTGATAAAACAATTTGTAACTTCGAAACAGTGGTATTGGATGCAACTACAGCCAATGCCGTATCCTATTTGTGGTTGCCAAGCGGAGAAACCACGCCCACCTACACATTTGATGGGGTAGAGATGGGAGTCGGTATACATACTGTTTCGGTAGAAGTTACCGATGCAAACGGTTGTGTGGCAACAGATGAAATACAAATAACTGTAGAAGTTTGTCCGTTTATTGAAGAAAATCAAATCCATCTGCAAATTCATCCAAATCCCGCATCCTCCACGGTAAATATTCAGTTGACAGGAAATTCATCAAGGGTTTCTTATGAATTGCTAAACTACCAAGGCAAGCAGATATACAAGTCAAAAGAGCTTTATATCAATGGAGTACATCATCATCAGCTGGATGTTTCAACCTATGCAAAAGGTATTTATTACTTGCGACTGAACAGCAATCTTGGTACTTCAGTTAAGAAAATCGTTGTTAAATAATCAATTTAGCTAATATTAACTGCGTCATAAGTAAAACTTAATTACTTTTGACGCAGTTGCAATCATTTTATTATTAATCATTCATTATGAAAAAGCTTTCACTACTACTAAGCATTATTTTCTTTTCATTTTTTGCTACTGCTCAGGAATGGATATCTATTTCGGGTCAGCAGCCCGCTCCTATTCAGCAAAAACTCTTACACTCGAGTGAAGAAAATATTGCCATCCAGTTTCATCTTAACGGGTTTTATACCAATCAGGTGACTACACCGGCCGGAAAAGCTGTTGTTATTAGCGTACCTAAAATGGTTTCACTGAGCGAAGCCGGTGCACCCGATTTGCCAAAATATGCCGTTTCAAGCATTATCGGTGATTACGCAAAAATGAAGGCAGTGGTTACCCATGCCGAGTATACCGATTTCGAAAATATGGAGATTGCTCCATCAAAAGGAGATTTCTCAAGAAAGATTGACCCGGAATCCGTGGCTTATACCTACGGAGATGCATATGAAACCGATGCATTCTTCCCCTCAGTAAATGCTGAACTACAAACCCCATTTATTTTGCGTAACTATCGCGGACAAGCAGTGACGGTAATGCCGTTTCAATACAATCCGCTTACCAAAACCTTACGCGTGTACCATAATCTGACGATTGAACTTCAAAAATCAGGTATAGGAGGAGAAAATCAATTTAATACACGAACTGCAGATATAAAAGAAGACCGTGAATTCAAATATATCTACGACCATATGTTCATCAACTTCTCCGAAGCACAAACACGCTATCCGATTCTTGAAGAAGAAGGAAACTTCCTGATTATTTGTCACGGTGCATTTATGGAAGCCATGGAGCCTTTTGTAAGCTGGAAAAAAACCATCGGACGCCCAACAGAAATTGTTGACGTAGCTACAATAGGTACTAGTCCCGAAGCCATAAAAGCTTTTGTAACAGATTATTACAATACCAATGGTCTAACACACCTTCTTTTGGTGGGTGACCATCAGCAAGTGCCAAGCTACAACAACACCAGCTCAGGTGGCTATTCCGACTATTATTACGGGTATTTGAGTGGAAACGACTCATTTAACGAGTTATTTGTAGGACGCTTTTCTGCCGAAACTGTTGCACATGTTGAATCACAAGTAGCTAAAGTAATTACTTATGAGCGCGACTTGGATGAAAGTGCTACCTGGCTGAATATCGGAACCGGTGTTGCTCGTAACGAAGGTGCCGGTGGTGGACATAATGGTGGTGAATCGGACTACCAACATATGGATTATATACGCGACAGCTTATTGAATTACACCTATGTAACGGTGCATCGCGAATATGACGGAAACGTTCCCGGCGTACCAAACACCAATTCCACACAAGTTTCACAACGTATCAATGATGGTACCAGCATCATAAACTATTGCAACCACGGCTCACAAAACAGCTGGAGCGTTGCCAACTATTCAAGCTCACATGTGAATCAGCTGACAAATACCGACAGATGGCCTATCATTTGGTCCGTTGCTTGCGATAACGGAAGATTTACACATGGTGATTGCTTTGCCGAAGCTTGGATGCGTGCCACACATAACGGACAGCCCACAGGCGCTATAGGGACATTGATGTCATGGGTGTCGCAACTGTGGCAGCCGCCAATGACCGGACAAGACGAAATGGTTACCATACTTGTTGAAGGATATGAAAACAATATCAAACGTAGCTTCGGTGGGGTATCCACAAACGGAAGTATGAGAATGATTGACCTGCATGGAAACTCAGGACGCTCCACACACGACACATGGATTGTATTCGGTGACCCGACCTTAATGCTGCGTACTGCACCCCCAACAGCCATAAGTGCAGATTATATGCCGGCAGTATTCTTAGGTATGGATGAATTTACCGTGAATGCCGATGCAGATGATGCCATCGTAAGCTTAACAATTGACGGTGAAATAATAGGCACCGGAATTATCCAAGATGGAAGCGTAACAATTAATTTCCCGGCATTAAATAATGTGGGAATGATGACTGTCGCCATCTTCGGATACAATAGAATTACACATATTGGCGAAATTGAAATTATTCCTGCTTCAGGTCCTTTCCTTGCGTATGTTGAAAACCTTGTAAACGGTGCAGAAGGCGGTAGCATCCATTATGGAAGCACTGCTACATTAGGTGTAAAAATCAAGAACTTGGGTATTGAGCCCGCTACAAATATTGTAGCTACCCTCAGCACCACTTCACCCTATGTAACTATCACAAATTCATCCGCCAACTACGGCACATTGCAGCCCGATGAAGTATTGCTTATCGAAGATGCATTTACTATTCAGCTCAGCAATGATGTACCAAATGATACAAAACTGCCCTTTACCCTCAGTATGAGTTCAAACGAAGACAACTGGGAAAGCAGCTTCAACTTAACGGCTTTAGCCCCTGACTTAGGCGTTGAAAGTTTCACCGTGAATGACCAAACCGGAAACGGCAACGGTCGCCTTGACCCCGGCGAAACAGCAGATATACTCGTTAGCTTTACCAATAATGGCTCAAGCCAAGCAGTAGATGCAGTGGCAACAATTGATTTCAGCAGTGAATTCATCACCGTAAATACAGGCGAATACACTATTGGCGCGGTAAATCCGGGAGAAACAAAAGAAGCAGTATTTAATATTAGCGTAAGTAATTCAACACCTATAGGTCACCCCATAAACTTCGACTTCCTTGTTCAAGCAGGTGCTTATAGTGGAGAAAAAGAGTTTATGACGAAAGTTGGACTTATACTTGAAGACTTTGAAACAGGCGATTTCACGGCATTCCCATATACACACGGTGGAAACCAACCCTGGAGCGTTGTTGCTACAGGAGCATATGAAGGAACCTATTGCGCCAAATCAGGTGCGATAAGCAATCAACAGTCTACGCAACTTATATTGGACTATGAAGTAACTACCAGTGACAGTATCTCATTCTACAGAAAAGTTTCTTCCGAATCAGGATACGACCATTTACGTTTTTATATCGATAACGTAAAAGTTGGAGAATGGAGTGGAAACCAAGCTTGGGCTAAAGTTGGCTATCCTGTTTCTGAAGGAAATCATACCTTCAAATGGGAATATATCAAAGACTATAGCGTAAGCAATGGCGAAGATTGTGCATGGATTGATTATATCGTATTGCCTCCTACCATTGTTACCAACAGCTATGCCGGTGGCGATGCCGCCATCTGTCAAGGTGAAACCTATCAACTGAACGGACATGCCATGAACTACGAATCCTTTCAATGGCTCACCTCAGGAACAGGTACATTTAGCAATCCTCACATACTGAATCCAATATACACTCCAAGTGCGCAAGACGAAGCAGCTGCAAGTGTAGTACTTACACTTTCCGTAGTAGGATCCAGCACTACTGTTGAAAGCTCCATGACACTGAGCATCAATCCCATGCCGGAAGTATTTGCCGGTTCAACAAGCTATGCATGTCAAGGAGTTCCGGTTGAACTAACCGAAGCTACGGCCAACAGTTATGAATCACTCATCTGGACCAGCTCAGGAAGTGGCGAGTTTGCAGATAATACTGCACTCCACCCAACATATATTCCAAGCAATGAAGATTATAACTTGGATAAACTCGTGTTTACACTCGAAGCAGTAGGTATCGGAACTTGTGGCAACAGCAATAGCGATGTGGATTTATACTTCCATGAACTACCCACAGGAATATTATCCGGTGACCAACAAGTATGTGAGGGCGGTAACGCACAGCTTACCGTAGAGCTAAGCGGACAAGCCCCATGGACAGTAGAGCTAGATAATGGACTAGGTACATTTGATATAGCCACTTCTCCTTACACCATTGAAGTTACACCCCAAGCAAGCACTACCTACAATCTTGTACAGCTGGTTGACGGCAATAACTGCCCCAATACAGGAAGCGGACAAGCAGTTGTTGAAATGGTGAACGAACCTATGGCTCCCATGACAATCTCAGCTCCCGATACCGTAGATTTGGCACACCACAGCAGCACAACAATTACCGTTGAACAAGTAGCTACTGCACTCAGCTATAACTACAAATTAGAACCTGCTGATGCCGGAAGCATAAGCGGAAATACATTGGAAGCAGTAATCAGCTGGAATGAAGATTATCGCGGTGAAGCACGCGTATACGCTGCGGCAGTGAATGTGTGTGGCGCAAGCGATTGGTCAGAGCCTCAAACACTTGAAATAATTAGCACGGTTGGATTGGATGAGCAAACAGCACAAAATCTGAAGATATATCCAAATCCGTCAAATGGGCGCTTTACTATCGATATGAATAAACTCAGTTCAGGACAGCTACGCATCAGCGTGCTTAATATAATCGGTGAGCTGGTTTATGAAGAAAGCAGAGAAGTGTCGCATGATCAGTTTTTCGGTGAGGTTAATTTGGAGCATCTTCCAAATGGAATTTATATGATTAATCTGGAAAACAATACAAGCCGCTCATCTCAGCGAATCAGTATTAAACGATAATCAAATCATATTTTATAAAAAAGCGGCGGTTTTTGGAAATCGCCGCTTTTTTTATGCTTTGACCTTAACATTAGAATAGCCGGAGATTACATGATTTCAAGAGGATTGTTTGAAGTGAAGCTATTAAATTTGCACAAACAAAAACTAAAAACACTTCCTGTTTTGTGCACCACATGAACGTTCTAAAAATGGGTTATTGATTATCAATCAATTACATTAAATTAATTTGCATTTTGGGTC
>CAZQBU010000042.1:0-11631 GCA_964592175.1 uncultured Lentimicrobiaceae bacterium
GTTTTTAATCCCGAAAATTAGAAATTATTCTGTTTTCTGAAAGTGCCTAAAAAAACCGGTACAAGACCGGTTCTTAAATTTTAATATTCATCTTCGTGGAAGAAAAAGTCTTCCTTCGTAGGGTAATCGGGCCAAAGGTCTTCAATACGTTCGTAAAGCTCGCCCTCGTCTTCAATTTCCTGTAAGTTTTCTATTACTTCTTGCGGCGCTCCGGTTCTTATTGACCATTCGAGCAACTCTTCTTTTGTTGCCGGCCAAGGTGCGTCTTCAAGCTTAGAAGCTAACTCTAATGTCCAATACATTGTTATAAAGTTTAGTTGAGTAATTTTTTTTGCAAAAGTAGTCGTTTTTTTATAGAAGTCAAGTAAAATCTTCAAATTGATATAAGCCTTTACTATAAAGGCTTCCAGAGTATTTCAGGAGCTCCGCTACGCATACTGAGGGAGCGTCCAAGCACAAAAAAGTAGTCAGATAAGCGATTTAAATACTTAATATCAGCTTCATCGACCTCATGAGTTTCGTTTAAACGGGTACAAATACGCTCCGCACGACGACACACAGTACGTGCCACGTGTGCATAAGAAACCAACGGATGACCACCCGGTAAAATAAAATGATGAAGTTCCGGTAAGTCTTCATTCAAGCGGTCAATTTCTTTTTCGAGCAGTTCAATATCCGAAGCAGTGATTTCGGGCATGGAACGTGTTTTTACTCCTTCCGGGTCTTCGGCAAGATGAGACTCCAGTCGAAAAAGCGTTTCTTGTATTTGTAATAAAATTACCCTATCGGGATTGTCTGCATCCAAATGGTCGCGTAATAAGCCAACAAAGGAATTCAGCTCATCAACAGTGCCATAAGCTTCAATCCGCTCATGATGTTTGGGTACGCGCGTACCACCTATCAATGAGGTTTTTCCTTTATCACCTGTTTTAGTATATATCTTCATATAAATAGCATCTTAAGCAATTATAACAAAAGGAATTCAAATTTGTTTAAAAAGCCTGAACTGCTTTGCTTATTTCACGCGCCTGATATCGGTATTTATCTCATCCGATTCAATTAATCCGTCACGCAAACGTATGATGCGGTGTGCATAAAGGGCAATATCTTCTTCGTGAGTTACCACGATAATGGTATTTCCCCTGCCGTGAATTTCTTCCAGCAAGCCCATAATTTCAATAGATGTTTTCGTGTCAAGATTACCTGTGGGCTCGTCTGCCAACAAAATTGAAGGATTATTCACCAAGGCGCGAGCAATGGCAACACGCTGACGCTGACCGCCCGAAAGTTCATTCGGCTTATGCATCACCCTGTCGGTAAGCTGCACATCCGCCAGCACCTTATCTGCCATTTCAATTCGCTTTTGCTTCTTTATGCCTGAATATACCAAAGGGAGCATCACATTTTCCTTCGCCGTGGAACGCGGAAGCAGATTAAAGGTTTGAAAGATAAAGCCAATCTCCTTGTTTCGAATCTCGGCAAGCTCATTATCATTCATATTGCTCACATCATTTCCATTGAGGAAATAGGAGCCAGAAGTGGGTGTATCCAAGCAGCCCAACACATTCATTAAAGTGGATTTTCCAGAACCGGAAGGTCCCATTAATGCAACATATTCGTTTTGGGCAATCGATAAATCAATTGTACGTAACGCCTTTACGACTTCCGTGCCAACCTTATAATGGCGTGAAATGCCAATTAGTTTTATGATTTCTTTATTCATGTCTTATTATTTCGACTACAAACTTAACTGTTACGAAGCACAAAATGTTGTTTTATAATGCCTGATTTTAAAAAAATAAGTCCAAAATGATATAAATCCATGCTTAAACTCACTTTCGGATGATTTTTTATCTGTTTCCAAGCTTTTGTCATTTCTTTTGAGCGATAAATTGCCTCAAAAATTATAAGGCTGTTTTCGTTTAGCCCCTCTATATGTTTTTCAATTTTTTCTAAGATAAACGCATCTGAGTTATTTCTCGAGAAAAATATCAAATCAAAATTATTAAATTTAAAATCACTTGTTTCCGATTGCTGATCAGTATCCTGAATTTTTATTTGCACTTCCTTGATTCCTATCAAATACAGATTTTTTTCGACAATTTCAGCTGAGGCTTCACAATTTGTAATACCCACAATCTTGGCTTGCAAATTCCCTAAACCAAATGCCAATGTATTCAATCCGTTGTTCGTGCCAATATCTAATATATTATTGGGTTTCAAGTAATTGCTAATACGAAATAATAATTTTTGTCGACCAAAAGCCTGTTTCCCTTGCCTTTTAAACTCTTCAATTTGAATTGCAAATTGACAAGGCTTTCCAACAAGGGTTTTAGCGTATAAATCGCTGTTTGCATAGTCTAAAAAATCAGCCAACAAAGCTTTTCGACCGTCATGTAACAGCTTATATTCAGGGAAATCTGTTTTATCGAGCAATACCTTGGAAGCAAAATCAAATACAAATGGCGAATGCAGCCCATGCAAGCGTTTTGCCTTCATCCGATGACGCAGAAAGCTTTGTATTTGGTGAATTTTGTGTTGCATCATGCTAAATTCGGCAATATCCAAATCAATCGTGATGATACGGACTATTATTCAATATACTTACTGCCCTATACAGCTGTTCAATAAATATCAAACGTACCATCTGATGCGAAAAAGTCATGGCTGAAAGTGACATTTTCTCGTTTGCCCGTGCATATACATCTTGCGAAAAGCCATAAGGTCCTCCAATCACAAACACCAATTTCTTCATCCCGGAATTCATGAATTTTTGTAAGCGTCCTGCAAACTGCCTGGAAGTGTACTGCTTCCCGTTTTCATCCAATAAAACCAGATAATCCGATGTGGAAAGCACGGACAATATCTTTTCTCCTTCCTGCTGTTTCTGCTGTTCAAAATTCATTGCACGCCGCTGTTTCAGGTCCGGAAGAATGACAATTTCAAAAGGCAAAGTATTCCCAAGGCGGCTCAAATAATTTGTAATGCCCTCATTCAGATAGGCTTCATCCGTTTTCCCTATAACCAAAAGTTCTGCTTTCAAAATATATGCGTTAGCTTTACATACCAATTCATTCCATTGCGATTGCATTCATTGTCACCACATCAAATTCAATGCTGCTGATCGGCAGATCACCGCCCGGATAAAAGCGGATACGGTATTCGTTTCCCGGAACCATATCGAAGAAATTATCCGAAAACCTCCCTTTTGGGTCATTTGACAGCAGATAAATATTCTTCACAAGCTGCTTACATTTGAGGCGCAGCTCAATATAGTTTTCATAAGGAACCATCTCAATATCAGGCTCTATAGCCGATAGATTCAAGTCTTTCGGCTTTGCAAAATAATGCAATTTTCGTGCCTGAATTTGCTCGTTATCAAGTAGTTTGATATCCAAAAACAAAGAAGCAAGATCAAAGGTATCAGCTATGCTGCTGCGTTTAAAATCAAATAATACTTCTGCCTTATCTGTAGGCAAGCTGACCGGTTGCTGATAAGCACGTATGATGCTACCATCAAAGTCTTTCAGCTCCACTAGCATCTTCATGTTTTGCTCTTTACCGCTATCGTTTACTCCTTTAATACGATGCAAATCTTCATTTACATCCACTGAAAGCAGCAAAGGAGCAAATGACGCTTTCAAATGGTAATGCAGTGCTTTCCATTGTCCGTAATAATCGATTGAAGACCAAGATACTACAGGCCAGCTGTCGTTCAGCTGCCAATAAAGCGTGCCCATGGTGATGGGTTTATTTCTTCTATGTGCTTCTATTGCTTTTGTAATACCGTATGCCTGAGTAAGTTGCGACATATAAATATATTCATTCAAGTCTTCAGGCACCGGAAAATCCCTTTCCATATATTCGCGTATCAGCTTTGTCCCTCTCGGATGCTTTTGATGGGCTTC
The DNA here is from genome assembly GCA_964592175.1 of uncultured Lentimicrobiaceae bacterium. Taxonomy (GTDB): domain Bacteria; phylum Bacteroidota; class Bacteroidia; order Bacteroidales; family F082; genus JALNZU01. The sequence continues at coordinate 3,909 of CAZQBU010000042.1, forward strand.
CATCACTTCCGATTCGATAAATAGCTCATTTTCAGGTATTACCTTTTCCAAACTAGCTAATGCAGGCATGGCTTGGAAGCCGTATTCGCTATGAAAGCGTCCCAGCTTTTGTTCATAGACTTCAAAAGGCTCTTCTCCCCACCACACGCCCCAATAATGCACATCGCCAAGCTCAAGGCTTTCGGCTCTGCCCCATCCTAAGGAAGGTGAGCTGGGCCAATAAGGGCGTGTGTGGTCTTCAGCAGCTACTGCCTCCGGCAAAATGCCTTCAAAAAGCTTTTGATAGCCTTCCCAAATTTCAGCTTCTGCCTCCGCAGACCATTCCAAGTCGCGCTGCCAGCCCCAGTTATGAAAGCCTTCGCTGACTTCGTTATTGCCACACCAAAGTGCCAAAGAAGGATGTACGCGCAGACGGCGAATCTGTTGTACTGCCTCTTCCTTGACATTTTCTAAAAAAGAATCATCAAACGGATACATGGTACATGCAAACATAAAGTCCTGCCAAACCAGCAGTCCCAAGCTGTCGCATAGCTCATAAAAATCATCTGAAGGATAAATACCACCTCCCCAAATACGAACCATATTCATATGTACCGCCGCTGCATCCGTAAGTAATGCTCGTGTCTTTTCACGTGAATAGCGTACAGGGAAATGATCTTCGGGTATATAATTAGCTCCCTTACTGAAAAAGGCTTGCCCATTCACGTCAAAATGAAAAGAAGAACCGATTTCATCCGGGTTTTGAACCAATTCAAAGGTGCGTATACCAGTTTGGAAGTACCGTTTGTCAAACAGTTGACCCTTGGACTTCAGTTCCAGTCTAAAGTTATACATATTTTGTGCTCCCATGCCGTTGGGCCACCACAATTCCGGGTTTTCAATCTCAAACGGAATGCGTAGCGAATGTGTTCCTGCTCCAAGTGTAAACTTTTGTTTTATAAGACGATGATTGTCATGATAAAGCACAAGTTCCACATGACGCTCTTCAGGGAGCTCAACCTCTGCCAGCAGCTCCAAAAATGCGGTGTTATTTTCAAGCGCAAGCGTATGTACTGCCGGACTTAAAATACGTCCACCCGACCAGCCAATCAGCTTTACAGGCTTCCAGATACCCATAGTCGCATATTCAGGACCCCAGTCCCAGCCCAAATGATAAGGTGCTTTGCGCGTAAATGCACGTTCCTCAGGCAAGCGATACGATAAAATAGTTGACTTAAGCTTGTTGATGCGATAAACAGCTGAAAAGCCAAGTTCCAAGATATTCGTATCAGCTTTTAATAAGTCCTTCACTTGCAAGCGATATGCCTTGTACATATTATTGGTCTGCAAGAGCTCTTGCCCGTTTAAACGGATGATGGAATAGGTATCAAGCCCTTCGAAAAGCAAGTCGATATAATCATGAAAAAACAAGAATTCATCCGCTACAAATCGCAGGCTATACGTCCAGCCCATCTCCCCTATCCATTGTAAATCAGCCTCATTGGCACCATAAAACGGATCGGGGATTAGCCCTGCTTGGAAAAGGTCGGTATGCACAAGCCCCGGCACTTTTACTGCAATAGCCGGCGTGCGCTCACTCGCTTCCAATATCCAGCCGCTATCAAGTATTTGCTCGGTTTGAGCCTTATAGCCTTTGCAGGAGGCAAGCAATAAAAGCATTAAAACAACCGACAAACCGAAAAGGCTTCTCGATATGGAAGCAATAGGTTGATTTTTTAGTTTATATCTCATTTTCAGTTTCATAAATCTATAATAATCAATCTGTAAACTGTTGAAGAATATTTTTTATCTCGGCTTCGTCCACACTATAATGCCACCATTCGGGTTTGGCAAGCAGTGGTGACATGCTACCGTCTGTGCGAATTGCCTGCATATTGGAATACAGCTTCCGCTTTGCTGATAAATGCAATTCTTTTACTCCGGTTTTTTGTAGTATCGTTTTTGCATTTCCGCTGTTGATACCGCTTCCGGGCAATATGCAGATATGTGCTCCAAATTGTTTTTGCATGGCTGCTAAAGTTTCAATCCCTTCCAATGCCGTAGGTTTGCCACCTGAAGTGAGTACACGAGGCACCTGAAGCTCAATAAGCTGTTCGAGAATTTCAAAAGGATTTGCTGCTACATCGATGGCACGATGAAAACTGACGGACATGCCTTCTGCAGCCTTCAAAAGCTGTTTGATAGCGCCAAAATCAAGGCTTCCTTTATTGGTCAAAGCCCCAATCACCACGCCCTCAAATCCCAAAGATTTGACCATGGAGATATCCTCTGCCATCAGATCAATTTCAGAGCTATTATACACATAATCGCCGCGCCTGGGGCGTATCAACACATGCACCGGAATTTGCAGTGCTTGTCTCACTGCTTTCAATGTGCCATAAGAAGGAGTAAGACCGCCGGACTCCAGGTTTTCACACAGCTCAATGCGATGTGCACCTGCCTGCTCCGCAATCATTGCCGACCTAAGACCTACCGCACAAATTTCGAGTTGTATCATGCAATAGCGTATTTGTTTATGAGGTTTTACTGATGCGAATATACGCAATCCATATAAGATGAAGGCATCTTTTTTAAACTTCCGAAAGTTGCAGTTGCAACAGATTGTATTACAGTTAAATAAGCGATATTACAAATTGAAATCTGACTGCCGAAATGGAGGTTTTCTATTCGGATAAAATACGATACACATCAAAAACAGCTGCGCATTTCAGCATTTCATAAATCACAGCTGCATAATTCACCAATTCATAAGATAATCAAGCTAAATTTATAATAATGTGTTTATATCTGTGGGTACGTAGACTTTAGTAGTATTTTAAAAAGCTGTTTATTATAAAATGAATTTTGATTTAATTTCGGCAATTTTTACGTTATGAGTTGTTCGCAGTAGTTGGCTACAGCTTCACAGCTCACGCCTTAAAATTTCTCAAAATTAAATTCATGAATTAAGCAGGTCACAAGAAGGCTGAGAAATATTTTGTTTAGTTTTGGAACAAAAAGCAATACAATCTGCGTATATCATCAAATATTGCGGTGCAACAAAAAGCAAACGGAATAATTTTTGGGATAAAATGAAGAAATTTCAAAACAAATATCGCGGACAAACAACCCGATTAGCAAACTGGGATTATGCATGGGTTGCTACCTATTTTGTTACCATTTGTACCAAATACAGAATACATTATTTTGGCGAGATAAAAGATGGGAAAATGGAATTGTCTGAAATTGGCAAAATTGCTGAAAATGAATGGCTAAAGACATTTGAAATGCGACCCGATATGAATTTGAAAAGGGGCGAATTCGTAATCATGCCAAATCATATTCATATTATTATCGGTATTGGTGAAAATGAATATAATCAAAAGCCATATCAAAATAAAGATGGTGGGGGCGGTAGTTGGGACGATAGGGACGATAGTTGGGACACAATGCATTGTGTCCCAACGTCAGACCCTAAGATCCCAACGTCAGACCCTAAGATCCCAATCGCCCCCAGCCTCCCAAAAAACCAGTTTGGACCTCAATCCAAAAATTTGGCTTCAATTATCCGGGGATTCAAAATTGGAGTGACGAAAAATGCTCGAATGATTAATCCTGATTTTGAATGGCAAGCCCGATTTTATGACCATATAATCCGAAACAACGAATCATATTGGCGGATTACGAATTATATTATCAATAATCCTAAAAAATGGGAAGAAGATAATTTCAATAAATGATTTTTACGATTTCATTAATATAAAAATCTGTTTTGCCTACTCCCCTATCAAATCCTCTTTAAACCAAAAGAAACCCAATACAGCTATTGAGTTTCTTTTGGATTTTATAATAACTAATGAATTAGCCTAGATAAGCTGCACACTGCGTTTGATAAATTCGTTCAGCTCTTTTCCTTTCAATAAATTCTGCGAAAGGCGTGCCAGGTCGTACAGTTGCTGTAAACGGCTTTTTTGGTCTTCGTCCGGCTTGCTGAGTGTATCGATAAATACGGGATGATTGGTGTTAATCACCAAATTATACACATCGGGTAGCTCGCCCAAGCCGTACATGGGGCTTCCGCCTACAAGGCTCATATCTTTCATGCGGCGCATAAATTCGTTTTGAGTAATCATGAGCGGACTGTCGGTCTCACTCATATTTTCAAAGACCAGTTCAAACTGTTTTTTATCCACCAATTGTTCAAAAACAGCCTTTAAACTGTCTTTCTGTGCATCGTCTAATTTTGAAGGCATGACCGTATCATCCTTTTTTATCAAATTATCGATGGTGTCGGCATCAACACGTACAAAGCTGCTGTTTACCAGCTTTTGTTCCAGTGCATTCACAAAATGCGCATCCAGCATGCCATCCATCAGCAACACATCATATGCACGCTCTTTTGCCGCTTCTATATAGCTAAATTGCTCATCGGCATTGTTGCTGTAGATATATACTTTACGGTTGTCCTTATCCTTTTGATTTGTTTCGATATGTGTGGCATATTCGTCCAAAGTAAAGTATTTATTGTCCACATTTTTCAGTAAAACAAACTTTTCGGCGCGTTCGTAAAACTTTTGATCCGAAATCATGCCGTATTGGATAAAAATCTTAATATCGTCCCATTTCTTCTCAAATGCTTCACGGTTTTTCTTGAATAATTCTTCCAGTTTATCAGCTACTTTTCTACTGATATATCCTGAAATCTTTTTCACATTTTGATCGCTTTGCAGGAAGGAGCGGCTCACGTTAAGCGGAATATCCGGCGAATCGATGACGCCATGCAGCAGTGTCAGAAAATCAGGCACAATATCTTCCACAGAATCGGTAATAAATACCTGATTGCTATATAGTTGTATCTTATTTCGCTGTAGCTCGTAATTGCTTTTCACCTTGGGGAAATATAAAATTCCCGTTAGGTTAAAGGGATAATCCACATTCAAGTGAATATTAAACAAGGGCTCGTCGAAGCTCATCGGGTACAGCTCGCGATAAAATGCCTTATAATCTTCTTCGGTGGCTTCTGTGGGCGTTTTGCGCCAGAGCGGATGTGTATTATTTATAATACGCGGCTTTTCAACCGTTTTCGTTTTCGGATTGCCTTCCTCATCGGTTTCACCTTCAATGACTTCTTCTTCCGTGATGGTGCCAAACACTATGGGCACAGGCAAAAATTTACAATATTTGTTCAGCAGTTCATGAATCCTGTATTCTTCCAAGAATTCTTTGTTTTCTTCGTCAATATGAAGTACAACCGTTGTCCCGCGATCGCGTGGCTCGATGGGCGTAATCGTATATTCGGGGCTTCCGTCGCACTCCCATTTTACCGGCTTGGTGCTGCCCCCTTTTTTATAGGTTTTGGTGAACAGCTCCACCTTTTCGGAAACCATGAAAGCCGAATAAAAGCCTAATCCGAAATGACCGATAATGGCATTTGCTTCAGCTTCGGTTTTTGTTTTAAACTTTTTGACAAATTCTTCGGCACTCGAAAAGGCAATCTGATTGATGTATTTCTCAACCTCATCCTGTGTCATACCGATTCCCCTATCGATGATGGAGAGTGTTTTATTTTCTTTATCCAGCACAACACGAATGCTCAAATCACCCAATTCATCTTTAAATGCACCGGTAGAAGCAAGAGTTTTCAACTTTTGGGTGGCATCCACCGCATTGCTTACCAATTCTCTGAGAAAAATCTCATGATCTGAATACAAAAACTTTTTAATGATGGGAAAAATATTTTCCGTTTTAACGTCAATAGAACCTTTGATCATCGTATACGTATTTTTTAATTTTACTTTTAATCAATCAAAGCATATGCCATCCGAAGAAACTGACATTTTGACGTATTTAATTGCGAAATTCACCTTGATTTGATGAAAAAGACAGCAATTGTTCGATTTTTTACCGTGACGAACAAGAGTTAAAAAGCAAACAGCTGCCTGCTTATTTATAATAGCAAGGCAGCTGCGTTAAAATATTCGAAATTACGTTTTTGTTAATTTCCGGGACTCACTATTAATTTTACTGTTTCGAAACTTCCATTTTGTTTAATAAGCTGCAACGCATATATTCCGGCAGCTAAATCAGATAAATCTTGTACTGTTTCAGCACGAAACTCAAATGACTTCAATTGAATTCCTGAGGAATTATAAAGTATTCCTCTTGTATAATCCATTGATTTACCATGCGTTGAAACAATTTGCAGTTTATCTTTTACCGGATTTGGAAACACCTGAAACTCACGATTTTGAGTATATTCCCAAGATTCGGGCAGACCTAAAATACTGCCATCGGCTTCCATTTTGATGAAAAACCCGTCCGAATACAGGCAACTGGAACTTTCATAGTCGTATTGCATACCACTTATCAAACAGCCTCCATCAGAAGTGGCAAAAAACATTCCTGCACGAATCGGTTTATCGGTTTCAAAATGAGTAGTTTGAAGAATATCACCATTAAGATTAATTTTATGAATAAAGATAGCCGAATGGCTTAGAGAATCAAGTGACTCAGAATACACATTACGGGTACCGCCAACATAAAGTGTCTCCGGATCACAATAACTTAAACTTGGACCTTCAGAAGACTCCATTTCAAAGCCATAACGTAACGTATTTAACACATTGCCGTTATAATCTATCTGTACATAAGCTAAATCCGTCATAATATAATCAGGTAGGAAGTGCGCATAATAGCGACCGGTCAAAAAATAACTGTCTTCAGTATAAGGAATAAGACTCCACATATGATAATACGGTGGTAAATTCAATTCAAAGGACTTATCCGGCGTAAAATCAGAATTTAGCTGCACAATCTGGTTTTCATACTTATACATATGATATTTACCGTTTTTCATTGGAGCAATAAAAGACGGACTTTCCTCATTTGCTTGTACCACTTTATCCAATACACTACCCTCTTGGTCAAACTCAATAAAATATAACTGGGTTACTTCGTTAGGATTTTCCCGGACTTTTCGACCGTAAGCCAAAAAATTCCCTTCTTGATTAATAGTTACGGATTCAATATTCCCCATTTGAAAATCATCAATGGAAATCATGGTATCGCGTACAATTTCCAAAGAAGTATTCATCCAACGCAAGCCAAGCTGATACTCATCCCTAGAAGGAATATATCCGGAACCGCACAGTAAAATCTGTCCATTATCCAAAAGAAAAACACCTCGACTTATGAAATGCCGATCATCATCTTGGTAATCATATAGTACACTGTCTAAAACCATCAAATTTTTATCGGTTTTATAAAAAACATTTGAAATCTTTGTTAAATCAAACGTATAGGTTCCATCCGGATTTAGTTTTTCGCTGGTTGCCCCCATGAAATAATTGTCGTCGGTTTCCAAAAACATTCCGGGAGCAACTGCACCTCCGGTACGTAGCCATATAATTGATGATTGAGTCGATTGCCCTTGCCCCCTAATAAAAGGGAACAGCAAAAGCACGATTGAAAGAAAAATAATAGATAATTTTTTCATTGTTATTGTATTTTTTTTGGTGTTGTTAATGTTAAGCATTTCAAAAAACGAATTTCATCTTCAAAAATCACCGTACAAATTTGTACGGTAAGAATTATAAGAATTTGTTTTTCCCTATTAAAAAAATACATTCTTCTCGTATTTTTCTCACAAAAAGTCTATTCGTAAAAAAGAAATTTATTTCATTATCAATTGTTTTACAGCAAGTTGTAGCTTGAAATATATTATTTATATTTTTTTCGGGGGGGG
>CAZQBU010000042.1:11641-19146 GCA_964592175.1 uncultured Lentimicrobiaceae bacterium
GGGGGTGATATGTATGAATGGTATATAAAGCATCTCTACATTTCTAATGGTTATGCGCACAATATTAAGCAATTTTTCAATGAAAAGCAAATAATTTGTTAAAAAAAGCTTAGATTCTTTAATAAATTCATAACAAAATGAATTTACGATATTGAAAAACCTACTTTTGTAGTTTAGCTTTAAAATCACTCCAAATGAAAAACAGAATAATTGAATCCATTATATTAGCCGTTGGCATTGCTGCCATGGGATATTTCATTCAAAGCGGCATCAACAGCTATGCTTCGCGCGACAGGCTGGTTACCGTAAAAGGGCTTGCCGAGCTGGAGCTGCCTGCCGACAGGGTTATTTGGCCCATAGTGTACAAAGAAGTAGGCGATGATTTACTGAGTTTGTACGACAAGCTGCACGCCAAGAATGAAATTGTAGCTTCATTTCTTAAATCAAACGGAATTGTTGCGGAGGAAATAAGCATATCCGCCCCCATGGTGTATGACTCCCAAGCCGAACGCTACAGCAGCAATACAGCAATTTACAGATACAATGTCACTTCCGTCATCACCGTCAGCACGGATAAGGTGGAACAAGTGCGTCAATTAATAAGCCAACAAGGCAAACTGCTTAAACAAGGAATTGCCATTACTGAAGATTATCAGTATCATACCGCTTACAGCTTTACTCGCTTGAACGATATTAAACCCCAAATGATTGAAGATGCCACAAAAAGTGCTCGTGAAGCTGCCATTAAGTTTGCTGAAGATTCGGATAGTAAATTAGGCAAGATTAAACGCGCATACCAAGGACAATTCAGCATCAGCAACCGCGATGAAAACACTCCGCATATCAAGAATATACGGGTAGTGACTACGGTTGAATATTATTTAAAAGATTAAAAGCTGTTCAGCGCAAAATAGGCAGGTGATCATTCGGCTGGCGATGCTTAAGCAAAGTTACTTTAGCAAAAAGACAAGCCTTAGGTTCCTAAAGTGCAGATTTAGGTTTGATGAAGTTTATCTGAAAAATATCATACAAATACACTGAAATACGATGTACCCTTCGGCTCCGCTCAGGGTACCTTATCACTTAAATCGTCCAATATGTTTTATCATACCATTAAGTAATAAACTTAAGACGGTTTTGGTTTTAAAATACCTAATTACCTAATACACTGTAAATTAGCTAAGTTCACTTTAGTTTTAATCACTGATTATCAATATTTTATAAAATTTTGACTTTTTATCAAAAATAGTATCTTTGCCTTACGAATTCTTAAATATTCTAATTAAAAACAATGCATTATGGCATACAATCTATTAAAAGGAAAAAGAGGAATCATTTTTGGTGCTCTTGACAATAAATCAATCGCTTGGAAGGTGGCTGAATTGGCACATGAAGAAGGCGCAATTTTCACCCTAAGCAATACGCCTATTGCATTACGCTTTGGCGAGCTCGACGAGCTTGCTGCCAAATGCAATGCCGAAATCATTCCCGCCGATGCGACCAGTGTAACAGATTTGACCCATGTGTTTGAGCGCAGTCAAGAAGTATTGGGCGGTAAAATAGATTTTGTACTGCACTCTATCGGGATGTCGCTCAATGTACGTAAAAAGAAGATATACAGCGATTTAAACTATGATTTTTTAAATAAAACCCTTGATATATCTGCAATTTCATTCCACAAAATGATTCAAGTGGCGTATCAGCTGGATGCAATTAACGAATGGGGTTCAGTTGTTGCATTATCTTATGTGGCGGCACAACGCACCTTATACGGATATAACGATATGGCGGATGCCAAAGCCTTGCTCGAATCAATTGCGCGCAGCTTCGGATATATTTACGGACGCGAGAAAAAGGTACGCGTGAACACCATTTCCCAATCACCTACACGCACCACCGCAGGTAGCGGCGTGAAAGGAATTGACGGATTGATGGACTTTACTGACCGCATGTCGCCCCTAGGCAATGCCACAGCCGAAGAATGCGCCAGCTATTGCATCACCCTGTTCTCCGACCTGAGTCGAAAAGTAACCATGCAAAATTTATATCATGATGGCGGCTTTTCAAATATGGGTATGAGCCTAAAAGCCATGCAGATGTATAACAAAAGCTTTATGGGAACCGATTCATTGGAAGAATTGGAGTAAAAGCTAAAACAAGTTATTTTCAGGTTTTATTCGGAAGAATAAGTCCTAAATTGCCTAATTCAATCAGTTTTTTGATGCCTAAATTGCCCTAAAGCACTAAATAGCATGAAAAAATTGCATTAAATATATTCAGCTTAAAAATTAATTTCTTTACTTTGCTGAAAGAGGATGCTCTTGCCAAATCCTTGCCCGTATATTGCAAATCGGCTGAATCTATTCAACCCAAATACAGCAAAAGTCAGGGAGTTTATTCGGTATAAATGGCGTAGGAAGCATTCTTAATCAATATTTCATTGAAATGAAGCAGGCTGAGATACGTACTACATCCTTCGGCGACTCGCCTTTGGCGAAGCTCATCAGCATTCGATATCAAAACGGGGCACAGCTGCAGCTCACAAACTATGGAGCAAAGCTTGTGGCACTTTTTGTAGCGGATAAGCTGGGCAAGCCCACCGACATCGTGTTGGGATATCCTGACTTGTACGGCTATGTGCACGGAAATCGCTTTTTTGGCTCCAACCCCGGTCCTTTTGCCAACAGAATTGCCAATGCTTCTTTTGTTATTGACGGACATAAAACCCAAATTGAACCCAATGCAGGAAAACATTTGCTGCATAGCGGCAATAAAGCATTGGAATCTGTCTTTTGGGAGGTTGAAGTCCAATCAGAATCCATAATATTTACCTACAATAGTCCGGATGGGGAATTTGGTTTTCCAGGAAATAAGCGCTTTGAAATTCGCTATCATTGGTCTGAAGATTTGATATTAACAATTGAATATCACGTTATTAGTGACAAATCCACGCACATTAACCTCACGCATCACTCCTACTTCAACCTTGAAGGAGAGCAGAGCGAAAGTATTTTGGACCACCACATTCAAATACAAGCTTCGCATATTTTAGAAGTTGATGAGGAATCAATCCCCAGTGGGAAACTGATAGCGGTAGAAGGCGGCCCGCTGGACCTGCGCCATGCCGTAAAAATTGGCGAGCGCATCTTTGCCGATCATCCTATTTTAAAGCAAGCAATGGGCTTTGATCAATGCTATGTGATTGATAGAAATGGGGATGGTCTTCGCTATTGTGCAGGGCTTAAAGCTGAAAAAACTGGCATCAGCATGGATGTATATGCCACAATGCCTGCCATGCAATTTTATAGCGGCAATCATGATAACGGCCTCATAGCCGGAAAATCGGGTAAGATTTATCCGATACATTCGGCTGTATGCCTTGAGCCGCAGTACTATCCTAATGCACCAAATATCGGCAGCTTCCCTTCCAGCCTGATTCGAGCCGGGCAAGCTTATAATGAAACAATTCAGTTACAATTCAATAAAAACCGTATTGTATGAGATTCAACACACTTGATTACAGCGTTTTAATAGCTTATATGCTGCTTATCCTCGGCATAGGGCTCTGGGTGTCACGAACTAAAAAAGGCAGTAAAAAAAGTGCTTCCGACTACTTTTTGGCAGGCAAAGGGCTTCCGTGGTGGATTATCGGAGCTTCAATCATTGCTTCCAACATCTCCGCCGAGCAGTTTATCGGTATGTCGGGCTCAGGATTTGCCATCGGGATGGGAATTGCATCGTATGAATTTATGGGGGCACTTACGCTGATTGTCGTGGCAGTTGTATTTATGCCGATTTTCCTGAAGATGGGCATATATACCATGCCGGAGTTTTTGGAAAGACGCTACGACAAACGGGTAAAAACAACAATGGCAATCTTTTGGCTTGCAGTATTTATTTTTGTCAACCTCTCCTCTATCTTATATCTTGGCGCACTGACCATCAAAAATGTGCTATTTGAAGGACAGCATATGTACATCATGGGCTATTCGATTGACCCTTTATTGGCCGGCATCATCATTTTAGGCTTGTTTTCTGCGGCATATTCGGTTTCAGGTGGCTTGAAATCGGTTGCTGTGACGGATGTGGTACAAGTGGTATTCCTTATTGGAGGCGGCTTGCTTACAACCTGGGTTGCTTTAAGCTATCTTAGCGATAGCGGCAATGTAATAGACGGCTTTGTGCGTCTTACGCGCGAAGCACCCGAAAAGTTTGACATGATTTTAACCAAAGACAATCCACAATACATCAACCTGCCGGGTATCAGCGTATTGCTTGGAGGTATGTGGGTTGCCAATTTGTATTATTTTGGTTGTAACCAATACATTATCCAACGGGCTTTGGCAGCAAAAAGTCTTAAACATGCGCAAAGCGGGCTTGCCTTTGCAGGCATCCTGAAGCTGTTACTGCCACTGATAGTGGTTATTCCGGGAATTGTAGCTTTTGTGATTACCAACGACCCGGACGGGCTGCATTATAACGAAATCACCAAAGCGGATGCCGCCTACCCTTGGCTGTTGCACAATTTTGTCCCTAACGGACTTAAAGGGCTTGCATTTGCCGCCTTGGTAGCTGCCATTGTAAGCTCACTCGCCTCCATGATGAATAGCATTTCAACCATATTTACCATGGATATTTATCATGGATATATAAATAAAAATGCATGCCAAAGCCATTTGGTAACGACCGGACGAATCACCGCTGCCATCGCACTTATCATTGCCATACCCACCGCAATCATGCTTCAAAATTTGGATCAGGCATTTCAATTTATTCAAGAATTTACGGGATTTGTAAGCCCGGGTGCATTGGCAATCTTTTTATTGGGCTTTTTCTGGAAACGAGCTACCTCAAACGGGGCTTTACTGGCGGCAGTAGGCACCTTTGTGTTTTCGGCAGCCTTCCGATATTTTATGCCCGAGCTGCCGTTCATGGACCGCATGGGAATCGTGTTTATTTTAACGGTATTGCTGATGGTTGCCTCCGCATATATCGAGAAAAAGCCGGTGTCAGATAAGGTGATTCAGATTGATAAAGAACAGTTTCGTACCGGAAGCGGATTCAAAATTGCCTCATTGGCAATTATTATCATACTTTCCGTTATTTATATTATGTGGTGGTAAAATCTTACCTGCATAATTCACCAATTCATAAGTTTGTCGATCTAACTTTATCGTAATAAACTTATGAACATTGCGTTAGGATCATTTATTAGTAAATTCAAAAAGTGTGCTTATTATACAATGAATTTTGATTTAATTTTGGTAATTTTTACGTTATGAGTTGTTCGCAGTAGTTGGCTACAGCTTCACAGCTCACGCCTTAAAATTTCTCAAAATTAAATTCATGAATTAAGCAGGTTAAATTATGATTCAGACAATCAAAAAAATATTTCAGGAAAAGTATGGCAGCTCCTACCGGATGTATGCCGCACCGGGTCGCGTAAACCTCATTGGGGAGCATACCGATTATAATGACGGATATGTACTTCCGGGTGCTATCGATAAGCATATTATTGTAGCGATAGCAGCAAACAACATCAACAGCTATCGTGTGTTTGCCGCCGACCTGAATGAAGAATTTCATTTTGGTGAAACAGCAAGTCCTTCCGACACTGCATGGGCAAATTATATTATTGGTGTGGTGATGGAAATAAAAAAACGCGGACATCATTTTGGCGGTTTTGATGCCGTCTTTGGAGGGGATATCCCCTTGGGTGCCGGCATGTCGTCTTCAGCGGCATTGGAATCGGCATTTGGTATTGCCATAAACGATATTTGGAAGCTGGGACTGAGCACCAAAGAGCTTGCGGAGGTCGGGCAACTGGCGGAGCATAATTTTGCCGGTGTACGCTGTGGCATCATGGACCAGTTTGCCTCATTGCATGCAAAAACGGGGAAGCTTATCCACCTTGACTGCCGTAGCTTAGACTATGAGCTGATTCGTTTTAAGCCTCGCGGATACCAACTGCTGCTTATTGATACATGCGTAAAGCATGCATTGGCAAGCTCGGAATATAATGTTCGACGCAGCCAGTGCGAAGAAGGAGTGGCAATTGTACAAAAGAAATATCCGCAAATTCAAAAGCTGCGCGATATTCATGAGGAAATGCTGAAAGAATCACAGGATGAAATGCCGGAAGTGGTATACCGGCGCTGCCTCTACGTGATACAAGAAAACGAACGGGTGCTAAAAGCATGCAAGGCATTGGAACAAGATGATTTTGAATCCTTCGGCAAGGAAATGTTTGCATCACATCAAGGCTTGTCCACACTTTACGAAGTAAGCTGCGAGCGCCTCGACTTTTTGGTCATGCTGGCACAACAGCATCAGTCAGTGACAGGAGCACGCATGATGGGAGGCGGTTTTGGAGGCTGTACCATTAATCTTATTAAAGAAGAAGGATACGAAGACCTCAAAGCATTGGCAGCTTCAGAATTTGAAAATACATTCGGCATCCCACCCAAATTTTATGAAGTAGCCATAGGCGAAGGAGCAGCTCCTTTGAAGGAAGTGTTGTAAGGTTTGTTAATTATCAATTGTTTACGCCGCAATGGAAATTAATGATTAATGGTTAATGGTTTCTGCCTCATCGGATATCAACTGTTTAAAAATCAAGCATAAACGCAGTTCCTTTGCAAAAAATTACTGTACATGAAATAAAGCTGTTTCTTCGTCCTTTTTCTTGATAAAAAGGACGCAAAAATCAAGCATGAATAATCAGCCACCCCACAAACACAAAAATGCGTAAATCTAAGCAAGGTTGCTACGGTTGTATGGAGTTGAAACCTTGGATTTTCTATAAGTCAGTGGGCTGAACTTGGTTTTATAATATTTTTCGACCTCCATACAACCTAAAAACAGCGCCCTTCAGGCGCTGCCTTGCAAGATTTACAAGCACTTTTGTGTTTTCAGGCGAGCGCTGCTCCGTATTCATGCAGGCCCGCGCGCCCAACCCGGTTATGAGGGCACGTGTTTCGAGGTTTTACCCTAGCCTTACTCACTTTCCAATCAAATATCGGAACAACTAGGATATTAGGCTAAGTGTTTCGGGTTTTCATTTGTGCAATCCAATTGTTTCCGCCTCGGCGGATGTAAATTGCTCATTGCTTCATCAATTTCTGCACTCGCCAACGTTCGCCGTCCCAGAAGCGTAGCAAATACATGCCTTGTGACAAATGTGCGACATCCATGGTGTGAACTTGGCTCCTAGGCTTTGCGCTGTATAGTAGGCTGCCGCTAGAGCTATAAAGCTCAATCATTGCGTTTTCAAGAGTTGTATTTTCAGCGAATTGTATTTGGATTTCGGTATTGGCGGGATTAGGAAAAATATTGAACCTTGTTTCTTCATTTATTTCGGGAATCGTCACAATGAAATTGCAATAGGGCACGATACCTGCTTGAAAATCAAAATCATCATCCTCGTAACACCGGAAAACACCACCCTCAAACAAATCTGCTATGCATCCATCATGTTCAGGAAACATATACCAATTCAAAGGTCC
>CAZQBU010000043.1:0-17869 GCA_964592175.1 uncultured Lentimicrobiaceae bacterium
CTAAATTAATAATTAACCAAAACGGTCAACCCTATTTAGGGAAGTACACACATTGTTAATTGTACATTGCACATTGTTAATTGTCAATTGCAAAACTCACTCATCAGGGAATTTATTCGGAGCTGCAAAATCGGGATTTGTTAAAAATTCATCATCTCTTAGGGTGCGTATGAATGCTTTAAGATCTTCTTTTTCTAAGGAGGTCAGCTGCACCCCACCGCGCAGCACATGATGCATCAAAGGGTCAATTTCTTCCGTGAGCTTTACGTGATGCGAGTAAAATTCGATCACCTCATCGAGGGTGGCAAAACGTCCGTCATGCATATATGGACCGGACAACTCAATATTTCGAAGTGTGGGCGCTTTATAAGCTCCTTTATCCATGGGGTCAGCAGTGATGGAAAAGCGGTCGGCAATATCAGTAAAGACGGTGTCTTTCCCGTTATTGTAAAACAAATGTGTAGTGAAAAGCGGATTACCTGAGCCTCCATGGCAGTGAAAACAATCAGCTCCTTCTTCGGTAGTAAACAGCACAAAACCATTTAGTTCAGAAGCACTTAGCTGCTCTTCTCCTCGGATAAAGCGATCGAATTTAGAATTGGCAGAAATCAAGGTACGGATAAATTGTGCAATGGCTTTTTCCATGTTTTTAAATGTAATCTTATCCGAGCCAAACGCTTTAAAGAAAAGTTCAGGATAGCCGTCCAAGCTTTGAAAAAGCTGTTTTATTTGGGTGGTATCCCCTGCCATTTCATCCTCTGCTACGGCAGCCACACGTACAAAATCTTCGATATTTCGCAAATGCGGATCTTCATTATCCGGTGCAATAAATCCATTCCAGCCATAACCGTTATGATTCCATACTAAATTTATCAGCGGAAGCATCACATGTTGGGTTTGCTTGCCGGTAATACCGTGTACAAAGCCTCCGCTAAATCGTGGATGGTCGATACCAGCTTCAAAATTATTTTCTTGCAAATGGCAAGTGCCACAGCTCATTAATGAATCGGGATGAGTACGTCCACTCATCCTGCCATCGTAAAACAGATAACGCCCCAGTTCAACACCCTCAACTGTCATCGGATTGTCGTCCGGTATATTCAATTTGGTTGGAAATGCAAAAGGAATATCAATCACATAGGCTGTTGGCTCGTGCAGGGGAGCAGGCTCTGTACGACAGGAAATAAAAAACAACACCATCAATCCAAAACTCAAATATCGTATACGCATTATTCTGTTTCCCCTATTAATCTATAAAACTTTTAAAACAAATACATTATGTCCATTTTCTGTGGCAAGCCGCATCGCTTCCTGATTTTGCATGATCGCACCACCCCATTCGTTATGATCATACACATGAGGTTCTTTAAACCAGTTTTCAATACGCATCAATAAACGCAAATCAAGAATTCCATCTCCAACAACTTGCAAATCAGCAACATTCAATGTGACTTTGAAATGATTATGTACAAAATCAACTATTTCATCTTCTTCATATATCTGGCCTATGCCGAGATGAAAGTTAAAAGGTTCCTTCAGTCCTTCGGGATTTAACCATTTTCCGTTCAACTTCATATAATGATAGCCTCCGCCCATATGTTCGGGCCAAAACATAAAAGATTCGGGAGGATTTACAAATCGATGGGATTTATTTGTTTCTTCAGTAAAACCGAACACAAAGCTCAGCCCCTTATAATTCCCTTCGGGAATAGCAGAAAAGTTTTGCTCCATGGTTTCTTCCAAGTCTGTATCCACATACCATGCATCATCTGCAGCCATTAACAGAAATTCTTCGCCATCCTCCCCAATTAATGAAAGCTCGGATATAAACCATTGAATTTCGGATAGTTGATATTCATTCCCAGCTTCACTTTTATAAATCATTTGATCAAACTCAGCCGGCTGTCCGTCAACGGTATGGATAATAGAAATATTGATATTTCCTTCTTTTTCAGGTTTCTTACATGAGTTAAAAGTGGAAATTATAGCCAATACTACTAGACTCACAAAAATGATTCGTGTTCTCATTTGTTTTAATTTAATTTGTTCTATCAACAAAACTAACAAAAATCATGCTAAAATTCAAGTTTTACATAGCAAAGCTTCGTTAAACCCAGCTTTTAGCGATTAAAATACCTACAAATTAACTTCATTGGTGACGAATACTTTTTCAACCTGCATAATTCACCAATTCATAAGTTTATCAATTCAACTTTATCGTAATAAGCTTGTGATCATTGTGTTAGGAGATTTTACTAGTGTTTTTATAAAGTGTTTATTATAAAATGAATTTTGATTTAATTTTGGCAATTTTTACGTTATGAGTTGTTCGCGGTAGTTGGCTACAGCTTCACAACTCACGCCTGAAAATTTCTCAAAATTAAATTCATGAATTAAGCAGGTCAAATTGAAGTATCTTTGTCAAGACAAAAAGAAAATACAATGGAAAAGTTTAAAGCCGGTGATAAAGTAAAATATCTGAATGATGTCGGAGGCGGTAAGGTAATCCGCATTATTGACAGCCGTATGGTACTGATTGAGGGGGATGACGGATTTGAATTACCGGTGCTAAAGTCGGAATTGATTTTGGTGGAAGAAAACCGCAGCAGCAGGGCTACTGAAATAAGGCAGGCATATACGCAGCAAGAACTTCGCGACAAGGAGGCATTGGAAGAAATTGAGCGTGAAAAGGCACGTAAAGGCACATTGCGCCGCTTTGCCAAAGACCCTGAAGCAGAAGGTTTTTACCTTGCATTCGTACCTCACGACCAGCAATGGATATTAACCGGTTTATTGGATGTGGTTTTAGTGAATCACAGTCCGGCGGAAATAATTTATTCGCTTATTTTAAAGCTTGATGAAGGCTTTTTAACTGCTGATTACGGACAGCTTGAGCCGTACTCAAAAGCGGTAATAGAAAGTATTTCACGTGAAGATATTCAAGAATGGAGCGCAGGGGTGCTTCAAATTTTGACTATAGTTGAAAACAGTCCGGTTTTTTACAATCCTTTGCATGCGCCTTTTGACATTCGTCCGAACCGTTTTTATAAAGAAGGCAGCTATACTTCTTCCGCCGTATTGGGCGAAAAAGCCATTATGGTGCATCTGGACAGCCTATCTTCGCTAAAAGCCGACAGCCTTCGCATATACAAAGACAGTGCTGCTCGACCTGCTGAAACCATCAAGCAGCCGGTGAAGGAAAAGGCACTGATAAGCAAACATTCCAAAGCCCCCGGTGAAGCAGTGGTGGACCTCCACATTGCCGAGCTGATTGATAATATTGCCGGATTATCAAGCCATGATATGTTTAAAATTCAGATGGATTATTTCCACAAAACCCTGCTCAGTGCCATGAAAGAAGAATACGATAAGGTAACCTATATACACGGTGTAGGCAACGGCGTATTGAAAAATGCAATTGTAAAAGCCTTGGACGAGTTTGAGGGTTTGGACAACCGCATGGCTGCCATGAGCAAATTTGGTGTGGGTGCGATCGAGGTATTAATCCGCGACAAGGAACAATAAAAAACGATTATTTCAAGGGCGAATCCGGCTCTTTTGCCATCAATTTATACACCTGCTTATCTACAAAGCCGGGGATAAATTTATTTAATAGCACAGTCAGTTTACCTTGGGTGGTAAGCACAAGCGATTTTTTCCTTTTTTGTATTGCCTTCAGGATATGTATTGCCACTTCTTCGCTTTGCATCATTTTGCCTTCGTCACGCGGCGATTCACCTTGTTGACTTCCGTCGGCAGCCAAAGCAGTATTTCGAATATTGGAAGCCGTAAAGCCCGGACATGCGATAAGCACATGCAAGCCTTTTTTCATGTTTTCGATACGCAATGTCTCCAAAAAACCGTGCATGGCAAATTTCGAAGCCGAATAACCGGTACGGGCAGGCAAGCCTTTATAGCCTGCAATGGATGAAATACCCACCACACTGCCTTTGCTTTTCAATAAATAAGGCAAGGCATATTTTGTACAATATACAGTTCCCCAGAAGTTTACATCCATCAGCTTTTTTAACACCGACAAATCCGTTTCTTCAAAAATGGCACGCATTGAAAGTCCTGCATTATTAATAAGTACATCAATTGTCCCAAATTGCGCTACTGCTTGTTCAATCAGTCGCTGACAGTCTTCTTCTTTGCTCACATCAGTCTGCAACTCAAGTGTTTTTGCCCCTTTTTGTTGGCACAGCTTGGCTGTTTCTTTGAGTGCTTCCAAATTTCGAGCCGCCAACACAAGATTATAGGATTCCGCTGCCGCAATTGCCGTTGCTTTTCCAATTCCTGAGGATGCGCCGGTGATAAGGAGTACTTTTCGTTCCATAAAATGAAGATTTAACTGCAAAAATAGAGAAAATGAATGGAAATAGGCAGTGTTGTCAACAGCAGCGTAAAAAACTGCCTTGGCAACAGTATGATGCTGCCCCACCCGAGCCTATTGATGCCAATTTCATAAGACTGTATCACAGCATCATACTTAGTAATGGTGAAATGGGAATTTTGGCTTAAAGGAACTGCAAGCAGAGGAAAGCGGATGATAAAATAGGCAACTCCCTTTTTGCCGTTCAATTGAACTTGTCGGGGATTGCCTGTTGAATTATGCTAAATAGTTGCTGGGCACTTACTTTCTCCAGTAGTTATTTGCTGCTGCAACCGTCTGAAATTCAATTGCCACAACTTCAGCCGAGAGGATAAGCAGCTCTGCATCTTCAGCATATACAGCGCGCAGCCTTTTCTTAACTTCCGAGTCTTTCTGAATTGCTCCGATGGTCTTTCTTGCCATCTTAATTGCCAGCTCTCTTCCCTCTTGGGGAGTTGCAGTAATCAGGCTCTCCAGCCAAATATCATCAGCAGGTGTGGCGGCCGGGGCTGCCGTAGCCGGAGCCAATACCGAAGCCGACTGAATATTAACTTTGCTGCTTCTGTTCGCCTCATCCGCAGTCTGACTGCAACCAACAAGCATTCCTAAAAGCAATGAAAGGATAAAAATCTTCTTCATATCATTAATTGTTTTTGTTAAACTTCATACAAAGATACGAATTATGGTTTCAAATACTGAGTTTTGGGAAGGATGAAACTTAGCGAACAAGCTTTTTTTTGTCAAAGATCTACCTACTTACAGCTAAATAAAAAAACAGCAAGCTCCCTATTGCTCCCATTGCAGTCGGTATCCGATATTAAATTCCATAAATTCGGCAAGTGAAAATTTAATGGCACGTATATTTACTCCGAGTGAAAGTGTTTTATACACATCATACCTAATACCTAAACGTTGATAAAACTGATTAAAGCTTCCAAAACGCATATGCGCTGCGTAAATCCCAACTCCACCTATAAGTGACAAGTCATTGAGTATCATTTCAGATTGTAGAATATAACCCACCGAAAGATTTTTTACCGTTCGCTCTCCCATGGTACCATCACTATTGGCGGTCATGCCCCACCAATAATTCATATCCCTTCCAATACCAAGCCGCAACTTATTGGAAATCTGCTGCAAATAAACCAGGCTCCATCCGTAAACGGCAAAATAATTTGTGTCCGGCTCAAACTCCACGAGCTGGTGCACACTTCCTGTCCGCATAAAAAATATACTGCCGGATGGGCTTGTCTTCTTTGTACTTTCCAGAGATTTGTAGTCCGGCCGATCTTCAAATCTATATCTCAGCTCCGCATGGGGTGCGAAAATATTAAAGCCTCTGTTGGGACGTTTTAAACCTCCATTAGAGAAATGAATAAAACTAAAACCTGCCCCCAAATCTAAACGAGGATTCAGCTGATAAAACATTTTTAATGCCAAATCCAAATGTACGGTCAAAGCACCACCAATAGCGACATTCTTAGGGTTGGTAGCCAAATCAAAGCTTCGCCAATTACTTGTCAGCCCAAATTGAAATTCAGTGAAAAGTTCAAGTTTTTTAAATCGAGAAAGCGGAAGCCCCAATATGCCATAATACGAATGTGGAAAGCCTATTTCGCTCGGATTACCAAAGTCTCCTTTCGAGATGCCAAAACCATAATAAGGTCCTTTGTAGAGTCGTTGCCAATCCATATAGCCCGGATTTTGCCACAATATTTTAAATGATAGTAATGAATAATCTGTAATGGGATGGTTTTGTAAATTATCACCTTTGACAAACAAATTGGTAGGGATTACATTTCCATAGCCATAGCCCGCAGAAATAATAAAGTGCTGTTTTTTATCAATATGCGTAGTTATTTCCTGTGATAAACCGCTAAAGCTTATCAGAATACCTAAAAACAAAAACAAGCTTCTTAATTTCACAGCTATTTGCATTATTTTGAATTATCGTTGTTTAGTCTTCGTAGCTCAAGCAGTTGATATTCGGCTTTTCTCAAATCAGTTGCCATAAAAGCAGTTCATATTTTTTCATCTCTGAGGATATATATATGACAGCTATAAAATTAATGATTTTTTCCAATAAAGAAAACAACAGGCTACCCAAGCTAAAAAAAACCGGCACTCTCAAACGGAATACCGGTTTAAAAACTCATTATTTCAGATTCTCGCATTTGATGGCATAGCGATCGGTTGCTCCATCATATTTCATGGGTTCGTATTTTCCTCCCACATAATCTTGTTTAAAGGTCACATTGTAATAGCCACACTGTCCGTTCTTTCCGCGCACGGCAATGGATGCCCTGATATAACGCTGGAGGATAATTCCGGTAATCTCATGACGGCGGATGTGCCAATCTTCGTCATAAATGGCAATTTTCAAGATCTCTTCTGCATCGAAACGTCCGCTTTTGAAGTGGTTGGAATTCGTGAATTCTGCAATCATACGTTTTTCTAGAGCCGGGTCGGATTTTTTTGCTTGGGGGAATTGGGCACTTGCAGCACCTCCTTCGGCAGCCAATTCATTTAATTGGTCTGAAAGTCCGGCATAGAATTTAAAATCATCACCGCTAAGTTCGAAAGTGCCGGAAGCTACAGGATTGTATTTCATATGGACAACGACTTTAATTTTATGCTTTCCCGATTTAAGTGTAGAAATATCTTGAGCCAGCTGAGCCGGACCGTTCCACTTTTTGCCAAATTCTCTGAATTTCATTTCCGAATTTGAATACACATTCGTAAGCTCAGGATTCGGTGCTATTTCTATCATTAAATAGTTATTGGCACGCAGCGAACCCGATATGACGAGATTTGTATAGCTCAGCTGTTCTTCCCTGTCTTCTTTATGATATGCATACAAGGGAGGTTGCACCGTATAAAGAAATACTTCGGTAGTAACGGCTTTAGTGGGTCCTTCATATGGATAATACTCATTAATAACATCCGGCAAAAAAGCGATGGCATAAATATGGTCGCCGGTTTTAAAGTCTTTTGTCAAGTTTTCCGGATTTTCCGGATTGATGGGTGAGCTAGAAAACAAAATACTTTCTGTTTTTACTTCAGCAACTTCTGCTACCTCCATCACTTCAGCGGCTTCCGACTTCATTTCAATAACCTGCTCTTTAGAAGGCTTTTCCTTTTTAATATCCGGAACTTTTTTAGTTGAAGGCACTTTATCCTTTAAGTTTTTCAAATTACCAATCTGGGCTGTAGCTGGCATTGTTATGGCAATACACACAACAAAGGCAAAAATAATTTTAATGTTTTTCATGGTGGTAAATTTTAAGTTTGGTTTTTCTTTTTCATTCTATAAGTTACAAAACGATGATTCGAATCGTTTAAAAAAACACACATAATCATATAAGCTAAAACATGCAGCGAGATTGGGATAATTTTGTTTGTTGTTTATCAGCTGCTTCAATGACGTTACACTATTGAGTTACACTAGTATATTAATCACAATTTCAGCAGCTTATATCAAATTCATTTTGATTTTATGCCATATTGAGTAATAGTAATCTCGCTGAGAATTGCTGTGTTTGTTTTGTTGTTTACAAATTTCAAAATGGTTTTTACGTACAAAATTTACAACTTACGGTAAATTAATTATATAGCTCAGGTTTTTTTGTCAAAATAAGGTCGATTATCAGCTTTATGGGAAACCTGAACTTTTTCTTTCCTCTATACCTCCACGGGCACGAACATACTTGCTTCAAAAATATTAAATATTTTTGAAAACTCCAAATTTTAAACAATTTAATTTTCGGTCGCAGATTCAAATATAACTTCAATTGATATGGTTGATCGAAACAAGCAATAAAAAGTCAGTTATTATGGAAGATATTATTTGAAATATTTCTCAGTTATCCAATTCAGAGCGATGCACTAATCTTTTCTCTTGAGTGAATAATGTATGCCAACTCCAAGATTAAATTCGTCAAAATGTAGTGGCTGAGGGGATAAAAAATACAATTTACTAAATTGCATCATAATCTTAAACTGCCTAAATCCATAACGAATGGTAAAAGCAGGCTCTAACAGAAAGGCATTGGGATTTGAAGCAATTGTGTCAATATAATAACTATGGATATTGCTCATACTCACATTATTATGAATGTTATAAAACGAAACTAATGATAGCTTGGATGAAAAAGCTGCTTCAAAATTTTTATGTCGCAAGCCTATGTTGGGTTGCAGAAAAAAGCTGTTGTACGATAATTTCGACCAGCCATGTGAGACATCTCCGCCCGAATAAGAATGCTTTTGTACAGAATGCCCATAACCGGCATAGCCTTCAAACACGCCCAAACGTCCTAAGGGCTTAAAATAACCCGCAGCAAGTTCGGAATGATATCCTTTTCCCCATTCCTTTTCCGCCAGCTCACCTCCAACCAAATAATTGGCATTGAAAGCAAAAGCTATCTGTTCAAAGGGGGCATAAGCAATTTGAACTGATCTGATTGTAACCTCATTCCCGGCACCAAGAGACGCAGAGGCATGAAGCTCGCCCTGTTCTTGAATCAAAGGCACAATGGGTGGAATTGGCATATAATAATTATGTGTGCAGGAAGCAGCAAAAAATGCCAAAAAGAGGATAGTGGATATGTATTTCCATTTCATAGCAACAATTGTTTTTATTGAATCAAAGATAGTATTTATAACATAAGCAAGCAATTAGAACAAAATTTATGATACAAATCATTAAATTTCATTTTCTCTTGCGTTTAACAAATGCGCAAAAGCTGTTGGTAACTTAATGTAAAAGCAGCACTAAATTTCATTAATTTTGTTACAAATTTAGTTTCATGTTAACGAATCGACAATTATTTCAACTTCATATGGGACTTCCATCGGTTGTGAATGACCCAATCGAGATTGTAAAGGCAGAAGGTATCTATTTATATGATGATGCGGGGCAGCAATACATCGACCTTGTTTCGGGGGTTTCCGTAAGCAATGTCGGGCATCGACATCCTGCTGTTATCTCAGCCATAAAGAAGCAGTTGGACGCCTATTTGCATGTGATGGTGTACGGTAAATTCCTACATTCTCCGCAAGTAAGTTTTGCAACACGTCTTGCTTCTCTTTTACCACCAGCATTGCAGTCCGTATTTTTTGTCAACTCGGGCAGCGAAGCTATTGAAGGTGCTTTGAAGCTTGCCAAACGACTTACAGGTCGTCCGGAGCTAGTCAGTTTCAGCAATGCATATCATGGAGGCACTTCCGGCGCATTAAGCATGTTGGGCAATGAAAGGCTCAAAAATGCATTCCGTCCCTTACTGCCCGCCACCCGCCTACTCGATTTCAATGATTTTGAACAGCTAGAACAAATCAGCGAGCAAACGGCTGCTGTACTTATCGAGCCGATACAAGCAGAAGCCGGCATTATATTACCCAAGCCTGGCTTTTTAAAAGCAGTGCGTCAACGTTGCAACGAAACAGGAAGCATTCTTATTTTCGATGAAATCCAAATGGGCTTTGGTCGTACCGGCAAGCTGTTTGCATTTCAGAAAGAAGGAGTGATACCGGATATATTATGCCTTGCCAAAGCCATGGGTGGCGGCATGCCCTTAGGTGCGTTCATCAGCTCTGCAGAAAACATGTGTGCATTAACATTTCAGCCGGAGCTGGGACATATTACTACTTTTGGAGGACATCCCGTTTCCTGTGCAGCAGCATTGGCAGCATTGGAAGTGATAATGGATGAAGGGCTTCATACTCAAGCCGAAGCAAAAGGTAAAATTTATGAAATTGCACTCAAAAATCATGAAAGCATAAAAGAAATTCGCCGCAGCGGACTCATGTTGGGCGTGGAGTTAAAGCCATCGGTAGATATCGATAAGCTGATGCAAAAGATTGCTGAACAAAAGCTGGTGGTAGACCGCTTTTTATTCCACAACAGCAGTTTCCGCATCGCTCCTCCCCTCAGCATTACCGAAGAAGAAATAAATATGACAGTCAAACGTATTATCTTGGCATTAAACGAAAGCATCAAACCATGAAACAAACCCTATTCGCTTTTCTTTTAATCGGACTAATGGTTAATCCGGCGACAATGCAAGCACAGCTCGGGCATACAGCTAAAAACTTTGCCGGACGTTCTGAAGTGATTGCCCGCGAAGGTATTGCTGCTACAAGCCATCCGCTTGCCACACAAATAGCCTTGGATATACTCAAACAAGGAGGCAACGCCATGGATGCAGCAATAGCTGCCAATGCCATGTTGGGATTGGTTGAGCCGACCGGTTGCGGCATTGGAGGCGATTTATTTGCGATTATCTGGGATGCCAAAACAAAAAAGCTTTACGGCCTTAATGCCAGTGGTCGCAGCCCGGCTTCACTGCCTGTTTCTTATTTTAAAAAGAACAAACTGAAACAAATACCTACCTACGGTCCATTATCGGTGACCGTACCGGGTGCAGTGGACGGCTGGAACGAGATACACAAAAAATTTGGGAAATTAAGCGTGGAAAAACTGCTTGAGCCGGCAATCAAATATGCGGAAGATGGTTTTCCTATTTCTGAAGTCATTGCTTATTATTGGAAAACAAACGCCAAAAAGCTGAAGGATTATCCCGGCTTTGCCGAAACCTTCATGCCGGAAGGCAAAGCCCCTGCCAAAGGAGATATCTTCAAAAACCCTCAATTAGCAGCCACTTACCGCCTTTTGGCAGAACAAGGATTTCGTATATTTTATGAAGGTGAACCGGCTAAGCAGATAGAAGATTATATGACTGCCAACGGCGGCTTTTTGAAAGCTTCCGATTTGGAAGCACATCAAAGTGAGTGGGTAGAACCCATTTCCACAAATTATCGGGGATATGAGGTATGGCAGCTTCCTCCAAATGGGCAAGGGATTGCCGTATTGCAAATGCTGAATATGCTGGAACCTTATGATATAAAATCAATGGGTTTTGGCAGCAACGCATATATTCATTTGTTTACTGAAGTAAAGAAACTGGCGTATGAAGA
Source organism: uncultured Lentimicrobiaceae bacterium (assembly GCA_964592175.1). Classification (GTDB taxonomy): domain Bacteria; phylum Bacteroidota; class Bacteroidia; order Bacteroidales; family F082; genus JALNZU01. The sequence goes on from CAZQBU010000043.1 coordinate 11,345, forward strand.
CAGGGCGCGTTATTATGCCGACCCTGCCTTTTCAAAAATCCCCATAGAGCGTATACTATCCAAAAGCTATGCTGAAGAGCGCATGCAACTGTTCAATCCGGAAATTGCAGCTAAAAGTGCTTCTACAGGTCTCCCGGAAACAGATAATGCAGTATACTTAAGCGTCGCCGATGGAGAAGGCAATATGATTTCACTCATTCAAAGCAATTACAAAGGGATGGGCTCGGGCATGACACCCGGCGATCTTGGTTTTATACTTCAAAATCGTGGAGAATGTTTTAGCTTGGAGGAAGGGCATCCAAATATGTATGCTGCCGCTAAGCGCCCATTTAATACCATCATACCCGGTTTTGTTACCAAAGACGGACAGCCGTGGCTAAGCTACGGGCTGATGGGTGGCAATATGCAGCCCCAAGGACATGTGCAGATATTGGTCAATTTGATTGATTTTGAGATGAATATACAAGAAGCGGGCGATGCCACGCGCATCTGCCACGAAAGCTCCGGCGAGCCAACGGGAAATCCCATGTCGGATGGAGGTTGGCTAAATCTGGAATCAGGATTTAATTACGAAATTATAAGAAATTTAATGAAAGCCGGTCATCGTGTTAAATTTGATGTGGGCAGCTATGGCGGATATCAAGCAATTATGCGTCATCCTGTCAGTGGAGTTTATTTTGGTGCTTCCGAATCACAAAAAGACGGACAAGCAGCCGGTTTTTAATCTATAAAACAATTATTTTCATATGGGTTCATTTATTATTCAAGGCAGAAAGCCACTTCATGGCGAAATTTACCCTCAAGGTGCAAAAAACGAAGCATTGCAGATATTATGTACCTGCTTGCTGACCGATGAAGTGATAGAGGTAAACAATTTGCCCGATATTGTTGATGTCAACAATCAAATTGCATTACTAGAAAGCATGGGCGTCAAAGTTCATCGTGAGTCGCGTTCGAAAGTACGCTTGCAGGCGGATGAAGTGAATATGGACTTTATTGAAAGCCCCGCCTTTGCCGTACAAGCCTCCCGCCTTCGCGGAAGCATTATGACAGCAGGACCGCTCTTGGCTCGCTTTGGCAAGTCATTTATCCCATTGCCCGGAGGCGATAAAATTGGCAGAAGGCGCCTCGACACCCACTTAATAGGTCTGCAGAAATTGGGAGCAGAGTTTTTTGATAATACCGGCAATAAACTCACCGAATTACGCTCAAAAGGCCGCCTGAAAGGCGTTTATATGCTGCTTGATGAAGCCTCCGTTACAGGAACGGCAAATATTGTGATGGCAGCCACATTAGCCGAAGGCACCACTACCATTTTCAATGCAGCCTGCGAGCCATATCTCGTACAGCTTTGCAAAATGCTGGTACGCATGGGAGCCAAAATAGACGGTATCGGATCAAATTTACTGACGATTGAAGGCGTGAGTGAACTAAAAGGCACAAGCCATACGCTGCTCGCCGATATGATTGAAGTAGGTAGCTTCATCGGATTGGCTGCAATGACAGCAGCAAATCTGACCATCAAAAATGCAGGAGTAGAGAATTTGGGAATGATACCCAATGTATTCAGTAAATTGGGTATTAAGATGGAGTTTTCAGGCGATGATATCATTATCCCTTCCCAAAAGCATTATGAGGTAGAAACCTTCCTCGATGGCAGCATAATGACGATAGCCGATGCCCCTTGGCCCGGCTTCACCCCCGACTTGATAAGTATTATATTGGTCGTTGCCACACAAGCAAAAGGGACTGTGCTGGTGCATCAAAAGATGTTCGAAAGCCGGCTGTTTTTTGTGGATAAGCTGATTGATATGGGGGCACAAATTATATTGTGTGACCCACATCGTGCGAATGTGATTGGCATTAACCGCCGCTACCCCCTGCGAGGGATACGTATGAGTTCGCCGGATATTCGTGCGGGGGTAGCACTGCTGATAGCAGCCTTGTCGGCAAAAGGTGAAAGTATTATCGATAATATCGATCAAATCGACAGAGGATACCAGTTCATCGAAGAACGCCTGCGAGGTATTGGTGCAGATATCCGACGTATCTAAACTGCATAATTCATGAATTAAGCAGGCTAAGATGCAATTCTCATCAGAAAAGCTCCCAAAACTGCCAAATTGACAAACAGGCAAGGGGCTGGCAAACTATTTGATACAGTATTTGTTGATTATCGTTTTCTTTACTAACAAATTAAAAAATATGGAAGCCCATAACGACATGAATCCGAAAAATATGGACGATATTGAAAAAATGGAGCAGCAGATAGAGCAAGATAGCAGCACTGAATCGGATAGCAGCATCAAGATAAAGAGAGGCAAAAAGCTATCCAAGAAAGAAGAGAAAGGCTTAAGCAATGAGTTAGAAGCTGTACGTCTGCAGTATGAAGAGCTAAATGACAAGTACTTACGTTTATTTTCCGAGTTCGACAACTTCAGAAAACGTACCCTAAAAGAAAAGATAGAACTGAGCAAAACAGCTTCAGAAGATATAATTACCGTACTTTTGCCTGTTATTGACGATTTTGAACGTGCGTTACAAGCAGCAGAAGCTTCTGAAGAAACAAAACAGCAGTTTGAAGGCGTTGCTTTGATTTACAATAAATTGAAGAAAAGCCTTCAACAAAAAGGACTTGAAGAAGTGGAAGCACAAGGACTGGCATTCGATACCGACTACCACGAAGCAATGAGTCAAATTCCTGCACAGCATGAAGAGCAAAAAGGGAAAGTGATTGACGTAATCGAAAAAGGATACAGCCTGAACGGGAAGATAATCCGTTTTGCCAAAGTCATAGTGGCAGTTTAACCCACTGATTCAAAGAAAATTAGCTATAATGTCAAAAAGAGATTATTACGATGTACTGGAAATTGACCGTAATGCCACGGAAAGCGATATAAAAAAGGCTTACCGTAAGCTTGCGCTCAAATATCATCCCGACAAAAACCCAAACGATCAAAGTGCGGAAGACAAGTTTAAAGAAGCTGCCGAAGCTTATGAAGTATTAAGCAATCCCGACAAGAAGGCGCGTTACGACCGTTACGGTCATGCCGGCATGGGTGGTGCTTCAGGCGGCTTTGGAGGCGGCATGTCAATGGATGATATCTTCAGTCAGTTTGGAGATATATTTGGAGGTGCATTTGGCGGATTCGGAGGAAGCGCAGGTCGAACAAGAAGGGTTAACCGAGGCTCCAACCTACGGGTTAAGGTGCGCCTTAACCTCGAAGATATTGCCAAAGGGACAGAAAAAAAGATTAAAGTAAATAAATATGTTTCTTGCCAGCCATGTAGTGGTACGGGAGCCGAAAACGGCAGCGCCTATGCCGGTTGCTCCACCTGTAACGGCAGTGGCCATATCACTCGAGTAGCAAGCACATTTTTAGGGCAGATGCAAACCACTTCCACTTGCCCTACCTGCGGAGGTGAAGGAAGAATCATCACCAATAAATGTACTTCATGCCAAGGAAATGGCGTGGTACGTGACGAAGAAATTATTTCCATCAATATCCCGCCGGGCGTAGCCGAAGGCATGCAGCTGTCGTTAAGCGGAAAAGGAAATGCAGGTGCTAGAGGCGGCATAGCAGGTGATTTACTCGTACTTATAGAAGAAGAAAAACATCCTGAGCTGGAACGTGATGGTAACAACCTGATTCACAACCTATTCATCAGCATACCTGATGCTGCTCTCGGCACCCAAGTGGATGTACCGACAGTAGAAGGAAAAGCCAGAGTAAAGATTACTGCAGGCACACAGCCCGGAAAGGTGTTGCGCCTGAAAGGGAAAGGGCTGCCAAGCGTAAACCAATACGGAAATGGCGATTTATTAGTGAATATCAATGTATGGATACCAAAATCGCTGAGCAAAGATGAACAAAAGGCGATAGAAAAACTAAAAGATGCGGAAAACTTTAAACCCAATCCTACAGCAACGGAAAAACGTTTCTTTGAAAGAATGCGGGAGTTTTTCGGATAAAAGTATACACCACTTAATGCGCACGGTTTGAAAAATTATTTGACAGTTACGAATGTAACAAAAGCGTATGCAAATCATCTGGCATTAGATAATGTAAGCCTCGAAGTGCCTCGCCAAGGTATTTTTGGACTTTTAGGTCCAAATGGCGCCGGAAAAACCACATTGATACGCATTATTAATCAGATTATTGCTGCCGATAGCGGAAGCATCTTATTAAACAATGAAGTGCTGAATCAAGCGCATACTTCCAAAATTGGATATCTGCCCGAAGAAAGAGGCTTGTATAAAAAGATGAAGGTAGGCGAACAGTCCATGTATCTGGCACAGCTAAAAGGGCTGGATAAATTCACTGCAAAAAAGCGCCTTCAACATTGGTTTGAAAAATTTGAAATAGACGGCTGGTGGGATAAAAAGGTAGAAGAGCTTAGCAAAGGGATGCAGCAAAAAATTCAATTTGTCGTTACCGTGGTACACGAGCCGGAATTACTCATTTTTGACGAGCCATTCAGTGGGTTTGACCCGATTAACGTAAATCTTTTAAAGGAAGAAATACTCCGTTTGCGTGATAATGGAGCTACCATATTATTTTCGACACATAATATGGCTTCGGTAGAAGAATTATGTGACCATATCGCACTGATTGACCAAAGTCAAAAGATTTTGGATGGTCCTGTTGATGCGATCAAACGTGAACATTTCACGCATTCATTTGAACTTAAGTTAGCTGCAACAAAAGCACCTGTAGGTAGTTTTCTGCCTTCGGGAATCGATATTTTAAGTGAAAGCACCAACGCTTTCAATGAAACACTGCTAAAAATTAAGAGCCAACAAGCTATAGCCCCCAACGATTTGATAAGTCATATCTTGCCTCATGCGAGTATATTATCATTTCAGGAATTATTGCCCGGTATGAATGATATTTTCATTGAAAAAGTGCAGGATAACATCCGCAACCGGAATATGAATAACACACAATCAACTGACTCAAATCTCAATCGCCATGAATAAAATACTTCTCATACTACAGCGCGAATATCTGATCAGGGTAAAAAAGAAGAGTTTTATTGTAATGACATTTCTTGGTCCCCTACTCATGGCAGCATTGATGATTTTTCCGGTTCTTCTTGCCAGCATGCAGGATGTAGGAAAGAAGAATATCGCCGTACTCGATGAAACAGGCTGGTTTCAGGGGAAGTTTGAATCAGTTGACAACCTGGTTTTTGATTATTTATATGAGAATCTGGAAGATGCCAAAGCCAAGGTATTGGATGAAACTTATGACGGCTTGCTGTATATACCCGAAACACAGTTAAATCTTCCGGCAAATGCCGAGTTTTTTAGTGCAAAACAAGCTTCTGCTTCAGCACGCTCATATGCTAAAAACATAATGAGGACTGAATTGGAAAATCAAAAACTTTTAGCATCAGATATTGACCCCGAAATAATCAAGTCGATACGCACTACAGTGAATATCAATACCATAAAGCTTGAAAAAGATGGTTCCGAATCCAAAAGCTATACTGAAGTGCAATATTTACTCGGTATATTTTCAGCTGTTCTAATTTATTTCTTCATCTTTTTATTCGGTTCACAAGTAATGCGTGGTGTGATTGAAGAAAAGACCAGCCGTATCGTAGAGGTTATTGTATCTTCCGTAAAGCCGTTTCAGCTGATGATGGGTAAAATTATTGGTATTGCTTTAGTGGGCTTAACACAGTTTTTGTTGTGGGTCATACTTACATTTGGTATTTATGGTTTATTAATGGCATTTTTCAAAGACAGCATTGACCCTTCTTCAATGATGCAAATGCAGGAGATAATGAATCAAGAAAATATTGAGCTTGCAGCACAACAAGGTATGGCGGAAGTATTTGACATCATCCACTCAATCAATTTTGGTGCAATATTATTTAGCTTTGCCTTTTATTTCCTTGCAGGTTATCTTTTGTACGCCAGCTTTTTTGCTGCCATAGGATCCGCTGTCGACAATGAAGCCGATACCCAGCAATTTATGCTACCGGTATCCATTCCGTTAATCTTGGGTATTGTAATTTCCAATTTTATCGTAAACAATCCCGATGGACCTCTTGCATTTTGGTTATCAATGATTCCGCTCACCTCCCCTATTATTATGATGATACGTATTCCCTTTGGGGTCCCGTATTGGGAATTAGCACTTTCTATGAGCATATTGATAGGAAGCTTTATTTTCAGTACCTGGATGGCAGGAAAGATTTACCGCACCGGTATATTAATGTACGGGAAAAAGCCGAGTTATGCCGAGCTGTGGAAATGGCTTCGATATAGCTAAGATTACGATAAGATAAAGTATAGCGGCAGTTTATCAACCGGCTCCAGCTGGTAAATTGATTGCGAGTGCATTTTTGTGCGTGTAGGGCTCAGTGATTTGGTTTTCGGGCTAATAAACGGTATCCCGAGTGCCATTCCCCTTAAGATGAACAATATACCTAAAAGGACAATAAATACCGGCACCACCTTCCTGTTTTGTGCACCACATGAACGTTCTTAAAATGGGTTATTGATTATCAATC
>CAZQBU010000044.1:0-12597 GCA_964592175.1 uncultured Lentimicrobiaceae bacterium
AAAAATGTTAAATATCAAAGAAAGTTTGCATATGTCTTAGAATGCTCAGGGCGCAGTGTAAAAAAAAAGGCTGCACTTTAAAAAATGCAGCCTTTTTATTAAACTTTTAAAATGCTATTTGTCACTTTTCTTTTGCAGTTCATCACTTTGCTCTTGTAGCTTTTTGCTTCTTAGCTGAATCTTTTCATTGTCCTTATGTAGCTTTTCACTCTTGTTGATGAGTTTATCGCTCTTAGAAATAAGCTTTGCGCGTTTTTTTGTGAGCTTATCGCTTTTTTTGTTCAGCTTTAAGATTTGCTTATTCAACTTGATGCTTTTTTTAAGTGCTTTTTCTTCCCTTTGTTGTTCTTTTAAAAGGGCTTTGTCTACTACTTCTGTTTTAGGTGCATCGACTACTGCTGTATAATGGCGTACATAATATGCGCAATCGCCCAAGCTTGGCTCATCTGTTTGATTAAAGCCGAATTTTTGCATGTCTTTATTCGCTTTATCCAAGCGCACCACAAAGGCAGGGTCAACAATCACTGTCATGGCAAGGTCGCTGCCCGGGGGGCGACAGTTGGAAGAAGCCGGTTTATACCATACTTCTTGGATGTCGATTTTTGCATCTTTTAGCTTTTGGATTACGGCTTTTTCATCAAACTCGTAAAAAGGACCTTCACCTTCAAAGGTATAGCTGTAGTAAATGCCTTTGCTGAATATATATTCAGTGCTGGCGTGGTCTTGATGTACAAAATCTTTAAAGCTGCTAACTTCTTGGCTTTTGAGCTGAGTAAATGCAAATATCAGTAGCAAACTCAGAGGGATAAATTTCAAGTTTCTCATAAAAATTACAATATTAATTTATGCATTTCAATATCTAAAACGATGATTGCTAATTTATTAGTATAGATTTAGCAAGGGCGTTTCGAATTATTTATTTCTTTTTACTTGCGATAATACTTCATTGCTTCGGGCATCCACTTTTGAATATTTTCGATACGTTTTGCATCGGAGGGGTGTGTGCTTAATATTTGTGGTGGCGCTTGTCCGCCTTTCATGTCTGCCATTCGTTGCCAAAAGTTTATAGCCGATTGGGGATTATATCCTGCCATAGCCATAAATATAAGTCCGAGGTGGTCGGCTTCACTTTCGTGTAGGCGGCTATAGGGCAGCATGACACCCAGCTGGCTTCCGACTCCGAAGGCTGTCATCCACAAGGCTTGTGTTTGCTCCGGCTTATCGTGCAGCGCCACCGCCAATGCCATTCCGCCTAATTCGGTAATCAGTCCTTGGCTCATGCGCTCGTTACCGTGCTCGGCAACGGCATGTGCAATTTCGTGCCCCATGACCACCGCAAGACCTTCTTCGTCTTTGGTGATGGGAAGTATGCCGGTATAAATCACCACTTTGCCGCCGGGCATACACCAGGCATTAGCTTCGGGGCTTTCAACAAGATTAAATTCCCATTTATAATCTTGAAGCTTTTTTGAAATGCCTTTTGCTTGGAAATAGTTCTCCACGGCAACTTGGATCTTTTCACCCACGCGCTTCACCATCGCGGTTTGTTCGGTGTTTTTCGAAAGTGCATTCTCTTTCAGAAATGCATCATATTGCTGAAAACTCATCGCCATCATTTGTTGTCCGGGGATGATGTTCAGTTGCTTGCGACCTGTAAGCGGCACTTTTCCGCATGCAACAAGCAATACGGAAGCCATGAGTACAAGTGATAGAAAATAGAATAGTTGTCTTTTCATGGTTTAATTAATTAACAGCACAAAAGTAGCCTTTTTCAATTAATTAGCTATACTTTATTGAATACAATATCAAAAAGCCTGCCAGAATCCTTTGATTCCTCTAAGTAAATTATAGGGAAATTTGATTACTACACCTTACACTATATAAGAATACCAATAAAACCGTTTTAAGACTAAGCTACTGTTTTTGTTACTATAATGTGTTAGACTTGAATGATTTATGGCACAAATCACTGATTTTTTTTGTTTTCTAAATCCTTTTAAGTGAGTTTAAGGATATGAATTAATTAATCAGTCGCTTGGATAATGCTTTTGTTGCAGCTTATGAAAACATGGAGATAAGTTTGATGTTGAAGCAAATAAGAGCTTGAAATTGAAGGGGAAATGAAGTTAATCAAGCTATTTTTTGCAAGGTTTTTTTTGTGAAAAACACAAAACTCCAACAAATGGAAGTTTAATTCCCAAAATGGGAAAAAACCAAGGTTTTTACTTGATTGTTTTTTTCTATAATTATGAGTGTGTATTGTAATTTAATGACTTACTTATTTTGGCTTGAAATTTGTTATATAGTAAGATGCTGATAAAATATGAGTCTAACTGCATATTTGAGGCAAATCATATATTTTTCAAAAAAAATGTTAAATGTATGTATGCAATTGCCTGAAACAGTGATAGTTAAATTTGTGTTTTATGATGCATCTAAAACGGTTAATATTATGCTAGACATTTTATTATATTTGCAGGTTACAACTATAGCGAATAATAGATGTTTATTTTGCAGTTTTAGTTACGGAAAAAATAATCGTAAGATGTTATTAATTAGTTAAATAGAAAATTTATCGAAGGAAATTTTAACAAATTGAGTGCATTAAATCTTTACTACTTTAGCTTGCTAAAACAGCTAAAAGTACGAATTTTGCCAATTGCCACTGAAAATCTTTCGACAGGCTTTAATAAGCTGTCGATAGGTGGCTTCTTTTTTGTTTTTCCCATTTTGGGAGAGCAAAAACTGAAATTGTTTGCATTGGATATATCTTCGATTTGGATCACACAACTTATGTGGCAACAAATTATTTTTTCTTTTGTCGCTTTTTCCTCCTTTTTTCTTTTTCTTACAAAATATGATATAACTGATGTTCATAAGCCTTATTGCATTTGTGCTAGGCCGGAACATCTAATAAATGAAATAAACTATTTACAATAATAAACACATATCTACCATGGAAACTCAAACAAGTTACGGTATGAAAATTAAAAGTTTTACAATTTTATTGCTTCTATTTGCTTTGATGCCTATAAGCAAAGTGTTTGCAGAGGGTTCTAAGGACTTATATCCTAAAGATGCTTACGGTGGAAGAAGCACTTTGCGTGCCCATATGCAAGAACAAAACTATTTCCCTTACCCTACAATGGGAACACATTATGTATTTGCCAAAGAGGGGGAAACCATAGCTATTGCTACTTCTGCGCAGGCATTTGGAACTAATAATAGTACGCGAAATAACAATAGAAATAATATAACCTTATTTGGACTTGATGGTGTAGCGATACCTCAATCACAATTTGTAAGTGGAAGTTATGGAAATAATGCGGATACCTGGGGGCGGATAGACAGTCGTAACGCTGAAATAGCAGGTCCCCGATATAGTCCGGGAACAACCTCTGACGGTGATAAATACCGTGCCTTGTATTATAAAGTACCTTCCGGTGGTACGGGTATTTACAAAGTAGAATTTAGAGGAACAGGTTCTCAGGCTGATTCTGATAACTCTCCAAATGATTTAAAAGCAGATGCCAATTGGACACAAGGCTCGAATACGCGATTTATATACGCCTGGGATATTTCGGTGGCAAATACGGATAATAATGCTTGGATACCGGGGCGTGTATATATGAATGTGTTCAATTCCATAAACTCTAATGTAAGTGGCAGCAATTGGCGTGGTGATGAGTATAATAATTACGCCAAGTTTATTGTCCATACCCGCGACGGTTTTATGTATGAAGTGGATAACAACGGAAATGCCGGTTACCGCTCTACCTTTATGGTCAATAACAAAGGTTTCCATGCTGTAGGAGATCCAACTACGCCTTCTTATCAAAGTATTGCGGCATCAACTGCAGCCCAGGTTAAGAACAGATATCACGATCCGCGCGGCGAAGATGGTAACGAAACTTTCACACATAAAATGTTCTATTCGCTGCCTGACGCAACGATGCCAAAAGGAGCTAAAGGTGCGGTGCCGGGTGACAGCACGTGGCTGCACGTTTCACAACCGGAACTGAATATAACGGTTGCCGAATTTAGAGGCGCCGATGGCGCAACGGAGTGGACGGCCGGGAACAAAGGGGGATTCTTTGTATTCGATAGTGGTAAAGATGTATTTTATACAATCGTTATCCGTTCTAGTTCTTTAGTAGATCCGTTTCCAACCAAAACATTAACAGGATATACCGAAAACGAAGGCGAAAACTCAGTCTATTGGGACGGTACCGATGGAAACAACCAGCCTTTGCCCGTTGGAATAAGTCCGGGAAAGATAGAACTGCAATTGCAAGGGGCAGAAGTACACTTCCCATATATTGATTTGGAAGTGAATCCGAAAGGGATTAAATTACAGTTGTTTAATGCCAATCGAACTGCTTTTGTTTCGGACAAAGTTTATTGGAATGATAGCAATATAGGCAATGGGGGCGGAAGCACCGGAGGGATACCGAATCCCATAAATGCGAGTCATACCGTTATACCGGCGGGTACATCAAGTGCCGGATTGGGGGGAGCGACACCCAACGGACACAAATGGGGTAGCAGTACAGGTCCAAGTAATGGCAGCACCTTTGGTAATAATCAGGGGATGGATACATGGACATTTATAAAAGGAGATGAGTTTAATAACACTTTTGAGATAACAATCAAAGAAACCGATTTGGAGGTTACAGAGCTTACTCCAACCAAAACCGATCTTTTTATAGGCGATGAAGTTACCTATACCGTTAAAGTAAAAAACAACGGTAATGGAGGTAAATTTGACTTTGATGTGGAGGATGCCCTTTTTCATTTTGTAGTTCCCGAAGGATTCGAACCTGTTGACGGCACTTTCTTTACATTCGATGGAGACGGATGTGGCGTAGAGGCAACCAGCCTGACTTTTGATGCCGCTACAAATACATTCAAATCTTTTTTGGATCTACCGCAAGAATGTGAAATAACCTATACTATAACAGTAAAGGTAATCGAAGACGCTATTGGCGGTTCCGGTGAGGTAAAAGCGGGAATTACGCGACCTAATGACGTGTATGACCCCGATGGAACCAATACAAGTGATCCGGAAAAACCTCTGGCACCGAATTTCAATGCTCCTTACGATATAGTTAATTATTTCTATCCGCCATTTGATCCGTTCTTTGAGGCTGCATACAACGGGGCTGCAGGAGTTTCAAACAACGTAAAGCACAAAACCTTGACAATTACGAACGTTATTGCCACGGACGATATAAACCAGACACCCTTCAATACACCGGTGGACGGCAATCTGTTGACAAACGATTATAACGTAGATGAGGTAACTGCTCTTTCATTTAATGGAACATCTTTTAATATTGTAGAAGAAACAACTTTAAGTATCGGTGGCACTACCTATGGTAAAATCAAAGTAAATGCAAACGGTACTTATACTTTCACGCCCGATCCGTCGTTTAGCGGTAATGTTCCGCCGATTACCTACACGGGTAAAAATACAACTGGCAATGTGGAAGACGATGCCAATCTCTACATTATTGTCGCACCTCCTTATTCCGACAGCGACAACAATCCACCCGTTGCCAACCATGATACAGGTATGGTAAAGCAGGGTGAGGAAATCATCATCAATCCACTCCTGAACGATTGGGATGTTGACGATGACCCAATCTCGGTTACGGGAATAAAGGGATTAGATGACAATGGCGATGAATTTTCGTTGACAGCTACTCCCACAGATGTGTATGACGCTGACGGAATATTGGCGGGACAAGCTTCAAAAGATGGTGACGGAAAATTGATATTTACCGCTGATGCGGACTATGTAGGTGATGTGCTGTTTACTTATGCTATTACGGATGGCACCGGAACCGATACGAGTTCCATTTTGATAACAGTAGTCAAGGAAGATGTGCCGATTAATGCTAACGATGACGCCAAAGCGGGTCCGAAAGGTGAAGTTATCGTTATCGACAATATCTTGGCAAATGACCATATCGAAGATCCGGTAACTTCCATAAAATTTTATGTAGAAAAGAATGCAGAGGGAGATATTGAGAAGTATTCTTCGGGAGATACTCCGAGAGACATCTACAAAGACGGTGTAAAAGTGGGTACTATCAAAGTAGATGGCAATGGTAAAGTAACCTTTATCCCGGAAAATGATTTTGTAGGTACTGTAAATGTCCCTTATGAGGTGTGTACAGCTGATGGTTGCGACGATGCTACGATTTATCTGACTGTTTTTGACAAGTTTTTGGATATATATGCCAAAGATGATATCAATCAGACTCCTCAAGGAGTTTCTGTTGACGGAAATGTGTTGACCAATGACGTAGGTAACGGCATCAAAGTAACCGATATAACCTATTATGATAGCGATGGCAATAAGATTAGTACACCTGAAATTGTTCCAAGTTCAGGTTTAACGGTAACTATTCATGATGCAAGCGGTGCTGAAGCCGGTAAACTGACCATCAGAGAAAATGGTACGTATACTTTTGTTCCTGAAGAAGACTTCACTGGTGAAGTACCTGTTTGGTATGAGATTACCGATATTAACAATAATACGGATGAAGCTCAACTTACCATTACTGTTATTCCTGTATATAATCCCGGTATCAACAATCCTCCTGTTGCCATAGATGATAATGTAACTACCAAGAAGGAGGTTCCGGTTGAAGGTAATGTATTAAGCAACGACAGTGATCCTGATGGCGATCCGATAACAGTTACCGAGATTAAGATACCCAACTCCAGTGGCGGTATCACTACTGTACCAATTCCACAGGATAGTAGCACGCCTCCAACAACAGAAGTATATGACGGCACTACAAAAGTTGGAACAATCACTATTGACAAAGATGGTAACTTCACTTTCACCCCGGAAGATAGTTATACCGGTCAAGTTCCACTTATAGAATATACGATTTGTGATGATGTTACTCCATCCTTATGTGACACTGCTAATTTGAATATTTTTGTTGAGGAGAAGGATTCTTCTGTTAACACCACCTATGCCGTTGACGATCTTTATCGTGGTCCAAAGAATCAAGATATTACAGCTGATGTCGGAACAGGATTATTATCTAATGACTTTGATCCTGAGGGTGATACACAAACCATCACCAAGGTTACCCTGTTGGATGGGACTGAACTTGTTTTAGGAGATGAGTTTGCTATTCCAAGCGGACAAGCCGGCGCAGGCGGTAAGATTACCGTGAATGCTGATGGCAGCTTTAGCTATACACCGGCAGAAGGCTTTATAGGCACAGTTCCTTTGGTATACACTGTAAAAGATAATGGTAGCCCTGTTGCCGAGGACAAAGCGACAGTATATCTCACAACTCTGGATGTACTTGAACTACCAGTAGCTCGCGACGATATCAACCAAACACCTGTGAATACAGCTGTTAGCGGCAATGTATTGACCAATGATGATGTGGGTCTTACAGAACTAAGCGGTGCAACCTTCAATGGTGGAGCCTTAGTTATTGATGGTTCAACTCCAAACCCACTTGTGAAAGATGGTGTGACCTATGGAAGCATTGTAATTTATGGCACTGATGGTGGATATACTTTTACTCCTGCACCTGATTATACAGGCACATTGCCTCCGATTACTTATACAGCAACAGGAGATGAAGGACCGGCATCTGCAGATTTGACAATTGTTGTTATTCCGAATAATTCACCGTCTGACAATAATAAACCGGTTGCACATAATGATTACGCAACTACTTATAAAGGTGAGTCTGTAACTATTTCACCGCTGGCAAACGATAGCGATCCTGATGGAAATAACGAAGATTTAATCATTGCTGAGATTAATGGTGTAGAAGTTGTAATTGGCACGCCGATTACCGTAAGTGGTGTAGATGAGGAAGGTAATTCGGTAACTAATGCAGGTACCATTACTGTAAATACAGATGGTACTGTTACTTATTCGCCTGCCACTAATTTTACCGGCACTGTAAATCCGATTGATTATACTATAGTTGATATATATGGGGATACTGATGATGCAACAATTTTCATTAATGTGATTGAGGAAACCGATCAGAATCTGACTTTTGCCAACGATGATGCTAATAGTGGGCCTATAAATGAGACCATGACCGGTAACGTTCTTACGAATGACATCGATCCGGAAGGTCATACACAGACAGTAACAGCTGTGACACTTCTTGATGGAACAACGGTTCCGGTTGATACCGAATATACTATTCCGGCAGGTAAGGAAGGTGAAGGTGGTAAGATAAAAGTGGACTCAGATGGTTCTTACACTTACGAACCTGCCCCAGATTATGCTGGAACATTAGTATTTGAATATACCATACAAGACTCAGGCGATCCAAAGGCGAGTGCTAAAGCAAGCTTGTATCTAACGACAGTGGATGGTGAGGTTCATGAGCATGGAGATTATTGCGTAACCGGCGATTGTAACCCAAATACTTTTATTTACTCTGTTGATCCCAATACAATTGAATATGATAATATTGTATCTACTTTCCATTCATCCTTATTGAGAGAAGAAGATGGGACCATATTGGTTTGGGGACAAGGTATTGGAAATAGTGCTTCTGGTAATATGACAAATATTACTACACCACAAGAGCTGAATGTTGCAAATTATCCCGATTTGACCGGACATATACTCCGTTTTACAGGTGGCAGTAAAGGTGGAGCCAATAATCAGGCGCAGTTTGCAGTAATTACAACTGACGGATTGTTTATCTGGGGTCACCAGGATTACTTGATTAGCAACAGTATAAAGAATTCCACAAAATTAGGCAGAGTAACTATCGGTACAGCCGGAGTAACCGGAACAGATAATGAGTTTGCAAAAATGGGGCTGCCTTATGGTGTAAATCCGGAAAATGTAAAAATGTTATTCGGTTCATACCGCACGCTGGCTATTACTACTTGTGATGGTGCTGCTTATGTACTTTCATTCCATGGTAATAAAAATGGTGATGGAACTACTCAAGATGCCACAAATAATGTGGTATGGCACAGAGTGAAAATTGATGCCCCGGGTAATCCGGATCTTATAAATGTAGTGGCTATGCGCGGTACACCCAATGCGATGTTTGCATTAACCTCGCAAGGTAAATTATATACCTGGGGTAGCGGTACATACATCAATGATAATGATGTAGCTGCTACTAATCGTTTGTATGCTACTGAGGTGAGCGTACCTTCAGGAGTTACTCCCAAGATGATTGGTATGACACAAAGCGGTTCTACCGATAATCCTTACTACCAGTCTTACTATCTTTTGGCTACAGACGGTCGTCTGTTCTCAATGGGTAATAACAACAAGAGACAGTTAGGTATCGGGTCTACCACAGCTTCAAATGTTTGGGTACAACCGCAAAAACCGTCTGCTCAGGGACAAGGTACCGGTAATCTGGATAATATTGCCTGGATCTCTTCCAACGAGCACGATGATTATGGCGCTGCTACAATTAGTGCGATAACTCATGATGGCAAACTGTGGTCGTGGGGTGCCAATAGTGGAAATATGATTGGTGGTGCAACTAACAATAACAACTATGAGCCCATGTTTATGCCCGGAAGAAACACAGGTGATTTTGATGCGGGTAAGTTAAATGTTGGTGATAACATCCTTGCCGTTGAAACCGGTGGACATACTACAATCACTATCAAACAATGTTCAAAGAAATTTGGATATGTTGGTCATAAGGTGAATGGAAGCATGGGTGATGGTACAAATGAAACAGGTAATCCTAACAAATATGATTTTGAACAAACTGCTGATGTAATGGTTTGTGGCTCTGACTTTGTGATTCCGAATGTGTCAGACCTTTATATCTGCCCCGGTACAACAGCAGACTTAGATGATGCTCAGAATGATGAGCTTCAGAGTATCGACTGGCGTGCAGTCAATGATATCACTGCCCCGGTGATGGGTAATATCCACGAAGCAGGACCCGGTACATATTATGCGTTCCTTACTACTGGCACTTGTGCAAATGCAGGAATAAAAGTTACAGTTAAGTACTTGCAAGCTGGTGATCCGGGTTACGAAGATTGCGATGCAACAATTATAGCAAAAGATGACATCAACCAGATACCGCAAGATGAGACAGCTACCGGGAATGTATTGGACAATGATGAAACTACTGATACAACTATTAAGGTAGATGAGTTCACCTATTTGGATGAACATGGTGATGAGCAAACTGGAACGCCGGGTACTCCTGTAATCGTTTACGATAAGGATAATAATAAAGCCGGTGAGTTCACATTAAACGACAATGGTAGCTATACCTTTGTACCAGAAGAAGATTATACGGGTACAGTGCCCGTTGATTATACTGCCAGTAATGATGTAGGTGGAAAAGATGATGCTACATTAACTATCGTTGTTATTCCAATCATAAATCCAGCTAAAAATAATCCTCCTGTAGCACAGGATGATACTCAGATCACAAAGTTTGATACACCGACATCGGGTAATGTATTGTCTAACGACTCTGATCCAGATGGCGATGATATTGAAGTGAAAGAGTTTACTTATTTAGACGAAGACGGTAACGAGCAAACTGTTGCTGCAGGAGATACTGTCACTATCTATGATGAAGATGGCAACGCAGCCGGTGAGTTTACACTTAATGATGATGGCAGCTTCGACTTTGATCCGACAGATGGTTACACAGGCAAAGTACCAGTAGACTATACTATTGCAGATGAAGACGGTCTGACTGACACAGCTACTTTAACCATTACTGTATTGGATGAAGACAGTCCCTTTGCCAGCGACATTTTCGCAAACGATGACGCGAACCTAGGTCCCAAAGGCGAAGAAATGGAAGGTGATGTAAGTGAAAACGACACCTGGGATGGAACCAATGCTAAAGTAGAAGGGTTCACCTATTTGGATAAAGACGGAAAAGAGCAAACTGCAGACGCAGGAGATACTGTAACCATTTTTGATGCAGAGGGTAAGAAAGCCGGTACTCTGACGATAGAAGATGACGGTGAGTACACTTATAAGCCTGAAGACGATTACGTAGGCACGGCAGTAGTAAGCTACACTGTTGTCAACGATGAAGGCGATAGCGACAGCGCTAATTTATATCTCACAACTCTGGAAGTGCTTGAACTACCAATAGCTCGGGATGACGTGAATCAGGCACCTCAAGGTGTGGAGGTGAACGGTGATGTATTGACCAATGACGAGGGCGATGGCATTAAGGTAACCGATATAACCTATTATGACAGTAGTGGTACTAAGATCAGTACACCTGCAACAGTACCTTCCGGTGATGACGGACTTACTGTAACTATTTATGATAAAGATAAAAATAAAGCCGGTGAACTGACCGTCAGAGCAGATGGTACATATACCTTTAAGCCAGAGGATGACTTCACCGGTGTTGTGCCTGTTGATTACAGCATCACTGATGTGAATGGTAATAGCGACGTCGCTACTTTAACCATTACTGTTATTCCTGTTTATAATCCGGAGCTTGAAAACAATCCACCTGTAGCTATTGACGACAATGTAACCGGCAAAAAGAATGTAGATCTTGAAGGTAATTTATTAAGCAATGACAGTGATCCAGACGGTGACGATATAAAAGTAACAGGTGCCGATATTCCATTGAATGAAGCTACCCAGGTATCAGGTAAAGACCCATCAGGTGCTACTGTAGGTAACGCTGGTAAGCTAACCATCCATGAAGATGGCAGCTTTACTTTCGAACCAGCAGACGATTTTGTAGGCACTGTAGACCCTGTTGAATATACTATTGAGGATTATGCACCCGGTACATCTACTGCACAAGGAGGCTCTGCCACTGCTTACCTTAATATCACTGTTGAGGATAAGGAAGAAGATGAGAATGTTACCTACGCCAATGATGATGCCAACAGTGCACCCAAAGGTGAAACTATGAGCGGTAAGGTATTGGATAACGACTTTGATCCGGAAGGAGATAATCAAACCTTAACTGAAATTACAATTAATGGAACTACTCATACTGTTCCAACTGGAGAAGATGATGAGTTAGAGGTTGTAATCCCTAATAAAGGAACATTGACCATTGACAAAGATGGCAGCTATACTTTTGTACCTGAGGAAGATTATATTGGTACTGTAGTAGTAGAACAGAAAGTATGTGACGCTGGTGAACCTCAAGCATGTGACGATGCCACCTTGTATCTGACTTCGCTGCCAATTCCTGAAATACAAATTACAAAGACAGAAACTTCAAGTGGTCCATATAAAGAAGGTGATAAGATTACATATGAGATTAAAACGAAAAATATTGGTGATGTTAAGTTAACAGATGTAAAAATCACTGATGAAAATGCAGATACCGAAAGTTTGCTGCCGAATAATGGTATTATTGGCGACTTAGGAGTAGGGGTAGAGGTTACTCATACTGCAAGCCACACTGTAACACAAGAAGATTTAGATAATGGTTTATTTACTAACGTGGCTTCAGTTACTGGTGATGATCCTAATGAAAACCCTGTCACGGATTCGGATGCGGAGACGACGAACTTTACAGTGGTTCCTTCCATTGCAATTGTTAAGAGTGGTGTATTGAGTACAGATGGCAATAGTATTGCTTACAGTTTCACTGT
>CAZQBU010000044.1:12697-17857 GCA_964592175.1 uncultured Lentimicrobiaceae bacterium
TTAAGAGTGGTGTATTGAGTACAGATGGCAATAGTATTGCTTACAGTTTCACTGTCAAGAATACCGGCAATGTTACTTTGAGTGATATCACTGTTACTGACCCCTTACTTGGTGGTGCTGTTAGTGTTAGTCCTACCACATTGGCTCCTGGAGAAACAGCCACTGGCAGTGCAACTTATCCTGTTACACAGGCGAATAAGGATGCTGGTTTTGTTGAGAACCAGGCAATAGCTAAGGGTAAGGATCCCAAGGATACTGAAGTAGAGGATAAGTCAGGTACTGATTTTGACAATGATACACCTACTAACACACCAATTGACAGCAATCCCGGTATTGCAATTGTTAAGGAAGGTGAGTTAAGTTTGGATGGCAATAGCATTACATACAGTTTCACTGTGAAGAATATCGGTGATGTTACCTTGAGTGATATCACTGTTACCGACCCGTTACTTGGTGGTGCTGTTAGTGTTAGTCCTACTACACTGGCACCCGGAGCCACAGCAACAGGCACAGCTACTTATACTGTAACTCTGGCTGATCGTGATGCTGGAGGAGTATGGAACCTTGCTACCGCCACTGGTAAAGATCCAAAAGATAATGAAGTAAGCGACACGTCCAAAGATCCCAATCCACTTGATCCGCTTGATCCGAATTATGATCCGACCTGTCCTGACTGTACGTTTACTGAGTTGGAGCAAATCCCTGACTTAGCGTTTACAAAGGTAGCCGATCTTAGTTCTGCTAATTTAGGCGATGAAATAACTTATACATTCACTCTTACTAATACCGGTAATGTCACATTAACAGCTGTTGAAATCACCGATGATATGGTTGGATTGAGTGCCTTGACCTATGATTGGCCCGGTTCTGTTGGCGTTCTTGCACCTACTCAATTTGTTACGGCTACCGCTACTTATGAAGTAACTCAGGCTGACGTTGACGCCGGTGGTGTATTGAATATGGCTATTGCCAATGCCACTGATCCTAATGAAAAACCATTGAATCCGACGCCATCTACTCCTGATACGGATAATCCCGGTAAGCCTACTGATAAGGAGCCTGGTGATCCGGATTATCCCGGTAAGGATACCGAGGTGCCCACTGTTCAGACACCTAAGATTTCATTGGTTAAAACTATTACCAATACAGGAACAGGTTATGAGGGTGCTTTCCTGATGGGAGATCCCATTGAATACACGTTTGTAATCACCAATACGGGTAATTTAACCTTGACGAATATTGAGTTTGAGGATGAGTTAAATGGTGTTGATTTGGCCGAGGGCATTAGCTGGACCGAAAGCATGACAGCTAATACTATTTTGGAAGTAGGAGAGACTTGGACCGCTAAAGCCACCTATATTATTACCGCTTCTGATGTCAATTCAGGTTCTGTAAGTAATACTGCTTATGTGAAAGCTAAAGACCCCAAGGGTAACAAGGTGGATGATGATTCAGGTACCGATACCGATAATGACGATGCAACTGTATTGCCTGTGACTGTGAACGAGATCATAGCCAATGATGACAGTGCCTCGGGCATCAACGGTCATAGTGGACAGACCAATGTGTTAAATGTCCTTGACAATGACAAGCTGAATGGCAGTCCAGTTGATTTAACTCTTGTCAGTCTGACTACAGTGACTCCTGATCCTCAAGGAGCCTTAAGCCTTAACCCTGACGGCTCCGTAGATGTAGCACCCGGAACCCCCGGAGGCACCTATGAGCTTACTTATCAGATATGTGAGATACTGAATCCAACAAACTGTGACGATGCTATTGTTACGGTAGATGTGGATGCATACGCTGATTTATCAATAGAAAAAACAGTTAATAATGCCACGCCGAATGTGGGTGATCATGTTGTCTTTACGCTTAAAGTCACTAATGCCGGTCCAAGCCCTGCTACGAATGTAGTTGTGAATGAGATGCTACCTGCCGGTTATTTGTATGTTATTGATAACAGCGGTGGTACGTATGATCCTTCAACCGGAGTATGGACTATCGGTACTTTATCGGCTACTAGTCCTTCCAATAGTATTGAGTTACGTATCGAAGTTGAAGTTCTTGCCGACAAGGCAGCCTCCGACTATGAGAATACAGCTACAGTTTCGAGTGATACGGCTGATCCGGATCCAAACAACAATGAGGACACATCTACTACAATACCTAAACCCCAAGCCGATCTATCCATCACGAAAGAGGTAGATAAAGCTAAGCCCAATGTAGGTGAAAATGTGGTATTTACCATTACTGTGACCAACAACGGTCCCAGTACTGCTTCGAATGTAGAAGTAGTGGATCAGCTTCCAAGCGGCTATAGCTTTGTAAGTGCTGTTGCATCAGTTGGTACCTATACCGAGTTAAGCGGCCTATGGGTTGTAGGCGATCTTTCATCAACTCAAGTTGTAACGCTTGATATCACTGCCAAGGTATTGGCCTCGGGCGAGTACAAGAACACAGCTGCTGTGAGCAGTCCTACTGATGATCCTAAACCCGGTGATGAAGAAGATGATGTTACCCCCGATCCGATTCCACAAGCTGATCTTGTTATTAGCAAGATTGTTAATAATGCAACGCCTTATGTTGGAGACGAGGTAGTATTTACTATTCAGGTAGAAAATATCGGACCCAGCATCGCAGAAAATGTAGTACTTGTCGATAAGCTTCCTGATGGTTATACTCATAAATCCCATAGCGGCAGCGGCACTTATGATGCAGCTACCGGCGAGATTACTTGGATTATCGGGGATATGAGCTATCCTTCTAACGTAAGCTATACAGTAACAGCCTTGGTGCTTGATAGTGGCGATTATAAAAACATTGCTAGTGTGGGCAGCGACACAGAAGATCCTGCCCCGGGCAATAATACTTCCGAGAAGGAAACTTCACCTGTCAAGTCAGCTGATTTGGTCATGAACAAGACTGTTAGTCCTGTAGACCCCAATACCGGCGAAGAAGTCACCTTTACTATTACTGTAACCAACAACGGACCGAGTGAAGCAGTGAATGTTAAGGTTATCGATCAGCTTCCAAGCGGTTATACTTATGTGAGTGATAACGGCAGCGGAGCCTACAATTCCAGCAGCGGTCTTTGGACTATTGGCAATATGGTCAATGGAGCTATCCATAGCCTCGAGATTGTGGCCAAGGTGAATGAATCGGGCGACTATCGCAATACAGCCATAGCCTCTAGCGACACGCATGATCCCAAACCCGGGAACAATGAAGATGATGCTGTTACTTCACCCGGTACTTCTGCTGATTTAGCTATTAGCAAATCAGTAGATAATGCTACTCCTAATGTAAGTGAAGAAGTTGTGTTTACTTTGACTGTCAGCAATGGCGGCCCGAGCGTAGCTCGCAATGTCGTTGTTGAAGATGAACTGCCCAGCGGCTACAGCTATGTCGGTCATACAGGCGGCAGCTACGATCTTACCAGCGGAATATGGACCATTGGCGACCTTGAGGTAGGCGGCACGCGCAGCTTATCCCTCACTGTTGAAGTATTGGCTTCAGGCAATTATGTAAATACTGCCACGGTAGACAGCGATACCGGCGATCCGGATGAAAGCAACAACACAGGCACTTCTACTACCACTCCTGTTCCACAGGCCGATTTATCCATTACCAAAGAGGTAGACAATGATAAACCGAAGGTAGGTAATAATGTGGTCTTTACGCTTACTGTCACCAATAACGGACCAAGCACTGCTTCGAATGTAGAAGTTTTGGATCAGCTTCCGAGTGGCTATAGCTTTGTGAGTGCTGTGGCTTCAGTTGGCACCTATACTGCATCGAGCGGCCTATGGGCTGTAGGCGATCTTTCGTTAGCACAAGTTGTAACGCTTGATATCACTGCCAAGGTATTGGCATCAGGTGAGTACAAGAACACTGCTGTTGTGAGCAGTCCTACCGATGATCCCAATCCCGGCGATGAAGAAGATGAGGTCACACCCGATCCGATCCCACAAGCTGATCTTGCAATAAGCAAGTCTATTGATACAATGACCCCCAATGTGGGTGATGATGTAATCTTTACCATTACTGTCACCAACAATGGTCCTAGCACTGCCGAATCAGTAACAGCTGTGGATAAACTGGCAAGCGGTTATGCTTATGACAGTCACAGTGTAAGTGTAGGCAGTTATGATCCTGTGAGTGGCGACTGGCTGATAGGCGACCTTGCCAGTGGCACTTCAGCTGAGCTGAAGCTCTATGCTACTGTGCTTGCAAGCGGCGAGTATAAGAACATTGCTATAGTGGATAGCCCCACCGATGATCCCGATGATACGGACAATACGGATGAGGTAGATCCTACTCCTGTTCCACAAGCCGATTTAGCTATTACTAAAGCAGTTAACAATGTTACACCCAATGTAGGCGAGGAAGTTATCTTTACGCTTACTGTCAGTAATGCCGGTCCAAGCCCCGCCAAGTCGGTTCTTGTTACCGACCAGCTACCTTCAGGTTACAGCTTTGTAAAGTATGTGGCTGATAAGGGCGTCTATGACGACTTGAGCGGCAACTGGTATGTAGGCGATATGCTTAATGGAGCTGCAGAGGTACTTTATATCCATGCGTTAGTACTAGCCGAAGGCGAGTATAAGAACATTGTGGTAGTTGATAGCCCCACCGATGATCCCGATGATACGGACAATACGGATGAGGTAGAACCTACCCCTGTTCCACAAGCCGATTTATCTATTACCAAAGCGGTAGACAATGATAAACCGAATGTGGGCGAAGATGTGATATTTACCATTACTGTTACCAACAACGGCCCCAGTACTGCTTCGAATGTAGAAGTTTTGGATCAGCTTCCAAGCGGCTATAGCTTTGTGAGTGCTGTTGCATCAGTTGGTACCTATACCGAGTTAAGCGGCCTATGGGTTGTAGGCGATCTTTCATCAACTCAAGTTGTAACGCTTGATATCACTGCCAAGGTATTGGCCTCTGGCGAGTACAAGAACATTGCTGTTGTATCCTCCGATACGGAAGATCCCAATCCCGGCGACGAAGAAGATGATGTCACCCCCGAACCTATCCCACAAGCCGATGTGGTCATTAGCAAAACTGTTGATAATGCCACACCGTATGTAGGCGAAGAAGTAGTCTTTACCTTGAAGGTAGAAAACATCGGTCCCAGCACCGCAGAAAATG
>CAZQBU010000045.1:0-16194 GCA_964592175.1 uncultured Lentimicrobiaceae bacterium
CTGGAGGAGGGTACGGTGGTGAACTTCATCGCCATCCCCTCCAGTAACTATGTCATCAAGGAGTGGTTGATAAATGGAGTGGTAGTCGATACCACTTCGTATGAGTTAAATCTTGAAATCGATCGAGACTATGTAGTCTTAGTCGAATTCAAACTAAAAGTAGGAGTCGAGGAGCTGTCTCCTCAGCTGTTCCCTCAGTATACTGAGGGAGTAGTCCGCGGCAGCGGACTTCTACGAGTCTACGATCTTTCTGGGAGAATCCTTTTCTCTCGAGAGATCAATGGATATTTCAATATACCTCAGCTTCCATCTGGAGTCTATGTACTCCAGGTTGGATCCTGGAGAAAGAAAATATTTTTGAGGTAGGATTCTACCTCACTTCCTCACTCAGTGAGGAGTCTTGCGGTCTCCGTGAGCTCAGCACTAGGGTGATTTCTAAAAAAGGCAGTTTTGTACTGGCCTTTTTTTTATTGTTGGGATTTTTACAAATCTCCCCCTATCCCCTCTTTGACAAGAGGGGAAATGCTGAGAGTCTCACACCCGGGTGGAAATAGGAAATGATAGATACCACCCGGGGGGGGAGGAAATGTTTTTGTCATTGCGAGGAGCTTTAGCGACGCGGCAATCCATTAGGATAGAACTTTAATTACCTGGATCGCTTCGCGGTGCTCGCGATGACGGGTGCTCTGTCATTGCGAGCGACCAAAGGGAGCGTGGCAATCCATTATGATAGAACTTTAATTACCTGGATCGCTTCGCTATGCTCGCGATGACGGGGAAAAATCCTCCGCCCTTTGGGCACCTCCTTTGGAAAAGGAGGACCATTGGATTGTTATTTACCTGTATCGCCTCACTTCGTTCGCGATGAGGGATGTTCTGTCATTGCGAGGAGCGTTAGCGACGCGGCAATCCATTAGGATAGAGTTTTAGGTATCTGGATCGCTTCGCGGTGCTCGCGATGACGGGTTCTATCGTATCACACCCGGGTGCTTAGCACCCGGGTGGAATGGGGAAATGCTTTTGTCATTGCGAGCGAATGTAATGAGCGTGGCAATCCAGTAGAGTCCTGTCATTGCGAGCGACCAAAGGGAGCGTGGCAATCCATTAGGATAGAGTTTTAGGTATCTGGATCGCTTCGCGGTGCTCGCGATGACGGGTTCTATCGTATCACACCCGGGTGGGGAGGAAACGCTTTATCTAAAATAACTTTTGATAAACGCTATCAGCAGAAAACTATCTGTATATCGAATGATTTCATATATTTACCAAAACAATCTCAGTCTTTTGGGTATCTATTTTACTAATAAATCTATAGTCATCATTGATACTACTGGATAAATAGCCAGATAGTTTTCATTTTAGTTTATGTGTTTTTAGGGAAAGATCATATTGATCTATGATAAATTTTTCAAAATTAGTTTTAAATTTTTCTTTTAAATAATTTGGTAAAGCCTGATAATTTTTTTTGAACTGATTGGTTCTTTTAATCGTCCAAGTCATCAAAAAGATCTTTAGTGGTGGTAAAAGATTTTGTGTTTTCGGATTCTAAATCTTTTTCTGACAAAGTATGGTCTATTAATTCATAAACTTTTTTCATTTCATCAAAATTTGTAATGAAATCATTTAGGAGATTTCTAGGTATAGAAACTATATCTTGGTCTGTAATGGTTGCCATTTTTGTATCTAAATATATAAATATATATATTTTATATATACTCATAAAAATATTTTTTTCAAGTTAAAAAAATCCTTTTTTTGGAAGAGGAGAGTTGCAATAAAAAAAATCCTCCTATCGAGAGGAGGATCTTAAACTATCTTGGAAAAGATAAATTATTCTTCAGGATTTTCAAGCTGCTCGAGGGTCTGTTTGTTGGGATCTTCGGGATCGATGGTAGGTGCTTGTTTGGCATCCTTGTCGAGCAGGGTGTCCAATTTTTCTACAGGATTCTGGATGATGGCTTTGCTTTCATCTACGATTTTGCTGCCAATCTCTTTGCTTTTTTGGAGCAATTGCTCGCCTCCTGATTTGAGAGATCCTAGTACTCCTTCTTCAGTTCCGTCTGCTTTGCTCAGACTTTCTACCTCTTCTTTGACTTGAGTGCCGATATTACTGACTTCTTTGATCGTCTCGCTACCCAATTCTTTGGCTCCTTGGACTGCTTCGGTTCAGAGATCTTTGGCAGTATTCCCAACGGTGCTGATGATCTTTTTGCTCCCTCCAAGGGGATCTTTGAGCATGCTTTTGGCGCCACTACTGACTCCACTGCCGAGTTTTTCTGCACTGGAAAGGGTAGTATCTACTCATTTTTTGAGTCAATCTTTGATTTTATCTCCGGTGCCTTCGAGCTGAGTCCCGATTTGCTGACCTTTTTCTACGATCTTGTCGCTCACTTGAGTCCCGATTTCTACTCATTTTTTGAGGGTATCGGCTGCAGTCGTCGCTACTTTGGTAGGCATGTTGACTACTTTCTGGGAGATCTCTTTGGTCTTTTGATAAGCGGTATCGGTAAAGGTCTCAGCATGAGAGAGGAGATTTTTGGTCCCGCTGACCAGTTTATTGAAAAAATTGTTTTCAGATTCAGATGCTGTGCTATCAGATTTCTTATTTTTGAAATTGAACATCCCTTTGACTTTGGACAATCCTTTATCCAAGAAAGAATCAGATGCTGTAGCTGCCGTTTCGATATTGCTCTCAGGTACATCATCGAGGGCAATCTGTTTGCTCTGCTCAGCTGCTACCGGTTCTGCAGCGAGAGGACTAGCTGCTACTGGTGTAGCTGCTACTGGCTTTGCAGGGTTGATTGGATCTGTCATTAGATACATTGAAAAAAATTAAAAGTCATTTCCCTTTGAGTATAGAGTTTTTTACCCAAAAGTCAAAAAAAACCACCATAAAGTCTATTTGTACTAGTCTTTTCCTAAAAATAGTATGTAATTATGTAGAAAAGGAATAAATTCTGATGTCATTGCGAGCGACCATCGGGAAGATATACTGTATTTATAGTTCCCCCCGCTCGTTTCCGCTCTACAAGTAAAACGGAGTTCGCGCGGGGGTAGGGGGTAACTATAATTGCTGTGTCATCATAACCACATAAAAGTGTGGTCAAATCAAGCCCACTAAACTATAAAATAGTTCACTATAATCCAAGAAATAAAACCAAGTTTTTGTTGATTTTTAAATTAGTTTCCTCTTGCAGCTGCTACTTCCTCCAACAAAGCATGATGAATTAACCCATTCGATGCGATAATATCATTCCCGAATAGCACTTCATCCGTGCCTGCAAATGTACTCACTTCTCCCCCTGCCTGCTTCACCAAAAACATCCCGGCAGCAATATCCCAAGGGTTTAATCCATATTCGTAAAATGCTTCAAAGCGCCCGGCAGCCACATATGCCAAATCCACAGCCGCCGACCCCATGCGAC
This sequence comes from uncultured Lentimicrobiaceae bacterium, assembly GCA_964592175.1. Taxonomy (GTDB): domain Bacteria; phylum Bacteroidota; class Bacteroidia; order Bacteroidales; family F082; genus JALNZU01. Next base: position 3,426 of record CAZQBU010000045.1, read on the forward strand.
GTACACCTCTCGTGCGACGCATCAATTGCTCGAAAAGCTTTAAATAAAAGTCCATCCTGCTGAAATCATGATAAGGAAAACCGGTTGCCAACAAGGATTTATCCAATACTTTTTGCGGAGATACCCGAATTTCTTTGCCATTTAAAAAGCATGGAGCCGAGCGATAGGAATAAAAACACTCATCACGGCCTACTTCCAGCACCAATCCGAGAATTATTTCATCGTTTTCTTTCAATGCAATGCTAATAGAATACAGTGGAACAGCATGCAAGAAATTCGTTGTACCATCCAATGGGTCGATAATCCAATTATAGCGCGCTTCAATTTGTGATCCACTTTCTTCAGCTATAAATCCGGAACCGGGTAACAAAGACAATAAGCCATCTTTAATTTGTTGCTCAGCCTCACGGTCGACATAGGAAACAAGATTATGAAGCCCCTTTTCTTCTACCTGAATCTCGGATAATTTACGTGATTCGGTACGTAAAAAGTCGGCAGTGTCCTCAGCAAGCGAAATTACTTGCTGCATAAGCTTTTCAAGTTGCATTTTTATTTGATTTTATATTTTGAAAAATTCGAATGAAAGGTCGACAAGATAAAACACCTTGCTGTAATAAGATGCCCCCAACAATGAACAGCAAACCTATTAATGTGGAAGCTAATATCTTCTCTCCTACAAATATACGAATCCAAAAGAGCGCCAAAAATGGCGACAGAAACACTAAATTACTCACTTTAGCCGTGCTTTCAGCATGTTTTAATGCAGTGAGCCACCACACAAATGTAATGCCCATTTCAAATATGCCGATATACACAGCCCCAGCAATCGTTTGAATTCCATTAAATTCCCATTTCTTGAAAAGCAAAATATATAGGATAACATAAGAGAAACCAAATATCATATTGCTGGTGATTTTCACTAATGCATCACGATTATCTTTCAGATTAAATATCCAATATAAAGCCCAAAAGAACGCACTTGATATTGCCAATGCCACCCCGAGCGGATGCGTAAACTCCAAATTTAGCGGTTTGCCTTGGGTTGCAATTAGTATCAAACCAAAGAAACTCAGAAAAATAGCTGCAAAACCTTTAACTCCAATCTTTTGGCCAAGCAAAGGCACAGATAAAATCACTAATACAACAGGCCAGCTATAATTTAAGATGCCGGCTTCTTGTGCACGCAATAACTGATAGGCCTTACTCAAAACCAAATAATATGCGAAAGGATTTAACAGCCCCAACAAGGCAGAGTTTCTCCACTCATTTCGATTTTGTTTAAAAATTTCGGACAGTTTTCCTTGTATAATAAGCACTATAGAAAGAATTAATAACGCAAAGAGTACGGACCAAAACAGCAACATTTCGGGGCTTAGAACAGCTAACACCAATTTAAAAGCCGAACTCATGCTCGACCAGAATAATATGACCAAAAAGGCGTAACCGTATGCGATTTTATTGCTTTTCACAACAACAAATATAACAGTATAAACATGCCGACAAACAAATAGGCTGTCAATCTTTCAAAGATTTTTTGTTTGAATATACGTACTTTTGCAAAAATATATAATTCAATATGAGCAAGCGCCGTTATAAAAAGCCGGAAATCATAGAAAATATTCAAATCATCGATGCAGGCTCAGAAGGTATGTCTGTAGCCAAACCTGATGACAAAGTCGTTTTTATCCCATTTGGAGCCCCTGGCGATGTGGTGGATATTCAAATGGTGCAACGAAAAAAAAGATTTTACGAAGGGAAAATACTCAAATTTCATGCATATTCCGATGCACGTACCACCCCAAGTTGCAGTCATTTTGGGGTATGCGGCGGCTGCAAATGGCAGCATCTTGCATATGCTTCCCAGCTACAATACAAACAAAAGCAAGTAAAAGATAATTTCGACCGTATTGGTCAATTCAGCTATCCTGAACTGCTTCCTATCCTGGGCTCCGAGCTTCAGTATCATTATCGAAATAAATTGGAATTCACATTTTCGCCAAGGAAATGGCTTACTGACGGCAAGCCATCAGAAAGCTTGGAAGAAGCTGATTTAAAAGGACTTGGCTTTCATTTGCCAGGCATGTTTGACCGTATCTTAGACATTGACAAATGTTATTTGCAGGACGATTTTCATAATCAGATACGTGTTTTCGTTCGTGATTACGCCATTCAGAATACGTATGGCTTTTACAATGTCAAAACGCATGAGGGGCTTTTGCGTGGGCTTATCCTGCGAAATACCCTAAAAGGTGAATGGATGCTTATCTTGGTAATTGCAAATGACGATAATCGCGTACGAGAGGAAATGCTACCGGAAATCATTCGTAGTTTCCCGCAAATCACGAGTTTATTCTTGGTTATCAACAACAAGCTGAATGATCAGATAAGTGATTTACCCGCCGAATTGATTCACGGACTGCCATATATTACGGAATACATGCCCTCACCAATAGCCGGGAACAAGGATTTGCAATTCCGCATAGGACCTGTTTCATTCTTTCAAACAAATTCGCTTCAAGCAGAAAAGCTATATCATACTGCATTCGAAATGGCAGCTTTCGAAGGAGATGAAACCGTTTACGATTTGTATACTGGTACCGGTACTATCGCAAATTATATTGCAAAATCCGTAAAAAAAGTCATTGGCATCGAATTTGTAGAAGAAGCTGTAGCAGATGCACGTATCAATTCCAAATTGAACGAGCTTACAAACACCGAATTCGTCGCCGGTGATATGGCAAAGGTATTTGACAAAAATTTTGTGGAGGCATACGGCAAACCGGATGTCATTATTACTGACCCGCCGCGTGCAGGTATGCATCCTAAAGTGGTCGAACGTATTTTGGAAATTGCACCACGAAAATTAGTGTACGTAAGTTGCAATCCCGCTACACAAGCACGGGATATTGCTTTGATGGTTGAAAAATATAATGTGGTTAAAGTTCAACCGGTGGATATGTTCCCACAAACGCATCATGTGGAAAATGTAGCACTGCTTGAGCTGAAGGAGTAGAATCCCTTTAGCTTTGTTAACTTATTGAATATGAATTAACTTACAAAGCTTTGCTTTGTGAAATTTCTAAGTATTTTTACATAAAAACCTTAATCTGAATCAAAATGAAACAGCTTTATTTTATAATTTGCATGCTCTTGCTAAGTTTCATGGCTTTCGGGAAAAGCAAACCGGAAATTATATCGGTTAAAGCCTCCGCAGATAGTTTAGCAATCTATGGTTTATACGAACTAAGTGTTGAAATAAACTCAAAAGCCTCAAACCATTTTGATTATGATGAATCCATGTTAAAAGCCATATTCATAAGCCCAACAGAGAGAAAAATTGAAGTGGAAGGTTTTTATTATCAACACTTTATACCTCATAATCAAACAGAGTTAAAAACAAGTGGCAAAGCGCAACACAAAATACGTTTTAGCCCGGATGAAACGGGAAAATGGGCGTACAAGCTTGTCTATATAGATTCTTTCGGTAGCGACACATTAGACTCACAACATTTCTTTTGTGAAAATGTAGCAACAAACGGTTTCGTACGCCAATTTGCAGAAAATCACAGCTTAGTGGCTGATAACGGAGAGTCTGTTTTTCTTATAGGCGAAAATTTAGGCTGGGTAAAATCGATGTATGGCAGAAATAATATGATTCGCTATATGTCGAAAATGGAAGCCAACGGGATGAATTTTGCCAAGCTGATTCTTACACCTTGGGCGTTTCAAATTGAATGGGACAAAAATGGATTTCGTAATTATTCAAATAGGCAACAACAAGCTTTTATGGTGGACAGCGTATTTCGTATGGCAGAAGATATGGGCTTATATCTGATGTTGACTTTCGCCATTCATGATGAATTGAACATCCTATTTAAAGGTCGTGATTGGCGAAATAACCCATACAATATCGAAATGGGAGGCTGCTGCACCCAACCTCATGAATTTTTCACAAATGCCGAAGCGAAAAATGCCTTTAAAAACCGTATTCGATATCTTATAGCACGCTATGGATGGTCAACCAAATTAATTAGTTGGGGACTTTTAGCCGAAGCCGATAATTTTAGCTGGTATAAGCAGCGTCAACATCAAATTGCCAGCTGGAGCAACGAAATGGCTGATTTCGTGGTAAAAAAAGATCCCTATCATCATTTTGTTTCATTGGGATTTGCGCTAAGCACCAGTAATCCAACGGTTTGGAAGCATGAAAATATACATTTTACACAACAGCATTTGTACTCCAAAAAGGAAGATATTGAAGCAAATATGTTACAGCAAGTAGCTATATTACAAAAAACATATCAAAAACCAATGCTTGTAGGTGAATTTGGTCTAGGACATTTGCCCGATTCCCTAATGAAATGGGACCCCCAAGGTATTTCATTGCATAACAGCCTGTGGAGTTCAATAATGGGTGGCTCGTTTGCAACAATAATGCCTTGGTTTTGGGATGAATATATTGACACCTTAAACCTGTATGACTCCTATGCCGCCCTAGCAAAATTTGCCAAAGGCGAAGATTTGTCGGCTCATCAATATACCGGCTTGCATCTTCAAACAAAAGCCGAAAAACAAAGCGATGTGATACTTACTCCAAATTTTGACATATTATCGCTCAAAGCCCCTTCCCAAAGATTCAATTTGGAAGCTTCAGGGATTCTTATTCCCTCAATCGATAGCATGAGTGCCTTTTTGTTTGGTCCAAATTCAATATTTGCAACAATACGTAAACCTCTGGAAATAAGCGCTTTTTGGAATAACCCCGAATTAGTTTCCATAGAAACCGGAGGGCAAGCTGTGGATGCCATTCTAAAAATCAGTATTGACGGACTGGTCGTTCTTCAAGAGAAAGTATCTGCCAATGACCTGATTCAGATTGAAGTGCCCGCCGGAAAACATACGATTAGCATCGATAATATTGGAAGCGGTTTTCAAAGTGTAGTAGAAATTACACAATTGATATTTCATTCTTTCAAACCGGACATCAGGGCTTTTGCACGAGCGGGCGAGCAGCATTTAATGGCATGGATACAAAATAGCAGCCACAACTGGAAATATATTTATGATAATGGTAAAAGACCACAGCCGGTGAGCGGAGAAATACTTTTTCCACTCACAGCAGGTAATTATGATGCATTTTGGTACAATACATATAGCGGGACAGTCGATTCAATAAGCCAACATCGTGCAGAAGAAAACGGCTTTTCGATAGAAATTCAAAATCTTGAAAGAGATATAGCCGTGAAAATTCGACCGCAACTCGAAAAACCCATGAAATCAATCAGGCAAAAGTCAGACATATACAGAAAAGAGCAGCCACTAAAATAAGCTCATTATCAAGTTTCTGAGGAGTATTTTCCTAGCGAAATAATTCGTTTTTCAAAGACAAAAAAATAATATTTTGCCGAATAGTTATTATTGTTAGATTTGCATAAACACTTGATTATATTGTTATTAAATTAACAGAAACACACTTATTTTAATGAAAGTATTTGATTTAGATTTGATTCGCTCCGTGTATTCCAAATTTCCGGAGCGCGTAAATGCAGCACGTAAGCTTTTGGCTAGGCCATTAACATTTACAGAAAAGATTTTATACACCCACCTTGCCGATCCGCTCCCCTCCAAGCCTTATGAAAGGGGCGAATCTTATGTAGATTTCAATCCCGACCGAGTTGCCATGCAAGATGCGACTGCACAAATGGCATTATTACAGTTTATGCAAGCCGGCAAGCAGAAGGTAGCCGTTCCATCTACAGTTCATTGCGACCACCTTATTCAGGCAAAAGTGGGTGCTTCGGAAGACCTAAAAACCGCAAAAGACACCAATAAAGAGGTGTACGATTTTCTTGCCAGCATCTCTAATAAATATGGTATAGGCTTTTGGAAGCCCGGAGCAGGGATTATCCACCAAGTTGTTTTAGAAAATTATGCATTTCCCGGAGGAATGATGATTGGCACCGACTCGCATACTGTAAATGCAGGCGGGCTCGGCATGGTCGCCATAGGTGTTGGAGGAGCCGATGCCGTTGATGTGATGGCAGGAATGCCGTGGGAACTAAAGTTTCCTAAGCTGATAGGCGTTAAATTAAGCGGCAAGCTCAGCGGATGGGCATCAGCAAAAGACGTAATTTTGAAAGTTGCAGGTATACTCACCGTAAAGGGTGGCACCGGAGCAATTGTCGAATATTTTGGACCCGGAGCCGATACAATTTCATGTACCGGAAAAGGGACTATTTGTAATATGGGAGCAGAAATTGGTGCTACCACCTCAATATTTAGTTATGATGCCAAGATGGAAGAATATTTGCGTGGAACAGGCAGAGCAGCCGTTGCCGATGAAGCAAATAAAATCAAAGATTATCTGACTGCCGATCCGGAGGTATATGAAAATCCTGAAGCATATTTTGACGAACTAATTGAAATTAACCTCTCTGAGTTGGAACCTCATATTAACGGACCTTTCACTCCCGACCTTGCAACACCTGTTTCTAAGTTTGCTGAAGCAGTAAAAGCAAACGGCTGGCCCGAAAAATTAGAGGTTGGTCTTATTGGATCGTGTACCAACTCATCCTACGAAGATATTTCGCGTGCCGCATCGGTAGCACGTCAAGCATTGGAAAAAAACCTTGAGGTGAAATCAGAATATACGGTTACACCCGGCTCAGAAATGGTGCGTTATACCGTTGAAAGAGACGGTTATTTAGATGTGTTTGAAAAGATTGGAGGAGTGGTTTTGGCAAATGCCTGCGGTCCCTGTATCGGACAATGGGCACGACATAATGCGGATAAAGGCGAGAAAAACTCCATTATGACCTCGTTTAACAGAAATTTCGCAAAACGAAATGACGGAAACCCAAATACCCACGGATTTGTGGCATCACCCGAAATTGTTACCGCATTTACCATTGCCGGAACATTGAATTTCAACCCTTTAACAGATGAACTCATCAATAAAAACGGAGAAAAAGTAAAGCTCGATGAACCTCAAGGAGTAGATTTTCCACCCCAAGGATTTGAAGTGGAAGACAACGGATACCAAGAGCCGGCAAAAGATGGAAGCGAGATTGAAATCGTGGTAGAGCCCGAGTCGAACCGCTTGCAGCTTCTAGAAGCTTTCCCAAAATGGGATGGGAACGATTATAAAGGTATGTACTTGCTGATTAAAGCAAAAGGAAAATGTACCACAGACCATATCTCAATGGCAGGACCATGGCTACGCTACCGTGGTCATCTTGAAAATATCTCACAAAACCTGCTAATTGGTGCAGTGAATTATTTTGGTGAAGCAACAAATGCCGTTGTAAATCAGATAAATGGAAAAGTGAATACAGTCCCGGATGCCGCAAAAGCATATCGCGATGCCGGATTCGGTTCAATAATTGTCGGTGATGAAAACTATGGCGAAGGTTCATCACGCGAACATGCTGCAATGGAGCCTCGATTTATGGGAGCAAAAGTTGTTTTGGTAAAAAGTTTTGCCCGAATACACGAAACAAACCTTAAAAAGCAAGGAATGTTGGCTATCACCTTTACCGATAAAGCAGATTATGACAAAATCCGTGAAGACGATCGCATTGATATCTTAGGACTCACTGATTTCCAGCCTGAAAAACCATTAACCGTTCAACTTCATCATGCCGATGGAAGCAGCGAACAATTTGAAGTGGTGCATACCTATAATGCAAGTCAAATTGAATGGTTTAAAGCAGGGAGTGCATTGAATTTAATACGTGAGCAAAACAGCTGATTGCCTGCTTGAAGAAGTAAAAGCCGGAACATAGTATATGTAGCCGGCTTTTTTTTAGCCTGCTTAATTCATGAATTTAATTTTGAGGAATTTTCAGGCGTGAGCTGTGAAGCTGTAGTAAACTACTGCGAACAGCTCATAACGTAAAAATTGCCAAAATTAAATCAAAATTCATTTTATGAATAAACACTTAATAAAATAACTAGTAAAATCTCCTAAAGCAATGATCTGGAGCTTATTACGATTAAATTAGCTTAACAAGCTTATGAATTGGTGAATTATGCAGGTTAGGGAAGCATCAAAAAAAATATGAATAGCTTTCTCCCCTTCAAACCTAAGGAAGATTATGTATTTTTACGCTTTCTTTTAACATGCCATAATTTGATGTAAAATGAATTATACAAACTCATTCAACAATCGATTATTCTCAAAACTCATGCTGATGTATGTAGTCGTTTTCGGACTGCAAATCATAACGATGATGCCGGCTAAGGCTCAATATCTTGGCGAAAAAACGGAAGCCTTCCCAGAAAAGCACATCCAAGTATTTCATTTGGAAGCACATATACAAATCGATACGCTTAGCCGTACTCTAACTGCCGAAACAGAACTACATTTTCGGACAATTCGGACAGATATTGATTCGGTGGTTATTCAAGCACCTAACTTTCGTTTTGACTTGGTACTTTTAAACGGTAATAAGCCAAATTATTATCAATCCGGTGAGAATTTGGTGCTTAAATTGCCTCGTCCGCGCAAAACAGGAGATAATTATAAGCTTCAACTAAATTATAAGGTGCAGCCTGCTACCGAACTGTATTTCACTGGTTTCGATGATAACAGCTTCAGCATGAAACGGCAAATATGGGCGCATCGCCCGCATAATTGGCTTCCTTATGTACCCGGAAGAATCACACAAGATTTATACATCACATTTAGCAGCCGATACCAAGTTTTTTCAAACGGCATACGCGAATCGGTACAAAAACATAAAAATGGCACCTCTACCTGGCATTACAGCATGAAAAAAGATCATCCATTTTTTTCAATGGCATTGGTGATTGGTGATTATCGCTGGAAAAACTTTACATCATCGAGCGGTGTCCCCGTGGAGCTTTGGTATTATCCGGAGAGAGAACACGAACTGGAAGCCACATATATGTTAATGGATGAAATGTTGCAGTTTTGTGAAACTGAGTTTGGAGTCCCCTACCCTTACGAGCTGTACAGACAAGCACCGGTGGCTGATTATCTCTTTGGAGGTATGGAAACAACTACTTCCACTATTTTTGGCGATTATATGCATATTGACGGAAGGGCATTTTGGGAAAGAAATTATGTGAACGTCAATATACATGAGCTTGTACATCAATGGTTTGGCAATTATATCTCCCATTTACGCACTTCTGATGTATGGCTGACCGAAAGTTTTGCCAGCTTTTATGCAAAGCTGTTTGAATATGAATATTTTGGCGAAGGCCAATACTTATGGGAAAGGCAAAAAGAGCTGACACGCAGCTTTTCAGCTGCTGAAAACAATCGGTACGGCTTAGGAAACAGGCGCGGTGGCTCCGACCGTTGGTACGCCAAAGGCTCGCTGGTTTTGGATATGCTACGAGATGAACTCGGAAAAAATGACTTCAGAAGGGTGATAAAACACTATTTGGAACATAACGGCTTTAGCGAAGTATGGACCTACGATATGCTGAAAGCAATTTATGATGTGACAGGAAGAGATTTTACCAAATTCTTTAATCAATGGATTATACACGGAGGTGAACCACATTACCGCATCCGCTCCGAAGACCACCAAAGCCATATGCTGATGCATATTGAACAAATTCAACCGATAGATTCCATACATCCTCCGTTTTCAAATAAATTAGTTTTTGAGGCTTTTTTCCAAGAAGGCAGCAGGGAGCGGCATGAGTTTCAAAATGACCAAAAAGAACAGTGGATTGTCATCCCAAAAGACCCTACAATGTTATATTTACTTTTTGACCCGGGTCAAAGATTGATAAAAAAATACGAATGGGAACGAGATAAATATACACGACTTGACCAGTTTCTAAACACGGCATTTCTTGCGGATCGGTTGGACGCCTTGGTATCATTACGCGACGTTCCTACAGATGATAAACTCATGTTTTATTACGATTTCGCCGAACGTCATGCGTATCATCTATTACGTGAAGAAGTGTTACAGCAAATTTCAAAAGACACTTCCCATATGGCAATCGAATTGTTCCGCCAATCACTAAATGATGCTGAAGTAATGGTACGCAGGGCAGCTTTGAAAAAGCTACAACCACATCATCACGTATTACTTTCGGATATAGAAGCATGCCTGCAAGACACTTCCTACAGTAATATCATCCTTGCTTTGGATCAATTGTATGCACTGGCGCCGAAAAATATCGATGCTTATTTGAAAAAGACAGAAAATGTCATTGGATTCCCGGGCAAAAACGTCAGAATCCACAGTTTGAAAACAGCTGTCGCGGCAGGAAAGACTAAAAACCTGAAAGAGCTAATTGATTATGTAAGCAATAAATATGATTTCAGCACGCGTATCAATGCGATACAAGCCTTACAAAATCTCAATTATCTGGATCAAACTTCAGCAAGGCTCCTAGTCCAAGCTTCTAAACACTGGAATATAAAATTAAATAAAGCTGCAAAAGAAGCTATCGAATTTTACAGTACACAGCCTAAATTCAATGCCATGATAAAAGCAGTCAATTAAAGTTAAAACTAATTGATTTTATTGCTTATACATTAAATCGGATATGCAATAAATCGCCATCTTCCACTATATAATTTTTACCTTCTACCTTGAACTTGCCTGCATCTTTTACTGCTTGTTCAGATTTATAGGTGATATAATCCTCATATTTAATCACTTCGGCACGGATAAAGCCTCTTTCTAAGTCAGAATGGATTACACCGGCAGCTTGGGGCGCTGATGTACCTTGTTTAATGGTCCAAGCTCTCAACTCTTTGGGACCGGCAGTGAAAAATGATTGTAAATTCAACATTTTGTATGCCGAGCGAACCAGTTTATTTACTCCCGGCTCGGTTAATCCCGCATCCTCTAAAAATGCTACACGGTCTTCTTCCTCTTCTAGTTCCGATATTTCAGCTTCAAGTTTACCGGCTATTATCAGCATTTCAGCATTTTTTCCTTCCAATGCTTTTGCAACAGCTTCGGTATATTTGTTTCCGATACCGACAGCACTTTCATTCACATTACACACATACATCATTGGCTTGGCGGTAAGCAACTGCAACTCTTGCACATGTTTACGGTCATCTTCATCAAGTGGCACGCTGCGAGCATTGCCAAAGTTTTCCAAATGATTTTTATAAACTAAAAGGGCTTCCATTACCTTTTTGGCGTCTTTATCGCCCACTTTAAGTAACTTTTCAACACGCTGTATTTTACGTTCAACTAAATCAAGGTCACGGACTTGCAATTCAAAATCCACAATTTCCATATCGCGTACCGGATCTATAGAGCCCTCAATATGTGGCAATTGTGGATCCTCGAAACAACGTAATACGTGAATTAGCGCATCCATTTGTTGTATGTCAGCCAAAAACTTATTCCCAACTCCTTCACCTTGACTTGCTCCCTTGGCAAGCCCGGGTAAATCCACTATCTCCACTGTCGCAGGTATTATACGGGATGAGTTTACGTATTTATTAAGCTCGTTCAAACGTAAATCCGGCACCTCCACCATTCCTATGTTCGATTTAGTAGCACTGAATGCAAAGCTGGAAGCCTCCGCCTTGGTATTCGACATGCAATTAAATATGGTAGTTTTTCCAGTATTTGTAATCCCAATAATTCCACAATTTAAAGCCATAACTTTCAAATAATTTTAGATTTCAGCCGACAAAATTACACATTCACGGCATTAAATCGCCAAAAACTAAAAATACTATACATTTTATCAAATGTTTTTTCATTTATATGTACAAATGAGAAATAAATTTTACTATCTTTGCAGGCTCAAATTTTAAGTTCTTCCGGACTTGGTTATTTCAACATAATCAACACCTTAAAAAGATAAAATTATGTTTAACACCCCCTGCTGATTGTAGACCGGAGCATTCACAGGTACAAATTTTAAATGCATGTCAGAAAACGAAAACAACATCAACGAAGAAGTAAAACAGGAACAACCTGAAATTACTGAACAAGCTGTTGAAGCTACTGCTGAAACCACTCAAGAAGTAGTTGAAGAAGTGAAAGAGGTAGTTGAAGAAGTGAAAGAAGTAGCCGAAGAAATTACAGCAGAAACTACTCAAGAAGAGCCTGTAGCAGAAGAAGCTCCGGCTGAAGAGGTAGCCGCAGAAGTTGATGTCACTGCCGAAACTAAAGAGGCAGAAAAAGAAACAGTTGAAGAAAAAGCAACTGAAGCTCCACAAAAAGAAGAAAAGAAAGAAGTGGAAAGAAGTGTTCCAAAGCATGATCCGGACGCTTTTGACTGGGATTCCAGTGACAAAAAGCACGATACCTATGCAGCGGACGAACGCAGCAAATTGGAATCATTATACGATCAAACGCTGAGCTCCATTGCAAACCATGAAGTAGTTGATGGTATTGTAGTTGGAAAAAACAGCCGTGAAGTGATTGTAAATATCGGATTCAAATCAGATGGTGTAATTGCTGTAAACGAATTTCGTTATAACCCGAACCTGAAAATTGGTGACAAAGTTGAGGTTTATGTCGAAAATCAAGAAGGTGTCAACGGACAGCTTGAACTCTCACATAAAAAAGCACGTTTATTACGCTCATGGGATCGTATTAACGAAGCCTATGAAAAAGAAGAAATCATCAACGGTTATGTGAAATCACGTACCAAAGGTGGTCTTATCGTGGATGTATTCGGTATCGAAGCTTTCTTACCCGGCTCACAAATTGATGTAAAACCAATTCGCGATTACGATATTTATGTTGATAAAACCATGGAATTCAAAGTGGTTAAAATCAATCATGAATATAAAAACGTG
>CAZQBU010000046.1:0-16069 GCA_964592175.1 uncultured Lentimicrobiaceae bacterium
ATATTCCCAAATACAATCGTAATAATCATTTTTTTCAACCCAATTATCATGACCGTATCATCCGAAACGATAAAGAATATCAACGTATAAAAAAATACATCATTAATAATCCTACAAATTGGGAAAATGATACATTAAAATCTAAATAAATCATGACCCGAATCACCGAACATACCATTGAAGCATTTGCCATAGAACTGTTGGAAGGCTTGGGCTACCGTTATATTTATGCGCCGGATATTGCTCCTGATAGTGACATCCCTTTACGTGATAGCTTTGAACAGGTATTACTGATTGATATGCTGACAACAGCTGTACAAAGAATCAATCCGGACATTCCAGCAGCAACACAAGCAGAAGCACTGAAAGAGATTCAGCGCATTGCATCACCCGATTTACTGACCAATAATGAAACTTTTCATCGCTTCCTGACCGAAGGAATCCCTGTGACCAAACGTGTGGGCAGCGATGAGCGTGGTGATCTTTTGTGGCTGATTGATTTTGATAATCCGCTCAACAATGATTTTGTGGTTGCCAATCAGTTTACGGTGATTGAAAATGGTGTAAACAAACGTCCTGATGTGCTGCTTTTTGTCAACGGTATTCCCTTAGTGGTGATGGAACTAAAAAATGCAGCCGATGAAAACACCACTGTTCGTTCTGCCTTTCGACAAATAGAAACCTATAAATCTGCTATCCCTAGCTTGTTTACATACAATGGTTTAGTGGTTATTTCTGACGGATTGGAAGCAAGAGCCGGATCTATTTCGGCAGGTTTTAGCCGTTATATGGCGTGGAAAACAGTAGATGGCAAAATCGAGGCATCACATCTGACCAGTCAGCTGGAAACGCTAATTCTGGGAATGTTGAATCCGGCTACTTTGTTAGATTTAATACGTCATTTTATCGTTTTTGAAAAAATGAAACGTGAAGATTCCGAAACGGGTATCATCACTATTGAAACAGTGAAAAAACTGGCAGCATACCACCAGTATTATGCCGTTAACCGTGCTGTGGAATCTACTTTACGGGCGGTGGGTATGGACAAAGACGCTTTGTCTTCTGTAAAAGAATCCCCCGAAAACTATGGTTTGCCAGCTGTGAAAGCACAACCTTCAGGCGACCGAAAAGGCGGTGTGGTATGGCATACACAAGGTAGTGGAAAGTCACTTTCAATGGTTTTTTATACCGGTAAAATTGTACTTGTACTCAATAATCCTACAATTTTGGTTATAACCGACCGAAACGATTTGGACGACCAGCTGTTTGATACGTTTGCCGGATCCAAACAGCTGTTACGGCAGGACCCTGTCCAGGCTGAAGACAGAAATCATCTTAAAGAGCTACTGAAAGTGGGTTCAGGTGGGGTTGTATTTTCAACCATTCAGAAATTTCAGCCGGATGAAGGCAATGTTTATGAGATGCTTTCAGAACGAGAAAATATCGTGGTGATAGCTGACGAGGCACACCGCACGCAGTACGGATTTCATGCTAAAACTATCGATGAAAAAGATAAAAGCGGGGAAGTTATTGGTAAGAAAATCGTGTACGGCTTTGCCAAATATATGCGCGATGCATTGCCTAATGCCACCTATTTAGGTTTTACCGGAACGCCCATCGAAAGTACTGACGTAAATACTCCGGCTGTTTTTGGAAATTATGTGGATGTGTACGATATTGCACAAGCGGTAGAGGATGGTGCCACGGTACGTATCTATTACGAGAGCCGATTGGCAAAAGTGAATCTGAGTGAAGAAGGTAAAAAACTAATAGATGACTTGGATGAGGAACTCAAACAAGATGATTTAACCTCTACCCAAAAAGCAAAAGCAAAATGGACGCAACTGGAAGCTTTGGTGGGTAGTGAAAAACGCATTCAGTTAATAGCCAAAGATATTATTGCCCATTTCGAGCAGCGCCAAGAGGTTTTTGAAGGCAAAGCGATGATAGTTGCCATGAGCCGACGTATTGCCGCCGAACTTTACGATGCTATTATCGCATTAAAACCGGACTGGCATTCCGATGAACTTACAAAAGGAATTATCAAAGTGGTGATGACTTCCGCATCGTCCGACGGACCGCAGATTGCAAAGCATCACACCACTAAAGAGCAGCGTCGTACTTTGGCTGATCGGATGAAAAATCCGGATGATGCGCTTCAATTAGTGATTGTGCGCGATATGTGGCTTACCGGATTTGATGCGCCTAGCATGCATACGCTTTATATCGACAAACCGATGAAAGGTCATAATCTAATGCAGGCTATTGCGCGCGTGAATCGTGTTTATAAAGATAAACCGGGTGGTTTAATCGTGGATTATCTTGGCATTGCTTCCGATTTGAAACAAGCACTTTCATTCTATTCTGATGCAGGCGGTCAAGGTGATCCAACTGTTTTACAAGAACAAGCTATCGCTTTTATGTTGGAGAAAATGGAGGTGGTTTCGCAGCTGTTTCATGGCTTTGAATATGAGGAATTCTTTATTGCCGACACTTCTAAGAAATTATCTTTAATCCTTGCCGCCGAAGAGCATATACTTGGATTAGAAGATGGTAAAAAGCGATTTATCGATGAAGTTACCGCACTTTCCAAAGCTTTTGCCATTGCCGTACCGAGTGATCAAGCCATGGATGCAAAAGAAGAAGTCTCATTTTTTCAAGCTGTAAAAGCTCGTCTTGCTAAATTTGATATGGGCGGTATGGGACGCACTGATGAAGAAATTGAAACCACCATTCGTCAGGTGATCGATAAAGCACTCGTTTCTGAGAAAGTGATTGATGTATTTGATGCTGCGGGAATTAAAAAACCGGATATTTCCATTCTTTCAGAAGAGTTTTTAATGGAATTGAAAGGGATGGAGCATAAAAACATCGCAATGGAGGTCCTGAAAAAGCTACTGAATGACGAAATTAAGGCACGCAGCAAAAAGAATCTTGTGAAAGCTAAAACTCTTATGGAAATGCTGCAGGAGGCCATTCGTAAATACCATAATAAAATTATCACAGCAGCTGAAGTTATTGAGGAGCTTATCGGCATAAGTGGAGATATTGTAAAGATGGACAACGAAGCACAGGAAATGGGACTCACTGAGTATGAGTACGCATTTTATACTGCTGTTGCTGATAATAAGAGTGCCCGTGAACTGATGCAGAAAGATAAATTACGCGAACTGGCTGTGGTACTCACGGAGGCAATCAGGAAAAATGCCACCATCGACTGGACTATTAAAGAAAGTGTCAGAGCGGGCTTGAGAGTAGCCGTCAAACGATTGCTTCGTAAATTTGGTTACCCGCCTGATATGCAGGAGCTTGCTACAGAAACTGTAATTAAGCAGGCCGAACTGATTGCTGATGAATTAATAAATCTTTGAAATGGGGGCTAAAAAATAATATTCTAGGCTTATTGGCTCCATCTACTCATTCTTCCAAGCAGCTTTTCTAAGGCGGTCCATGATGGCGATGCCTAATGCCTGCTCGGGAACTTTTTCGGCTACAATAAAATCAATATCAGCTTCTTCCAAGCGATATAAGGCACCAAACAGATTTACGGCTATCTCTTCAAGATTGGCAGTATGTGAAAGGTATTCCACCAGTTTAAAATCCGGATGTGCTTGCTTTGTGATGGCAAGTAGGCCCGCATTGCTGCAGTCTTCGGGCAATGGGTGTTCACCTATTATATACAAGGCTTTGTCGGGGCTGTAGTGCGACTTCAACATACCGGGCGATGCGAGTTCAACAGGGTTTTGGATTTTATTAGTGGATTGTGGCAGGTATTTCAATAAATCGGCAGCAGTAATTGCGCCGGGGCGCAGTATGATGAATCCTTCCTCATCCAAGCTAATCACGGTTGACTCAATACCTATTTTAGTGCTGCCCCCATCTAAAATATATTGAAGCTGAGGAAATTGCTTGCGAACATGTTCAGCCCTTGTCGGACTTATTTTTCCGAATTTATTGGCACTGGGAGCTGCAATAGGAGTTTCGGCGGCATCAATCAGCCGAAGGGCAATATCATTGGCAGGCATTCGAATTCCTACTGTCGGCAAGCCGGAAGTGACAATATCGGGTATGATATTTTTGCGCGGAGCAACCAAGGTAAGCGGTCCGGGCCAAAAATGTTGAGCCAATAAATACAAACGCTCATCATCCACAGCAATATATTGTTTCAGCATCTGCATATCGGAAATATGTACTATCAATGGATCAAAACTTGGACGTTCCTTCATTGCAAAAACAGAAGCTACGGCATTTGCATTCAATGCGTCTGCGCCAAGCCCGTACACTGTTTCGGTAGGAAAGGCGACAAGCCCGCCCGATTTGATGATTTGTGCGGCTTCTGATATTTGTTGTTGCGTAATCATTTTGAAATTATAAGTATGCCTATGCTGTCTTTCTTGGTAAATGCGAGCCGTTCAGTCTTGTAGATTGATTTATTGTAGCAACCAAATCGTATATCCCATATATGAAAAGAATAATATTGCTGCTTCCCAGCGGTCTAATACTTTTCTCCTTGATATAAACATAGTGCTGAAAAGGAAAATTGTGCCAATTGATAAAATGAGTAATTCAAGATTAAATGAGCTATTGTATTGGATTGGGCGTACCAATGCACTACTGCCTAAGATTAAAAAGACATTAAAAATATTGGATCCGATGATATTGCCAACTGCTATATCATTATTCTTTTTTAGTGCAGCCACCACACTTGTCACCAATTCGGGTAGCGAAGTGCCGGCAGCTACAATTGTAAGCCCAATAACTTTTTCGCTTACTCCCATTTGTTCGGCAATAAGTACAGCATTGTCCACAACCAATTTTCCGCCTAAAAATAAGCCGACAAGACCTATCAGTACCATCCCCCATAAGCGCCATAAAGGCTTATCACTCACTGTTGGAGATTCTCCGGTATCGCTTCCGATAAAATTAAATACATACCACAAAAACAATCCGAACAATAATAGAAGTATGATGCCGTCAATCCTGCTTAAGCGCGCTACTTCTAGACCAAATAGTTGGTCATTAACCAGGAAGAAAAGAAGGATAATTGCAAAAAATGAAAATGGAATTTCTCTAAAAATCGTGGAAGTTTGCACCTTTAAGGGAAAAATCAGTCCTGTTAGTCCCAAAATTATAAAGAGGTTAAAATTGTTGCTGCCAATGACATTGCCAAAAACAATATCGGCATTGCCTTTCCATGCGGCAAAGGTGTTTACAACCAATTCAGGAGCAGAAGTGCCGAAGGCTACAATCGTTAGGCCGATGGCAAGGTCTGAAACATGCATGCGTTTTGCCACAGATGAAGCTCCCACCACCAAGCGGTCTGCCCCAATGATTAAAAGTACAATCCCCAAGC
Organism: uncultured Lentimicrobiaceae bacterium; assembly: GCA_964592175.1. Lineage (GTDB taxonomy): Bacteria > Bacteroidota > Bacteroidia > Bacteroidales > F082 > JALNZU01. The sequence goes on from CAZQBU010000046.1 coordinate 5,354, forward strand.
TAAGTAATAAGAGGTATATGAACATATAAAAGATATATCTGATTTATGATAAACGCTGCAAATGTACTGGCTTTTCCCCGATACAAATACGAATTTATGCATTCAGTTATTCTTTTTCTTTGTCAGTTTCAATATTTAAGGGAATTTCTGCCATTTTATACAAGCCGATTTTTGAGATAAATGCCTGTGCACGTGTTTCTTCGAAATTAAGTCTTATTTTGTTGGTAATTAACGGGTTAAATCGAATAATACGTTTATATCCGATGGTAGTGCCTGAGGCTATTTCTTTCCATTTATTATCAATAAACGCTTCTACTTTAAATTTTTCAATTCGTTGACCGTACTGAATGTATTCTTGCAATTCAATCATATCAAACTGCTGCAGCTCGGGCATGCTAAAAACAGTTGATGAAGTTTTTTTCGGCAGTTTCCAATATGTGTTTGGATTTCCGTCAATTGCTGCAAAGGCTTTTTTATTGTCTGTGGTCGCTTGATTCAAGAGGTTATTTTGAAAGGACTCCTTTATCCATTTTCCGAATTCTTTCAATCGTAGAACATCTGTTTCATGGATTCGTCCACGTGTATCGGGTGGAATATTTAAAAGCAAAACGGCATTCATTCCAACGGAATTAAAATAAATATCCACTAATTTCTTCAAGGATTTCACCTGATTATTTTCTGCTTCATGCCAAAACCATCCCGGACGTATCGAAACATCTACTTCTGCCGGATACCAAAATGCTTTTGAAGCTCTTTTTAATAATTCTCGACTTCCTAAATCAGCTGAAGTTTCACTTAATCCCAAATGCTGATTGATGGCAATATGCTCGGCTTTTGCTCCGGGGGCATAAGCTGTTACACTCCATTCTGTTTCCCTTCCATAGCCCGTTTCGGTGCCTACCCAACGTATATCTTCACCTTGAATGGCAATTACGGCATCAGGCTGTAGACGGTATACTGTTTCATAATACGCTTCCCAATCATATTCTTGTTTTTTGCCGTTGGGACCTTCGCCACAGGCACCATCAAACCATACTTCATCAATTTTACCGTATTCTGTTAGCAATTCCGTAAGCTGCGCAATAAATAATTGATTATAGACTTCAGAATCCCCATAGGAAGCTGCATTTCTATCCCAAGGCGAAAGATAAAATCCAAATTTCATATCCAATGCTTCACAAGCCTGCTTGACTTCTTTTACTACATCTCCATTTCCATTTTTCCAAGGCGATGCAGCAAGGCTGTGAGTTGTAGTCTTTGTTGGCCACAAACAGAAGCCATCATGATGTTTTGCCGTGAGAATCAACATCTTCATGCCGGCATCCTGGATTGCTTCAACCCATTGGACAGCATCAAAATTGGTTGGATTAAACAAACCCGGTGATTCTTTTCCGGTGCCCCATTCACTATTTGTAAAGGTGTTGATGCCAAAATGTATGAATGCCGTCAACTCGAGTTGTTGCCATTCCAACTGTGGTTTGGAAGGGACTACCGAGGCGGCTGATTTAATTTTCTCTTCTAAAGAAGCCTTTTCCGGAAACTGTACCGATTGCACATATAAGGGCTGCGGACTACGACAAGTGCTAAAGAATAAGCCAACAAACAATATAATAGCTGAAATGAATTTTGTGTGTTTCATGAAGTGGGTCTGTTCAAACAAATGGAAAACAACAATGTATTTTAGTGTGTAAAATTACGGAAAAACCTGTTATTTACTTTGGTAGTAAGACTTGTAAACCAAATATGATGGCCGATGTTTTGTAAAAGCTCTTTGGTTTTGAGGGTTTTTATTACTGAAATGTTTAAAATCATTATGAAAAATTGTATTTTCGCTTTTTCTTAAAAACAAAAATATTCGAAATACGAACTATAAATGCTGAAAAAAGTCTTTACCCTACTCATTCTGTTTTCCTTTTCATTTAGCTTTCAATCCCAAGCCCAGTTTGCGGTTTTTAATCCGGCTGAATTTGAAGAAAGCGAAGGCTTGCTTTTTGCATGGGGACAGCTGCCTGAGATTGATTCCGTGATATTGGAAGTTGCACGAATTACCCAGCAGACTTCCTTGGTTTGGATGATTTATGATTCAGATACACATGGCGACAGCCAACAATTATTGGAATATTTTTATCAGCAAGGCTTAATGCCTGAAAAGTTGAATTTATTGGATATGAAGGCTGATTCACCTTGGATTCGCGATTTTGCCCCTCATTTTATGTTCGGTAATTTTGGCGAAGGCAATGAACGTTATATGGTGGATGCCGACTTTAGCCATCATGCACAGCCGTTTTCTGATTCTTTATCCTATTTTTTGAGCGACCATTGGGATTGGGAGCGACAAGAGCTGGATTTATTCTTGGAAGCTGGCAATTTGGCATTTGATGGACTCGTCCGCGGCTTTACAACAAGGCGTGTATTGCAGCAAAATGAAGGACATTATCCTTCAATTATCCACACTATGCTAACGACTAATTTCCATATTGAGGATTTTGTGTATTTGGAAAGCCTGACCGATGAAGATTGTGAGCATTGTCAGCAGTTAAATATGTTTTTTAAAGTACTTGACTTTGAAACACTGCTTGTTTCATCCTATCCTCAGGAATCAACAGCTTATGGACCAATTGAATCGAATGTGGAGCTTTTGGGCAGTTTGTTGAACTTCTCGGGGAAGCCGTATCAGATTTATCGCTTGCCGGTTGCGCCAAATGATGACGGCATGTGGAATATTGGTGCAGATGAAGAAATTCGTAGCTATACAAATTCAATTATCATTAATAATACAGTGATTGTTCCTTCATACGGCATAGAAGAATATGATAATCAAGCCATGGCAATTTATGCCGAGGCATTGCCGGGTTATAAATTGATAGCTGTTGATGCGCGTGTATTGAGTGCACATAGAAAATCCTTATACCATATTGTAAAAGAAGTCCCGGTGCCGCATCATGCGCGTATTTTGCATCAAAAAGTATTGGGATGGAGGCCGTATAGCCCTGAATTTTATATATATAGTAATTGTCAGGCTTCATCAAATATACAGCTGATGTGGTTGTATTATAAAATAAATCAAGAGGATACGTTTACTCAGTTGCCTGTTTATATCGCCTGCCCTCAAAATATGGGAATTATCGAAAATTTGTTTCCGGGCGATACCATTCACTATTATTTAGAGCTTGAAAGCGAGCTTGCTGTAACAACTTATCCACTTGCTGCACCCGCATCTTATTTCACATTTTGGCTTGAGGAAGACAATAGCGTAGGCATCTCTGAAGCACAGCAGAAAAATGCATTTTCAATAGTTCCAAATCCATCCGATGGAAGATTTCGAATTGAAGAAAAGAATGGATTTAAGCCTCAGAAGCTTCGTATTTTTGATGCCTTAGGTAAATTATTATTTGATGATTCACATCCAAATTATCCGTATCTTTATAATCTGAATTTGAAAGGCGGTATATACTATCTTTTGATTGATACACCTGAGGGTCAGTCAACAGAAAAGTTGATTATCAGCCGATAAAATATGGAGTAAATGCGGATTTTTCAGTTGGATGACAGTTTGGACTTTCCTCATCCTGAGTTGGCACATCCCGAAGGCTTGTTAGCTTATGGCGGTGATTTGTCGCCTCTACGTATATTAAAGGCTTATTCGATGGGTATTTTCCCTTGGTATGAGGAAGGACAGCCAATTTTATGGTGGTCACCAAATCCGCGACTAATTGTATATCCCGAAAAAATTAAAGTCTCCAAAAGTTTACGACAGCTGATAAATCGAAATAAATTTAAGATTACTTTTGATACTTCTTTTGAAGCAGTGATGCGAAGTTGTGCCAATACCAGACGAAAAGAAGGTGGAAATACGTGGATTACGGAAGATTTAATTCAATCCTTTGTAATTTTACATCGATCAGGTTTGGCGCATTCGGTTGAAACTTGGTACGAAGGCAAGTTAGTAGGCGGTTTATACGGTTTATCCTTAGGCAAGGTGTTTTTCGGCGAATCGATGTTTCATACTCATGACAATGCTTCAAAAGTAGCATTTGTTCATTTAGGACGATTTTTATTAGAAAATGGCATTAAATTAATTGATGTTCAACAAGATACGCCTCATTTGCGAAGCTTGGGTGGCGAAATAACAGAAAGGGCGAACTTTCTTAATTTACTGCACGACTATTGCAATCAAACAAGTCTTGTAGGTAATTGGGGAACAAATAATATTACAAAAATGCAAATTCGTTTTTAAACAATTTAAAACCAGTATCATGGATGACAACCATTCTCATTTTATGCGGGAGGCAATTGGACTTGCCGCCCAAAACTTACAGCTTCTGGAAGGTGGACCTTTCGGCGCTCTGGTGGTGAAAGATGGAAAAATTGTAGGGCGCGGTTATAATAAGGTAGCTTCTTCAAACGACCCTACGGCACATGCAGAAATTGTTGCTATACGGGATGCATGTAAAAACATGGGGACTTTTCAGCTTGACGGCTGTGTGATATATAGCAGCTGTGAGCCTTGTCCGATGTGCCTTGGAGCAATTTTTTGGGCGCGACCCGAAAAATTGTATTTTGCCGCCGGCAGAGAAGATGCGGCGGATGCAGGCTTTGATGATTCGTATATTTATCAGCAATTACCACTTGAAATGGATAAGCGTGATTTGCCCACCGAAATACTGTTGGCAGAAGAGGCTGTACAATTGTTTGAAGCATGGAAAAAGCTGAAAATAAAGCCTGATTATTAATACAAATATATATGATAAACCAAAATTTAAAACTCAAACAAGCTGTAGAATTAATAGGAAAAGCTACACATTTAGTCGCTTTTACCGGAGCTGGTATTTCGGCTGAAAGTGGAATCCCTCCATTTCGTGGAGAAGGAGGGATTTGGAATCAATATGATCCGAAAGTGCTGGATATCAACTTTTTCTTTAATGAGCCGGAAGAATCTTGGCAGGCAATTCGTGAATTGTTTTATGGAGTATTTGCTGAAGCATTGCCCAATCCTGCACATCGTATTCTTGCCGAATGGACAAATTCAGGACTGCTGAAAAGTTTAATCACACAAAATATCGATCAGCTGCATCAAAATGCAGGTAATGAAGATGTTATTTGCTTTCACGGTAGCGCTCAACACCTTTTGTGTATGAGCTGTTTTACCAAAATAAAATTTGATGCATCGCTCTTAAAAGATATTCCGCCTCGCTGTCCTTCCTGCAGTGGATTGCTTAAACCTGATTTTATCTTTTTTGGTGAAGGAATTCCTCAACAAGCATATCGGGATTCGATTGAAGCCGCCGAACAAAGTGATGTGTTTGTTATTATTGGCACTTCGGGGGAGGTGAGTCCCGCCAATCAAATTCCGGAAATAGCAAAATATAAAGGAGCTTCAATCATTGAAATAAATCGTGGACCTTCACACTATACCCATCGCTTGTCAACTTTGTATTTAGAAGGCGAAGCCGGAAAAATACTGCCGGAAATTAATTCTATGATATAAACCTGCAAAATCATTTATTATGAAATGCTTATTTAAGACTTTAGTACTCAATATTTTACTGGCAGCATCCTTTTTGCTTACAGCTCAGCCAAATGCTGAATCAATTAAAAAAATCGATGATTATTTTCAACAAGCAATTGAAGATTGGGATGTGGCAGGCATGTCTTTTGCACTTGTAAGTGCCGATTCCGTGCTTTTTGCTAAAGGCTATGGAGTTACGGATATTCATACCAAACAGCAGGTGGACAAGCATACTTTATTTGCTGTCGCCAGCAATACAAAGGCTTTTACTGCTGCTGCAATTATGATGCTTGTGGAAGAAGGGAAGCTCAGCCTGGACGATAAAGTGATCACCCACCTGCCTTATTTTGCACTGTATGACCCCTATGTTACTCAGGCGATGACAGTACGCGATTTGTTGACACATCGCTCCGGCTTAAAAACCTTTTCCGGAGATTTAATCTGGTATGGAAGTACCTACAGCAGAGAAGAAATTGTGCGTAAAGCGCGTTATTTGAAGCCGCGTCATGGCTTTAGAGAACAATTCGGCTATTCCAATATTATGTATATTGCTGCAGGTGAGCTGGTTTCGGCAGTGAGTGGCATGAGCTGGGATGAATTTGTTGAAAAACGCATCTTGCAGCCTTTGGGAATGCGACGTTCCACCTTGCATGTTTCGGGTCTTGCCTCACGCGATAATATATCACAGCCTCATACGTATGTAGATGGCAAACTGAAAGCAATCCCATGGCTCGATTGGGACAATATGGGACCTGCCGGCTCTTTGATTTCAAGTGCATCGGAAATGGCAAATTGGCTACGCATGAATCTGAATGAAGGCAGGTTCAACGGTAAACAACTGCTAAAACCGGAGTCCGTATTTGAAATGCAGTCAGCAGTGACACCACTTCCTTTGACAAAAGCATTTAGCGAGCGTTTCCCAAGCACCCATTTTAGGTCGTATGGATTGGGCTGGACCATGATGGATTATCTGGGGCGAAAAATAGTGATGCACAATGGTGGTTATGATGGGATGATATCTCAAACCTTGCTCATCCCTGAAGAAAATATTGGCTTTGCCATTATGACAAATTCTCTTAGTAATATGTACTATCCATTGATGTACAAGGTCTTGGATGTTGTTTTGTCCAATCCTGAAGAAAGCGATTGGAGTGCTATGATGCTGGAGCAAAAACAAAAAGGGGAGGAGTATCAGCAAAAAATGGAGGAGCAAAAAGAGAAAGAAAGAAATTCAAAAGCCAAAGCTTCCTTAAATTTAGCTGATTATTGCGGCTATTATGGAAGTCCGGTTTATGATTCAGTAAAAGTGGAATTGCAAAACAATAAATTACAACTGCAGATGATGCGAAGCCCGAAGTTTATTGGTGATTTATCACATTGGCATTTCGATACGTTTGAAATTGAATTTAGCTTATTCCCTTCCTTACCCAAGGGATTTGTTAACTTTCAGCTGGACCGTAAAGGTAAGGTAAATGCATTGGAGATTTTTATTGATAATCCTGATTTCGACTTTACGGAGCTGGAATTAAAGAGGTTGCCTGACTAAAAGGAAATAATCAAAATAATTTGACAAAGAGCCGATATGGATTCCCGATATCGGCTCTTTGTGTTTTAATCATTGTTCAAGCTGAAAATGTATGGGAATATTGAAACTCACTGCCACAGGCTCTGTTCCAAGTTTTCCCGGCTTCCAAGCAGGCATGTTACGAATTACATCCAATGCGATTGCATCCAATTCAGGGCTTAACCCTCTCAATATCTTGGCATTACTGATGCTGCCGTCGGCTTCTATAATGAAATTGATGAAAACTCTTCCTTCAGTCTGTTTTTTAATTGCCTCTTCAGGATAATGAATCTTTGAACTGATATACTCCATTAAGGCTGTGTTTCCGCCTGGAAATTCTGGCATTTCTTCCACGGGTGTATATACAGTTCTTCCATCCTCCAAGGTAATGGTGTGTGTAGATTCCTTGGATGCTTGCTTCGGCTTTTCTTCTTTTTTCTTGGGTTCCTCTAAAGTAAATCTTATTGGTAAATTCATTGCGACACGCACTGCCTGTCCACGCTGGCGACCCGGTATCCATTTGGGCATGCTTTCAACTACACGGATTGCCTCTTCGTCGCAACCGCCGCCAATTCCACGAAGAGCTTTTGCATTGGTTGCAGAACCATCCGGCTCGATGACAAAGTTCACATAAACACGACCTTGGATGCCTTTGTTATATGCCTCCTCCGGATATTTGATGTGTGAAGCAAGGTATTCCATCATTTTTTCTGGTCCTCCGGGGAATTCCGGCATTTCTTCAACTACAGTGAAAATGTCCTCATTATCTGAAGATTTTTCTTCTTTGGCGGCTTGTTGTTTTTGTAGAAAACTACGGAGGCTGTCTTCTTCAATCGATTTGGCTGAGGGTATTGCAGGGTTTATATATGCGTTTTGATTATCCATGCCATTAAAAACAGTTGAAAATTCTTCTAAATTGGATGCAACTGCTTGTTTCGGTTGAATCTGTACCATCGATGTAAGCATGGTAAATGCTGCTAATAGAAGAAGACTACTTATTAGCGGAACGAGTTTGATTTTTTGTTGTTTGTGGTTAATCATGGCTATTCTTTTTTTAAGATGTGAACTAAAACTATTGGAAATTGGATAAAATATTGGAACTCCGGCATAAGCAAGCATGAGATTTTGATAGTTTTCTTTGTTATTCAGCATTCGAATGACGTTGGCATCCGCTTGAAATTCATGTACTTCAGATAATAATCTGTGATGCAGGTAGGCAAATGGACTAAACCAGAAAAAAGCTTTGAACAAAGACGACATAAGACGGTCAATACTGTGACGGTGTTTTACATGACTGAATTCGTGCCTGAGGAGTATATCCGCCATGGCTAAATCAATTTGAATATCAGGAAAAAACACCCAGCTGAAAAAGGAGTAGGGGCTTGTGGTTTTACTATCAATATATATTTTGCCGTAAGATGTTGTTTGAGTTTTTGATTTCTTTACTTTGTACCATAAGGCTATTATTGAGATACATAAGCTGCTCAAAAACAAAATGCTGACAGTGAAATATATAATCTGATACCAATTGATATGATGCAGGAACGATATGGCTGTGTTTTGATTAGCTGAAATAGTAATTTCCGGCAAGATGAAAACAGGAATTGCACCAGCTTCATTAATAGCGGTGTTGCCGGATAAGCTGATAAGGGGTAATACAAAAGGGAGGATGATGCCGGCTATTAATGTGCATCTCATCAATTGAAGATTGTTTCCCGGGCGAATCACAAATTGGTAAACTCCCAATAACAGCATTTGAAAAAATGCCACCTTAAATATATATATCAGCAATGCTGTCATGATTGGTCTTTTTTCTCATTAATCTGCTGTTCCATCAGCTTGCGGATATCTTCCATTTCTTTTAGTGACAATTCATGGTCATTGCTAAAGAAAGAAACCAACTGCTTGTACGAATTACTAAAATAACCCTGTAAAAGCTGCTTCATGCTGTAACGCGCATATTCAGGTTTGCTGACCAATGGATAATATAGATGAGATTTCCCGACTGCTTTATGACTTACAAAGCCTTTTCGTTCCAAAATCCTGATGATGGTGGATACCGTATTATAAGCAGGCTTTGGCTCGGGGAAGTAGTTTAGTAGGTCGTATACAAACCCTTCACCCAATCTCCATAAAATTTGCATGACCTGTTCTTCGGCTCTTGTGAGCTCTCGTATCTGATTCTCCATAACTAAAAAATTAGTTTGATTTTGTTGCACAAAGATATAACTAATAAATTAGTTTGTCAAGTAAAAATCATTAAATTTAATATTTTAAATTGATTTATATTGATATACAGATTGTTAGACTAGGGTAGTAGCAATAAAAAAACCGTTCAGGCATTTAGCCGGAACGGTTTTTATCATTATTACAGGGCTGATTTATTTATCTTTATCAGCTTGTTCCTGCTTTTCGAGGTCTTCTTTCAAATCGGCTAACACATCAAGGTCACCCAAAGTGGTGCGTTCAAGATTTTCATTAATAATCTTCACGGCACGCTTTGTGGTTTTTGCTTCATTTTCTCTTCCTTCGGATTCAGTCTGACGCAATGCAAATGCCTGATCTTCAAAGATACGTGAGTGTGAGAGGATGATTTTCTTATTATCTTTTGAGAATTCGATAACTTTAAAATCCATTGTTTCCTCTAATTTAGCTTGGCTACCATCTTCTTTCTTGAGGTGACGATTTGGAGCAAAGCCTTCCACGCCGTATGGGAGTGAAACAATCATACCTTTATCAGAAGCGCTGATAATGGTTCCTTGGTGTACGGTACCCACATTGAAAATGCTTTCGAAGGCATCCCATGGGTTTTCTTCAAGTTGCTTATGTCCAAGACTTAAGCGACGATTTTCTTCATCTACATCAAGTACAACAACTTCAATTGCTTCACCAACTTTGGTAAACTCTGCGGGGTGCTTAATCTTTTTCGACCAGCTGAGGTCAGAAATATGGATTAATCCGTCCACACCTTCTTCCATTTCAACGAAAATTCCGAAGTTCGTAAAGTTACGTACTGTAGCTGAATGCTTGCTGTTAACCGGATAGCGGTCTTTAATGTTTTCCCATGGGTCGGGGATGAGCTGCTTCATGCCGAGCGACATTTTGCGTTCTTCGCGATCCAATGTCAGGATGATAGCGCTAATTTCGTCTCCAACATTCAGGAAGTCTTGTGCGGTACGCAAATGTTGCGACCATGACATTTCGGAAACGTGAATCAATCCTTCAACGCCCGGGGCTATTTCGATGAATGCACCGTAATCGGCGATTACTACGACTTTACCTTGTACTTTATCACCCACTTTGAGGTTTTCATCAAGGGCATCCCATGGATGAGGAGTAAGTTGTTTCAGACCAAGTGCAATACGTTTCTTGTTTTCGTCGAAGTTAAGAATAACAACTTTGATTTTTTCGTCAAGCTCAACGATTTCTTCAGGATGATTAATACGTCCCCATGATAAGTCGGTAATATGAATCAATCCGTCTACGCCGCCCAAGTCGATAAATACACCGTATGAGGTGATATTTTTGACAATACCTTCCAGTACCTGTCCTTTTTCGAGTTTGCTGATGATTTCTGCTCTTTGTTGTTCGAGCTCATCCTCGATAAGGGCTTTGTGGGATACAACCACGTTTTTATATTCAT
>CAZQBU010000047.1:0-15923 GCA_964592175.1 uncultured Lentimicrobiaceae bacterium
AAAAATGAAGTGGGTCGCAGGGCAAAGCCCCGCCAGAGATATCATGCTTTGATTAGATGAGAGTTAATGCAAAAAATCCTATGCACAAAGCAAGTAATTAAGTTTCTTCATCCCTTTTCTTGATAAAAAGGACGGAAAATCAAGCATGAATGAAAGGGGCTTGGCTTCCGATTTATTATCGGAACTCAAGAAAGCACGCAAATCTAAACAAGGTTGAGTCAATTAAATGAGTATGAATTCTTTTAAACGCGTACTAAACTCTATAGGTATATCACGATGCGTAGCAAGCTGCCTAAGCAATTTCGGTTGAATTTCAGGATAAGTGAGCACCTCCGGCAAGGATTTAAAAAATGCCTTTTCAGCAATTTCGTAATCCGGCAAGAGCCCAAATGATGTAATATCTGCCAAAAACACAGCTCCATACTGCTTTTCATCATTTATGGAAACCGAATAATCAAATACGCGATGCAATTGAAAATTTATTGCTCCCGTTTCTTCATAAAGCTCTCGTGCCGCTGTTGCTTCAATATCTTCGCCTGGTTCACGCCTGCCCGCAGGCAGTTCCCAGCCGGCTCGCTCTTTATTACGCACAAACACCAAGCTGTCTTGATAAAGTGAAACCACTACGGCATATTTCAATGACACATTATCAATGGAATCGGCCTTGTAAAAATCAAGAAACATAAAAAGTAAACAGATTTAAAAAAAGTCTGCCGTGGTGGCAGACTTTAAATCTTATTAGCGCATCGGATAGGCTTTGAAAATCTCTTCTGATTTCATCAGTATATCCACATATTGTGCTCTTCGATAGGTAAAGGGGTCTTTCGTGTTTTTATTGGAAAGTTTACCTCTAAAATCTTCAAGAGATTCGTAGTTTTTGCTTTGCATCCACTCTTCAATTTCTTTTAAGATTTTGGTAAGCTGTTTTGGTCCGTGTTTGTACAACGTACTTACAACTTGTACCACATCTGCACCGGCGAGCAACATTTTAATCACATCAGCACCGGTAAAAATGCCATTGCTGGCACAAATATCGGATTCGATATTTCCGTGTAGCATTCCAACAAAGCGTAATGGCAGCTTATTATCCTGCTCGCTACTCAAATTGAAAGCAAATTTATGCTTTTCAGCCTGAATATCGATATCAGGCTGGAAGAAACGGTTAAACAGCACAAAACCGTCAGCACCTCTACGGCTCATTTCCGAAATGGTATACAGCTGGTTTGTGTAGTAGGGGCTAAGTTTTGCACTCACCGGAATTGATACATGCTTTTTAATTCCTTCAATAATATCAAGTTCTGCACTTAATATTCCTCTGCTGTCGACGTCAAAATCAACCGGAATCGAATAAAAGTTCACTTCAAGCGCATCAGCACCAGCTTCTTCAAGCTTTTTGGCATACGAAAACCAGGTATCGTCATATACACAGTTAAGGCTGGCAATTAACGGTATACCAAGTGCTTTTTTAGCTTCCGAGAACTGAAACAAAAACTCTTGAGGACCGGCCTCGTACAGCTTTTCGTTAAAAAGACTTACCATTTCGGCATTTCTTTCACTATAATCTGTCATTAGCTGGTGCATCTCAAGGTTTTCGAGATGGATTTGCTCTTCAAACAGCGATTTGTAAACAATGGCAGCTGCTCCGGCATCTTCAAGTTTGCGTAACATATTGAGATCCGAAACAAGATTGGAAGCACCCACAATAACCGGGTTCTTAAGATCTAAACCGAGATATTTTGTTCTTAGATTCATGGTATTAAATATTTTAAAATCACTTATAATACTTCATGGATGAAAATTCGTGTAAATGTACTACATTTTTATCAAGAACAATAAAAAGCTTTCTAATCTATAATCATTATAAATTAGGCTGTTAAGTCACTAAGATATCCCAAAAAGGCATTTTGTAAACGTTTATTTCAGTAATTTCGCACAAGAATTTGTTAGTTTATTAACAGAAATATAAAGTTAACACCTAAATACATATGAAAACTAAAAAAAGATTCATTACCTGTGATGGTAATTACGCTGCTGCGCATGTAGCTTACATGTTTAGTGAAGTTGCCGCCATTTATCCGATTACCCCATCATCAACGATGGCAGAGCATGTGGATGAGTGGGCTGCCTTTGGTAGGAAAAACATTTTTGGAGAGACTGTTCAGGTTACTGAAATGCAATCAGAAGGTGGTGCTGCAGGTGCTGTACACGGTTCATTACAAGCCGGAGCGCTTACTACTACTTTTACGGCATCTCAAGGATTGCTATTGATGGTTCCTAATATGTATAAAATGGCCGGTGAGTTGTTGCCAGCTGTATTCCACGTGAGTGCACGCAGCCTTGCCGCACAAGCTTTGTCAATTTTTGGCGACCATAGCGACGTGATGAGCGCACGCCAAACCGGTTTTGCAATGCTTGCCACAGGAAGCGTACAGGAAATTATGGACATCAGTGTCATTGCACACCTTGCAGCCATCAAATCGAGGGTTCCCTTCCTGCACTTCTTCGACGGATTCCGCACCTCACACGAGATTCAAAAGGTAGAGTATTTCGAAATGGAAGACCTACAGCCCATGCTCGATACCGAAGCACTGCAGCGCTTCCGCGATAATGCATTGAATCCCGAACGCCCTGTTACAAGAGGAACAGCACAAAATCCCGATATTTATTTCCAAACACGTGAAGCTGCAAACCGCTTCTACGACCCGATACCGGATATGGTAGAAGAATATATGCAGCAAATTAGCAAAATGACCGGACGTGAATATCATCCCTTTGTATATTATGGTGCACCCGATGCAGAAAATATTATTATCGCAATGGGTTCAGTAACTGAAACAATTCGCGAAACGATTGATTACCTTACTGAAAAAGGTGAAAAGGTAGGACTTATAGCAGTACATCTGTATCGTCCGTTCTCACCAAAATATTTATTGAATGTAGTGCCGGATACCGTAAAACGTATTGCCGTACTCGACCGCACCAAAGAACCCGGTGCCAACGGAGAGCCTTTATATCTTGATGTGAAAGAAGTATTCTACGGTAGAGAAAATGCACCCATTATTGTTGGTGGTCGCTACGGACTCAGCTCAAAAGATACTACACCCGCAATGATAGTGTCGGTATACGATAATCTTAAGATGAATGAGCCAAAGAACGGATTTACTGTTGGAATTAATGATGATGTAACCTTCTTATCATTGCCCCTACTTCCCGAAATCAGTATTTCACCCAAAGGAACCTACGAAGCAAAGTTTTATGGAATTGGTTCTGACGGTACAGTAGGTGCAAATAAAAACTCAATTAAGATTATTGGAGAAACTACTGACAAATACGCACAAGCTTATTTTGCTTACGACTCTAAAAAGTCGGGTGGTGTAACCACATCTCACCTGCGTTTCGGTGATTGCCCCATACGTTCTACCTATTTAGTAGGTACACCAAACCTTGTGGCATGCCACGTTCCGGCGTATCTGCCAAAATATGATATGCTAAAAGGATTGAAAAAGGGAGGCACATTCCTGCTTAACAGTATTTGGGACAAAGAAGAAACCAAAGAAAAACTGCCTAACAGCATTAAAAAATATATGGCAGACAATGATATTAATTTTTACATCATTAATGCCACAGAGATTGCAAGCGAAATTGGCTTAGGTGGTCGTACAAACACCATCATGCAGTCAGCTTTCTTTAAAGTTGCCGACATCATTCCTTATGACCAAGCAGTTGACAAGATGAAAGACTTCATCCTTACAAGCTATGGAAACCGAGGAGAAATGATAGTTCAAATGAACTATTCGGCAATAGATCGTGGTGGTGATGTAGTTAAAGTCGAAGTTCCTGCCGAGTGGAGCAAGCTAAAAGCAGAAGAAATTGAATTTGATACCGATGTTCCGGAATTCGTTCGTAAGATTGCACAGCCCATTAATGCCATGAGGGGTGATGACCTCCCGGTAAGTGCATTCTTAAATCGTGAAGACGGAACCTTCGAAGCCGGAACAACCGCATACGAAAGACGTGGAATCGCCGTACAAGTACCCGAATGGGTAGATGAACACTGTATACAATGTAACCAATGTTCATATGTATGTCCGCATGCCGCAATTCGCCCATTCTTGGTGAATGAAGAAGAAGAAGCACTGCTTCCCGAAGGAACCAAACTACTTGAAACCAGAGGTAAATTTGCTCCGCTGAAATATCGTATACAAGTTAGCCCGCTAGATTGTACCGGATGCGGCAATTGTGTGGATGTATGTCCCTCAAAAACCAAATCCCTCGTAATGGAGTCATTTGAATCTCAAAAAGATGAAATCGAACGCTGGGATCACTTTACAAAGAAAGTCACCTATAAAGATACGGTGGTTGATAAGATGGGATCAGTTAAAAACAGCCAGTTTGCACAACCTTTATTTGAATTTTCAGGTGCATGTGCCGGCTGTGGTGAAACACCATATATCAAAACTGTTACACAATTGTATGGCGATCGCATGATTGTTGCCAATGCTACCGGATGTTCATCAATCTATGGTGGTTCGGCTCCTAGCACTCCATATACTAAAAATGCAGAAGGTAAAGGACCCGCTTGGGCAAACTCACTCTTCGAAGATAATGCCGAGTATGGATATGGAATGGCAGTTGCCACAGAAAAAATGAGAGAGCGCGTGAAGCTGTTGATGGAAGCCGGATTGCAAAACGAAATCAGCAATGAAAGAAAAGCCGCGTTCGAGAATTGGATTGCCAATATGAATGACGGTGAAGCTTCAAAAGTTGCATCAGCAGAAGTTGTAAAAGTACTTGAAGGACAAAAAGATGATGCTGCCAAAGAATTGTTGAAGCTCAAACAATATTTCATCAAAAAATCCATGTGGATCTTTGGTGGTGACGGCTGGGCATATGATATCGGATTTGGCGGCTTGGATCATGTACTTGCATCAGGCGCTGATGTGAACGTACTTGTTCTCGATACCGAAGTATATTCCAATACCGGAGGTCAAGCTTCTAAAGCAACTCCAATGGCTGCAGTGGCTAAGTTTGCCACTGCCGGTAAGCGGGTTAAGAAAAAAGACCTTGGAGCCATGCTGATGTCGTATGGATACATTTATGTAGCACAAGTAGCCATGGGAGCAAGCCAAAGCCAGTTCTTCAGAGCATTGAGAGAAGCTGAAGCATATCCCGGACCATCAATAATTATTGCATACTCACCATGTATTAATCATGGATTAAAACTGGGAATGGAAAAATCACAATACGAGTCGGAATTAGCGGTAAAAGCCGGATACTGGAACTTGTATCGTTACAACCCACTTCTTGAAGCAGAAGGAAAGAACCCCTTCCAACTTGACTCAAAAGAGCCGGATTGGGGACAATTCCAAAGCTTCATTAACGGTGAAGTACGTTATTCTTCATTAAAAGCTAGCTTCCCGAAAGAAGCAGGAGAGCTTGGAAGAATGGCCGAAGAAGATGCCAAATGGCGCTATGAACAATACAAACGATTGGAGTCAATGGACTACTCAAAATAAATCAGTTTTTGTGTTTTGTTGTTTTAAAAGCCGGACGACCTCCGGCTTTTTCTTATTTTAGCAAATTGTTATTAAAATAAATCATCATGAAACATATTCGTAACATACTGTTTATCAGCTTAATCATCACAATAGGATTCAGCTCATGCTCACAAAGCAAAAAACTAAATCAGGGCATGCATCCGCTCTTGTATTCCACATTGTACCAGCAGCAAGCAGCTGAATTTCAGGCGCTTTGCTATCAAGCATACAATTTAGCCGAGCTTCGTATGCAGGAGCATTTGCAAAAAACCTACAACAAACCGCTTGCCGTAGTCGTAGATATAGACGAAACTGTTTTGGACAACAGCCCCTACGAAGCCGAAGGAATACTAAAAGGCTTTTCGTATCCGGTACGATGGGACGAATGGATGTATAAAGCTTCCGCAATTATTATCCCGGGTAGCCTTGATTTTTTGAAATCGGCTGAAGCCAAAGGCGTAGAAGTGTTTTATGTAAGCAATCGTCGAGAAGTATATCGAGAAGCAACACTGAAAAACCTTCAAGAAAAAGGATTTCCATTTGCCGATGACGCACATTTATTCTTGAAGACAGAGCTCAACGAAAAGCAAAGCCGGAGAAATAAAATCACCGAAAGCCATGAGATAATTCTACTTATTGGTGATAATTTAGGCGATTTTGATGGCATATTTGAAACAAATGTCCCCGAGCAACGCATGCAGCAAACACTTGATAATCACGATAAATTCGGAGATAGATGGATTGTATTGCCAAATGCGGTATATGGCGATTGGGTAAATATGCTTCCCGGTCATAAATATGGACTTAGTGAAAAAGAATTGTATAAATCCTTATTGCAAGGTCTAAAAGGCTTTTAGTCTTTCTAAGCTTATATAAAAACAAAGGGGAACTGGCTTTTAATTACCAGTTCCCCTTTGTTTGTTTCAGTATTTCACTGCTTACTGAATATGTATGTAAAACGGCATACGAGCCTGAACTCCTGACATATTCAAGCTGTTATTGATATATTCAATATATTCATAATATTCGCCTAAATCTTTTTTAAGCAATGCTCTTGCTCGACTTTGTCCACCCATTTCATCCATTAATTGTTGAAAAGGATCTTTCACTTCAGGCATTTCCGACAACTTATATTCGGTAAGTCCTGCCTTATCTGCCGCAAAAGCAATTGCCTTTTCAATGCCACCCAATTCATCCACTAAGCCCAATTCAAGTGCATCAACTCCGGTCCACACTCGTCCTTGTCCGATGCTATCCACATACGACTGGCGCAATCCTCGTGTTCTGGCGACCAATGAAGTGAAATCATCATAAATTCTCACTACATCATTTTGAATCTTTTGTTGTTGAAAATCTGACAAAGGCTCCATCACATTGATATAGTCAGAGTTTTTATTCGTCATCACCTGATCGAATTTAATACCAAGTTTATTATTAAATAAACCTTTTAAATTAGGTATTACACCAAATACGCCAATAGAACCGGTGATGGTCGTCGGGTCGGCAAAGATATGGTCGGCATTGGTCGAAATCCAATATCCACCCGACGCAGCCACATTACCCATAGATACAATAAAAGGTTTCTCCTTTTGTGCCAGCTCTACTTCACGACGAATCACTTCCGATGCCAATGCGCTACCACCGGGCGAGTTAACTCGCATTACAATAGCTTTCACCTTCTCGTCTTCACGTGCTTTACGAATTGTTTTCGATAAAGCTTCCGAACCGATGGCAGTTTCGGAACCATTCCCGCCACTAATCTCACCAATTGCATAAATAACCGCAATCTTATCTCGGCCACGAGATGGGTTTACTTCTTTAACGCTGCTATATTTTGCAATAGAAACAGTTTCAATCTTATCTTTTTCCGTACGTCCGGTTTTTTCTTTAATTATTTCCAAAAGTTCGTCTTTATACACAAGCTTATCCACAAATCCGAGGCCTAAGGCATCCTCTGCATTTGAAATCTCCAGCTCATCCGCAATACGGTTCAGCTCATTAATCTCAATGCCTCTGCTTGCTGATATAGCTTGAAGCATGCTTTCCCAAGCCGAGTTTAGTAGCTGTTGCGTTTGTTCTCTGTTCGAATCGCTCATCTTATCATACATAAAAGGCTCCACCGCACTTTTAAATTTATTGTCAGGTCCACGAATAATCTGAGCATCAATTTCGAGCTTTTTAAGCAAATCCTTTAAAAAATAAGATTGGCTCATTAAGCCTTTAAACAAGACTGACCCTTCAGGATTAAGGTAAATTTCATCAGCAACAGAAGCCAGATAATAGGCACTTTGACTATAGCCTTCGGAATAAGTAACAATAAATTTACCTGACTCTTTGAAGGCTAACATTTTATTTCTAATCTCCTCCAGATTTCCCATACCAACAGAAAGTTCCGACAAATCTAAATAGATACCTGAAATATTAGGGTCATCGGCTGATTTTTCAATATTCTTCAAAATATCATTTAATCCAATCGAGCTGGTGGATTTAAAACTGCCAAAATCAAAATTTTGAAATGGATTTTTTGCAGTTCGATCTGGAACAGGCGTGTTAAAATTAGCTACCAAAACAGTATTTTCTTTTAACTTCAACTGATCTTTTTGACCAACAGTTACTAAAGCTGTAAGTGCTCCTATAAAAAGAAAAAACAATACTACCAAGGTTAATAAAGTCCCCAAGAATGAGGCAAATAAAAATTTAAAGAATTGTTTCATTGCAATGATTTATTTAGTCGATTTTTACTTCAAATCCGTAATTGTATAAATGCAAAAGTACATATCTTACGGATTTTTATTGCAGAATCTAAAAAATTCTTTTTATTTCAAGAATTTCAGCTACAAAACAATAGATAGTTTTGCGCTGTTCAAAAAGCTTATTAAAAAATAAACACCTTATATAATTCAAGCTATGCAAAATGACAGATATATAATTTAAGGAATTATCACTAATTTTGATTCAAGTTTAATAAGGAACAAGACCGACAGATGCATTCTTTACAACATCATAGGGCAGTTATATTACTTGGAGGCAATTTGGGTAATCGCGAGCGAAAACTACAAGAAGCCACACACAAAATCCAAGAAATCAGTGAAGCTATACTATTGAAATCCTCAATTTATGAATCCGAGGCATGGGGTTTTCATGCGCCGCCTTTTTTAAATCAAGTTATTGTCATTGAATATCGATTCAGTGCAGAAGATTTGCTTAGTAAACTACTTGGTATTGAACGCAATTTAGGGCGAAGACGTATTTACAAAAAAGGATATATTTCGCGCCCCATAGACTTAGACATACTTTATTTTGATAATTTGATTGTAGAAAGCAGCAGCTTGACATTACCTCATCCGCGTTTGCATCTCCGCCGTTTTACCCTTGCACCTCTTGTTGAAATTATGCCCGACTTCATCCATCCTATCTTGCAACAATCACAGCATGAGCTATTCGAGGCATTGACAGATTTTTCAGAGGTAAAACTTTATAAAAGCGTACCATAAAAAGCAATTCATCCGTATATTTGCTCCATGATACCCTATAATTTCATTGCGATAGAAGGTACAATAGGTGCCGGCAAGACCTCATTGGCAAGTAAAATTGCGGCAGACTTCAATGGACGCCTGATTTTGGAACAATTTGAAGACAATGCATTTTTGCCAAAATTTTACAAGGACCAGGAGAAGTATGCATTCCCGCTTGAAATGTCATTTATGGCATCGCGCTTTCAACAGCTGAAAGATCAACTTGGCACTCAAGATCTATTTAAGTCGTTTACCATTTCAGATTATTATATGGTGAAGTCTTTAATCTTTGCACGTAAAACACTTCCGGTTGACGAGTTAAACTTATTCACACGCTTTTTTAACTTCATCAGTCAAAACCTTCCAAAACCTGATTTATTGGTATATTTATTTCTACCGGTTGATAAATTACAAGAGAACATTCGGAAACGGGGACGGAGCTACGAGCTCGACATCAAAGATGAATATCTGGATAAAATACAACAAGGTTATTTTGAGTTTTTCAAACAGCAAAGCGATATGCGCATCCTCTTATTAGATACAAACAGCATTGATTTTATTGAAAAGCCGGAAGACTATCAAAAAATATTGGATATTATCAGTAAGCCATATCCCTTGGGGCTTCATCGGTTTACCTTTTAATATTTTATAAATTTACCAAAGAAAAAAAAGGCTGCACGTTTGACGTACAGCCTTTTTTACATATAAAAATATGTCTATTATTTTACGATAGCTTGGAAGTCAGGCTCATTAAAGAAGTCAATGAACTCACGATCCCATCTTGCTACTTTCTTATAAGACTCATCTTTTTGGATTGCATTAATCAGGTTGCTGTATAATGCAGCTGCATCATTTTGGCGAGCAGCGAGAACAGCTTTCAGATAAACAGTTTTTACAGTTTCAGGGGCACAATCCAATGTAGCTTTTGCAGCTGCATAGTCTTGATTTAATAATTGTGCCAGACCGAGGTTGTAATCACATTTATCGGAAACCATTTGGCTAACGGCTTTCGGATATTCACCTTTGAATATGTTCACCATACCCATATTGTAATCTACATCACCACCAAGACCTTTAGCCTTGTTAAGATTTGCTTCAGCTTTTACAAAATCACGCTCTAAGATATTAATGGCAGCCATATTGTTATAGAGTTCGGGTGATTTATCGGTCATTCCTGCAGCTTTATCAAGCAATGCTTGAGCAGCGGCAACATTTCCGAGCAGCAGTTCAACTTCAGCAGCATTCACAACCGCACGTGGACAAGTGGGGTGTAATTCCATTGCACTGGCATAAATAAGTTTACGAGTTTGTAAATCTTCAGTCAGCGTAGCAGAATAAAGTAATTCATTCAATGCGAGTTCTTCGGGATTGCTGGTTGCTAATGTAGCAATCTCATCGTCCGTTCTCTTTGGTTCGAATGTATTCACACTAATCATTGCACGACGTAATGCCGGCAATATGTCTTTATCCAATTCAGGATAAATTAAAATCATATTCCGAATTTCTCTTTCGCGTTCTGCAGGGCTAGCCGAACGAACAACGTTCAAGATTGCATTCTTGTCTTTTATTGAAGAAGCTTCAACAGCAGCCATGAAACCATTCCAATCAGGACCATTTGCGCTTAACTCATATTTAACTTCATTCACATTGTTAAATGCAACTTCAATCTTCTTGTTTCTCAACAGTTTTGTAAGCTCGGTATTCATATATCTTTGAGCTGTTTTGGCTCTGCGATCTGAAAGTCCGTTATTAAATGTTTCTTCACCTTCGGGTGAGGCCCATCCTGCAATTGTAATGTCTTTTACTTCCCATCCTTTTTCGATATTTTTGGTAACATCTCTCAGTAAGTCAGCATTTTCTTTCTTTCTGTTCAAAGGAAGGTTTCTGTTGTGATCGTGCAGATTTACTTGATAATAAATTGCGGCATCTTCTGAAATGATGGTCACTTTTTCATATCCGTGTGCTGCGGTAGAAGTTGCAATCTTATCATCCATGCGTTTTGAAGTGTAAATTACACCATCAGCAAGATGTCTTTGGTCAGCCATATAATATTTTTCGTAATTCTGTACGGACTCACGATCTGTATTTTCAATTACTTTTGCGGCATATACCATAGGAGCTACAACCAATTCGCTCACATTCATTGCGGGGTCATAGGGGAATTTATATGTATAGGTAAATGTGCCACCATTGTGATAATTTATCATTTGAGCATCACCTGATACATCTTCACCTTTAAAATTCATTGATGGGAACACAACTGATCCGCCATCATAAGTGAGTACAGGAGTGAAGTTCATCACTGCATTGCGTTTGAAGTATTTTGGAGGGAAGGTTCCTTTAATAGTTACTTCTACGGAATCGCCTTGTTCAACAAGCGGATCCGGAATCACCTCCAAAATTACGTCTCCAAAGTTGTCAGCCATTGGCTTTACACTGCTTTTGATGAATTTGTAACGCAATCCAAGGTTTAAGTGTGCGTACATATCATTCAGTACTTCTCCTTCTCTTTTGTGAAGTTCTGATGAGTTGTCATCCTTAAAACCGTCTACATTATCTGAATCAACAAAGTTAAATGTATAATCCACATAAAGATCTACTTTTTCGGAAACGTTGAAGTTTAAGTCGGCTCCGATTGGAATAGTATAGGCACTGGCTCTATTACCCAGCCAACCTTTTTCTTCTCCGTCAGGATCCACACCAATTTCTTTAATTAAAGCTCCGGTAACTAAATCAACGGTACGTGATGACCAGTTCATTTGTCCAAAACCAAAGTGAGGAGCAAATGTAAACACCCTATCAGGATTGTATCCCCAAATGAGGTTTACTAAATTGATAGAAAGGTTTATGTTTCCATCAATAAATTTATTTTCCTCCAATTTAGCTTGTCTCCACTCTTTTTCACCGGCAAGTCTTCCAAAACCAACTTTTCCGTATAAACCGATTACTGATCCAAACTGATATCCAATAGCTCCATTTAAGTTCAGTTTATAATATCTTGGATCCGGTGCAAAGCCGTATTCGTTCATGTCGCCATGATACAGGCTGAGTCCTCCGTCAGCCTGTAAAAACAGGTGGGGAGTAAAGCTTGCTTTTGTTTTTCCTTTGCCCTGATCCTCTGTTTGTCCGAAGAACTGTAAAGGTACCATGGCCAGCATTAATAATAATGCTATTGCAGAGAGTAAATGATTTTTCTTCATAATGGTCTGATTTGGTAATGTATATTTATTAAAATATTCTATATCAACAGTAAATTTATAAACACAAATTGTCTATTAAGCCGCAAAATTATTAAAAAATAAGTGTATAACAAGTTTTATAGCGGATAAAATTACAACTTTACACGCGAAAAGCAAAGAAAAACACTATTTTTTTTAGTATTTAAGATAAGTTTCTAAAGATATCTTAAAAAAAACATCTACTTTTTTAAATATTACCCAAATTTTCAAGGTGCATTCAAAATGCAATTTCTTATTTTACTTTCAAGGACAAAAAGTTAAAACAATGCCATAAAACAATGCCGCCACAAACCGACACATTTAGGGAATGCTTTGTCCCAATTTGTGGAATCTCAATGGCTTTATCACAAACTGAAATAACTGCATCACTAATACCATCCACCTCATTCCCAAATACCAAAGCTATTTTTTGTTTTGGCTCGTAGTTTTGCAGTAATTCACTCTTATCGGTTTGTTCCACACAAATTATCTCATATTGATTATCTCGCAATTTATGAATTGCATCTTCCACATTTTCAAAATATTCCCAGCTGACACTGTCTGTTGCTCCTAAAGCGGTTTTATGAATGTCGCGATGAGGCGGACAAGCCGTAATGCCACATAAATAAATTGATTCAACAGCAAAAGCATCGGCAGTACGAAAAAATGAGCCGATATTATTCAATGAGCGGATATTATCCAATACAATAATTATCGGTAATTTTGGTGATTGTTTATATTCCGCTATCGTCATTCTCCCCAATTCGTCCAATGAAAGCTTTTTCATAGTATTTTTTTTACAAAAGTATTGAAAACTGTTTTTATTGGAAATATTTAGGGGTGTATATTGGAGAAAATAGGGCAAAAATCAGCTAAGCTTGTGTATATTTGCATGGAAGAATTAGGAAGAATTTATGGGAAAGCAGAAAAAAGTTGGTGAAACGCCGCTCATGAGGCAGTACAACAGCATCAAGGCACGCTACCCTGATGCCATTTTACTGTTTCGTATAGGCGACTTTTATGAGACTTTTGGCTCCGATGCTATTAAAACATCTGAAATTTTAGGTATTGTTTTAACTAAAAGAGCCAATGGTGCCGCTGCTTCCGTGGAGCTAGCTGGCTTCCCCCATCATGCACTCGACAGCCATCTTCCAAAATTGGTAAAAGCCGGTCACAGGGTTGCCATTTGCGACCAGCTCGAAGATCCCAAAACCGCAAAAAAGATTGTGAAACGTGGTGTGACGGAGCTTGTTACACCGGGTGTCGCTTACAATGATAATGTGCTGAGCCAAAAAGAAAACAACTTCTTGGCTGCACTCGATTTAGGACAGACGCATAGTGGAATTTCATTTTTGGATATTTCTACAGGCGAGTTTTTTATAGCCGAAGGAAATACAGAATATATTGATAAGCTGATGCAGAGTTTCCAGCCTAGTGAAGTGGTGATTCAACGAAGTAAACGCAAACAGTTTGTTGAGCAATTTGGCGAACGCTATTATATTAATGTGTTTGATGATTGGGTATTTAGCTCCGATTTTGCCTACGAAAAACTATGTACTCATTTTGCTACCAACTCGCTCAAGGGCTTCGGTATCGAAGAGTTGCAATCAGGCATTAAAGCTGCCGCCGCCGCACTTCATTACCTACTGGAGACACACAATGAAAACATCAGCCATATTGCCGGCATTTCACGTATTGATGAGGGCAGATTTGTATGGCTGGATAAATTTACCATTCGAAATTTAGAGCTGCTGTATTCACCTCATCCCGGAGCAAAAACCTTGGTGCAGGTGCTTGACCATACCGTTTCACCAATGGGCAGTCGCTTGTTAAAACGCTGGATAACACTTCCCTTAAAGAATAAAAAAGACATCGAAAAGCGCCAGCAGCTGGTTGAAACTTTTGTGAATGAACGGGAGCTGCTTGATCAGCTACAAGCACACATACAACAAATTGGTGATCTCGAACGCCTTATATCTAAGGTGGCACTCGGAAAGATCAATCCGCGTGAAATGCTACAAATTGCGCGTTCGCTTGAAGAGATTGCACAAATCAAAGCGCTTTGTAACAAGGTGGACTCAGCCATATTGCTAGAAAGTATTGCCGGAATCGAAGACTGCCAATCGATTAAGCAACAAATTATACGTGTGTTACAAAGCGAAGCCCCTGCCGTACTCAATAAAGGGAACATTATCAATAACGGGATTTCAGCGGAATTGGACGAGCTGCGCTCGCTGGCAAGCTCAGGAAAAGATTATCTGAAAAAGCTACAGCAACGGGAAATAGAACGAACCGGAATAACAAGCCTAAAGGTGGGCTTTAATAATGTGTTCGGATATTATCTTGAAGTAACAAATGCACATAAAGAAAAAGTGCCTGAAGAATGGCATCGTAAACAAACCTTGACAGGCAGTGAGCGATATATTACCGAAGAGCTGAAGGAGTATGAAGAAAAAATCCTCGGTGCAGAAGAGCGTATGCTGGACCTTGAAATCCAGCTTTACAATGAACTCTTAACGGATGTGTCAAAGTTTGTAGTCCCTATTCAAAAAAACGCGACAATCATAGCTCGTATTGACTGTTTAGCAGGCTATGCTCAAGTTGCTTTGCGAAACAATTATACAAAACCCGTGATGAACGACAGCTTTGTGCTTGATATCAAAGACGGTAGGCATCCGGTTATTGAGCAACAAATGCTTCCCGGCGAATATTATGTGGCAAATGATGTGTATTTGGATACCGAAAAGCAGCAGATTGTCATGATAACCGGACCAAATATGTCGGGAAAATCTGCTTTGCTCCGACAAACAGCACTTATTGTACTCATGGCACAAATGGGTAGTTTTGTTCCGGCAAAATCTGCCGATATCGGAATAGTAGATAAGATTTTCACGCGGGTTGGTGCAAGTGATAATATCTCATCAGGCGAAAGCACCTTCATGGTAGAAATGAATGAAACTGCCAGTATTTTAAATAATATTTCATCACGCAGCCTGATTTTATTGGATGAGATTGGACGCGGCACCAGCACCTACGACGGCATTAGCATTGCATGGGCAATTACCGAATACCTGCACGAGCATCCGGCCTACCGAGCCAAAGTAATGTTTGCCACGCACTACCATGAGCTAAATGAAATGGCAGCTTCCTTTAAACGCATCAAGAATTACCATGTTTCGGTGAAAGAAAGCGGCAATAAGATTG
The DNA here is from genome assembly GCA_964592175.1 of uncultured Lentimicrobiaceae bacterium. GTDB lineage: Bacteria > Bacteroidota > Bacteroidia > Bacteroidales > F082 > JALNZU01. The sequence continues at coordinate 15,475 of CAZQBU010000047.1, forward strand.
TATTTCTTCGCAAGCTTAAAAAAGGAGGCAGCGCCCACAGCTTCGGGATTCATGTTGCAACCCTTGCCGGCATGCCACGCAAAGTGATTGACCGTGCCAACAAATTGCTGGCAATGCTCGAGAAAACACATTCGGATGAAGCATTTAAAAAAGCTGGTGCTTCCAAAACGGGCGACTTTCAACTTAGCTTCATTCAGCTTGACGACCCCCTCTTATTGCAGATAAAAGAAGATATTCTCAATACAAATATTGACACGCTCACGCCGGTAGAAGCCTTATTTAAGCTTCACGAGATACGAAAACTACTTGGAAAGTAGGTAAATACATCAATTTATATCAAAAATTAAATAATTTTTTCAAAAAAGTTTTGCAATCCGTAAAACTTATGTATTTTTGCAGCCTGAAACTGATAAGCGGAAATAGCTCAGTTGGTAGAGCACGACCTTGCC
>CAZQBU010000048.1:0-1922 GCA_964592175.1 uncultured Lentimicrobiaceae bacterium
ATAAATATTTATATTCTGGCTCTGGGGCGACAAGAGTTGCTTTAAATGGCTCTTCTTACTCATCTTTTGCTATTTGGTGTGGGGCAGAAGCGCCTACAAGCGCCCCATTTTATGTCAGTAAAGCTGGTGCTTTAACTTGTACCAATGCGACAATTACAGGCACGCTCAAAACTGGAAGCATTATTAACAACGGCACATATATAGGGGACAATACGAGCGGTTTAACCATTAGAGATGGAAAGATATATAAAAATGCAAATAATTACATTGGTACATCTGGAAATATAGTAACATCGGATGCAACAATTACTGGTGGAAGTATAACTATTCCATCTAGTGGAGGCACTATAAAACTCAACCCAAACTATGGAATTGTAGTAGAAGATACAAATCAAACACCAGATAGGGTGCTCGAAATATATAACAGCGGCGGAACCATCAGAATTCTCGGAAATGACAGCGGTGTAATGTATATGGGGAATAATAGAAACACATATGGAGTTCCGCAAGCTGGATTTTCAATGAACTACGCGTCAGGAACCTCACAATATGAGGTAACTTGCCTCGGAAGATTTGTACAATCATCCAAAGAAGAATACAAGAAAAATATAGCAAAATCTGATAAAAACGCCGTTGATATTATAAATAATTCCATAATTTATGAATATGATATGAAAAATGAAAGTAAAAAAAATAAGCATATTGGACTTGTATTGGAACGAGAGACACCTCAGGAAATATCGGCGTCAAATGGCGTAGATATATACGCCATGCTGTCTCTTTCGTGGAAGGCAATACAGGAAATTTCATCTGAAAATGATGCACTAAAACAACGCATCAATGCGCTAGAAAAGAAACCAAAATGATAAATAATAAAAGAAAGGTGGTGGTAGTTTTTGATAACTGTTGTTGGGAATAAACCAGTAATGCGCAGAGGCGACAATGAAATAGGCGTAGTTGGAGATAACCTTGTTAAGACACTTGAATTTAGTATTGATAGAATACAGGGTGCAATCGACTTAAATGACTATTCGGCTTGGGCATTAATAGAACGAAGTGCTCCTAATGGTGGGGCAAGCTATTCAACTATGGTGACAAAATCCACCGTAGGCGATAAAATAACAATTTCATTGCCTATTACCGCAAATGAAACCAAAGACTATGGGTATATATACGCATCTATTAAATTTGCTACCGCTAACGTTATAACTGCATTTTCTGATTATGGAAGTACGGTTGCTGGCACAGTAAAAGCTACATCCGCGAATCACGGATTGGATAGTGGAGTCACAACTGGCGTAGTTATAAGCGGTACAACTAATTATAACGGCACATACGATGTGAGAAAAATAGACGCGAATAATTTTTACTTTGTGAGTACTTGGGTTTCCGACCAAACTGGCTGGTGGGGCGTAAGCCCCATCTGGCAGACCGAAAGAGTTATGCTTAAAGTCGCCAAGGGGATAAACGGGGAAACGGAAGCTGAGGCTTTAGAAACTAATATATTTGATGCTCAGGTTGCGGCGTTTCAAGCGGCAATAGATGTTCTCGATTTAACAAATTACGAACACACGGATAACAAGATAACATCTATTTCCGCTTCATCGACAGACGGTGAATATCCCTCTGGAAAAGCGGTTTGGGCAAAGGTGAAAGATTTTTCGAGCACCTCTTTAAATACCTACCTCGGATACGCTTCTGGATTAGGAAGCTCATCTCAATATTGCGTTGGGGTAGGGACATATGCATTAAATTCGCTAACCTCTGGAATGTCAAACACATCCGTGGGGGCGCTATCGTTGAGAGCCAATACTACTGGCTATCGAAACACGGCGATTGGCAGGGACGCCCTTTCCGACAATGTAACTGGATATGACAATGTTGCAGTTGGGGCATTTGCCCTTGAACTTTCCAATTCTACG
>CAZQBU010000048.1:2022-6315 GCA_964592175.1 uncultured Lentimicrobiaceae bacterium
CAAATGGCACAGACCCAGCAGTTGGAATTACGGCTACCGCTGGCGACAGTTCCACAAAACTTGCTACAACTGCTTTTGTCCAAGGTGAAATTGCAGGAATATTTGGGGAGGGCACTACAGCAATTGGCGAAAATTCCTCTGCGTTTGGATACGGGAATAATGCGACGGGGGACAGATGTTTCGCAATTAATATATCTAACAATGCGATAGGGGATAATAGTTTTGCTTGTGGATTTAGTACTCAAGCGACGGGGGCAACATCGTTTTCTTGTGGGGTTTTGACGAGAGCAAAAGGAAATTATTCATTTGCGGCGGGAAACTCCACCACTGTAATAGAGGATAATTCTATTGGTTCCATTTTTGGCACATTTGGCGAGACAACAGAGGATACTTTATTTGCGGTTGCAAACGGAACTAGTGTAGATAATAAATCCCTAGCCCTGAATGTAGAAAGAGATAAGGCTACTTGGACAATAGATGTATTCGGGGTTACACAAGCGGCGGGGGATAATTCTGGAAAGTTTGCGACTACCGAATATGTAATGGGGAGCAGGGGTAGCGCAGCCGTAAAACTTGTGCAGGACTCGTACAACATATTAGAATCTGATGAAATTGTATTTTGCGACGGGTGGCTAAATCCAATGTATACAGTGGTATTACCTCATTCTGCCGTTGGTAAAAAATATACAATAAAATCTGTTGACGCAGAAATTACAATTAATCCATATCTAGATGAAACTATAGATGGGGAGGACGACATAATAATAGATGGCGGCACCGCAATAGAAATTGTATGTTATAGTAGTGGGAAATGGGCTATAATATCGAGGTATACGCCATGAAAAAAACATTATACTTAGTTATTTATCCTATAAAATTTATCTTTTATTGGGATTTACAAAAATAACAAAATCGCCTGAAAGGAGTGAGTAAAATACGCGAGGTTACAATTAGCGGAAACGAATATTTTTTAGATACAATTATCGGATATGACGGCGAGCATAAGATTACAAACTTGAATATAAAACTCCCCTCGGAATTAATTTCCGATGACATAGACCATTATACGGTTGAGTTTCAAACTCAAAATGGTGATGTTATTTCTTCTGGTAACATTCAACAAAATGGTGGCTATGTGGTGGTATCGCCTTGGCAAGATGTAATGGTTTTCGGTCAACTTAAATTTCAAGTTACCGCGTGGGCAATGACTGGAGATACAATAGATAAAATAGCCAAAAGTCCAGTTATTACAAGACTTGTAGGCGAAAGCGTCGATGGCGATGCAGTTCTACTCGACGAAAATGTAGGCGGTTTAATGGTAGAACTACAGCAGTTAATCGCCAACTATCCAGTAATGATGGGCACTTTTACCGCTGGGGATGAATGGGATTTTGAGCTGGTTGATGGACTACTAAATATCGTTTATGTTCCAGCTACAGACGGTGAAGACGGACTGAATGGAATAACACCAGAAATAGGCGAAAACGGAAATTGGTTTGTAGATGGTGTGGATACTGGTATATTAGCTGATGTGTCGCTAATAGATTTAAGCGGATACGAATTAAACTCAAACAAAGTTACCTCGATTAATTCGAATAGCACAGATGAACAGTATGCATCTGCAAAATTGATTTATACGGAACTGCTGTCAAAGCTATCTGCCGAATACCCAGAGGTTCCAACACAATCTAATTTTTTAAGAGACGATGGGGTTTTCGCAGAAGTATATGAAACCGTTGAAAAGTTTTCGGACTTGCCAGAAAATGGAACAATCGCCCTTGTACAAAATGACGAGGTTATCACACAAGAACAATCGGACTTTGAAGCTGATATAGAATACGACTTGTTTGTCAACCCCCAGATTCCGCTTGATTTTGATTTTGAGGTTACTTTAATACATAGTGAATCTGAATTTGATAATGGCGCAATAACATTAACATTAAACACAACAGAGTTATCGCATCCTGTATTCACGATAGAGGCAAAAATAACAGACGGTCAGATTGTTACAGTTAAACAATGGCATTATGCTGAAAATGAGATTATATCAGAAACACTAACAATACTAAAAGGCTGGAGTGCCGTTGAATTTGTAGATGATGTTGTAATCAAAAACGAATCTATCAGCTATACAGACTTACCGAATTTAGACGGGACTTTTATAGAGGCAAACTCTTTGGGCGGGACTTACTTTTCGGAAACGCCATATTCCATGAACAAGGCGGGATTGTACGAGTTCAATGGTAGTTGGGAACGCGTTGATAATGACAAATCTTTATGGTGCAAATCGACAGGTTATTTTTCAACCGCAAACGGATACGACACAACGGCGAGTGGCAGTGTCGCAACCGCAAACGGAATTGACACAACTGCGAGTGGCAGTGTCGCAACCGCAAACGGAATTGACACAACGGCGAGTGGCGATGCCGCAACCGCAAACGGAATTAGCACAACGGCGAGTGGCACTGCCGCAACCGCAAACGGAAGTAACACAACGGCGAGTGGCGATGCCGCAACCGCAAACGGAATTAGCACAACGGCGAGTGGCACTGCCGCAACCGCAAACGGAAGTAACACAACGGCGAGTGGCGATGCCGCAACCGCAAACGGATACGGAACAACGGCGAGTGCCCTTGCCGCAACCGCAAACGGAGAGGGAACAACAGCGAGTGGCGCTGCATCCGCATCTTTTGGCAGGTATACCAATGCAAAACACGCTAGTTCGACCATTGTTGGCAAGTTTGGCGAAACGAATACTGATACACTATTTGCAGTTGCGAATGGAACGAGCACAGCCAATAAATCTCTTGCTTTGAATGTTGCAACAGATATAGCTGAGTTTGCGGTGCCTGTTATATCACCAAGACGATATGAATATTATTCTCAAGAAGTCGATAAGATTAAGCCCTATATTCTGAACTTGGATATTGTGCTGGATTACCGCTTATATAATCTTCCCGATAATCCTAAAATTGGGTTTTGCGGCGAATTTGAGCTTTTAATCCATGTTACCAGTCAACTCGCAACAATATCATTTAACACAGCAGTTTGGTGGGAAGACGGAACACCTCATGTATTTGACGCAGGGACGCATCTTATCAAAGGATTTTATAACCCTTTAGGCGACGTGTGGGCATTAAAAGCGGAAAAATACGCATTACCGCCCACATAAAAATCAACTACAACAAGACAAGGAGCGGAAAACATGGGAGAGAAGGAATTTAAGGTTGTCCTATGCCGATAAGATTTAACAAATAACTACTAAAACAAGATAAGGGGTGCACAAAAATGCCAGAAGAGGAAAAATTGGTTGAATGGCGAATAGCTAAAGTGGAAGTAGATGTAAAAGACATGAAATCAGAAATTGCATCAATAAAGGAGTGTCAAACAAGAACAAATTCAAGTTTAGAAAACCTTTTTACGATGCTTGGAAGACTTGAAAAGAGTGTGGATACGATAACCTCAAGACCAACGAGATTTGTGGATACAATAAAACAAAGCGCAAGTACAGCTATAGTGGTTGCGCTTGTCAGTGCCGTCATGTTAACGATATTGAAATAAAAGGAGATATTATGAATGAGTTTTTAGCTACCTTAGATGTGGGTAGTATTATAACGATAATCTTTTCATCGGTTTTAATTCCTCTTTTGGTTATAGGAATGAACGCGATAGTAGATTTTATAAAAACAAAAACAAAGAATGAAAAGCTGGATAAATACTTAGATATGGCGAGCGATGCAGTAATTACCGCTGTACAAGAAACAATGCAGACATATGTAAGTACACTTAAAAAGAATGGCGAATGGACAGAAGAATCCGCGGATGAGGCTCTTGAAATGGCTAAACTTAAAGCCATCGAGATTATGGGTGCAGCGGTCTACACTTCACTCCCAGACCTCATTGAAAATGTGGAGGCGTGGCTAATTGCAAAAATTGAAGCGGCTACCAGAGCGGAAAAACTCAAAGAATCTTGTGGAGTTGCATCAGAAACAAAAACCACCACTACATAAAAGAAAAATGGGGATAGCATAAGCTATCCCCATTTTTTTGCAAAACCCTATAAAATTTGCATTTTATTTGGTATACCATATGTTGTATTTTAAGTTTTATTAAAGCACAATATATAGTATATAAAAATTATTATTTACACCATTTTTCAAACAAGTCATTGTAATTCCCTTTGTTCCCACAAATCTTTTTGATAATGCACATTGCAAAACCAACTTCTTTGGAATACTCGTCGCAAGGTTGGCATTTAACAACGGTTTTAGTTCCGTCTTTCCAGTAGACTAT
>CAZQBU010000048.1:6415-13354 GCA_964592175.1 uncultured Lentimicrobiaceae bacterium
ATTAAAAACACCGTATCTTTGTTTTCCTCAACCCAGTTTTTATATTTGTCCGTAAGTCTCGGATAAAGTATGTTCGATTTTATCTTATCATAGTTAAGCTTTACGGTTACTCCATCTTCCAAGTATCCATCCTGCTTCGGTATAATTCTCGCTTTCATAGATTAGTCCTTTCAAACAAAATGGGAATTTTATAGGTTCATTGCTTTGCGGATTCCTTCGATACTTAAATCAAAGTTCTCCATTAAGTCCGTTGTTAAAACGCCAGTATCTATCCTGTCTCTTGAATCAGAGTAGCTTACCGTGACTATAGGTGGCGTTATTCCGTCTCTAAATAGTTGCAGTGTAACCATACAGTCTTTTAGATAATACTTATCTACAAGGTACTGTGCTAAATCATCTTGAAATTTTAAAAATGGATGTTCCAGATTATCACCTCACATTTTAGCGGATTAAACCCTCACAATTAGGCGGTTTGGCAAAATTTATAAATTCTCCATTATTATTTGTTTTGGTAAAAAATTATAACAATAATAAGCAGAGCTAAATGTTATTTTTCTGTCAGTATTATACTGTATTCTTTTGTCAAACATTAAAAGTTGCAAATCTTTGTATCTGAAGAGCTGTTTTGGGGCTGAGTCGTTTAACCATACTATACTCATTATTAGTGCAAACGGCTTGTTGAAGCTCAAAGCTCGCTCAAATATTTTTCTTTTATTGGTAAAAGGGGGATTACTTACTATAATGTCCCATTTTTCTGGTTCGTAAAAATAAAAATCCTGCCCATCATCTATATGAGAATATGTGACATCAAAACCGCTTTCAGATATCTGCTTCACAAATTCGCTATCTGGCTTGTCGAAGGGGCACCAAACCGTCGAACCTTTTGGTATATATTTTATAATCGGATAAACACCATAGGGGGGAGTCATACACTCGTCATTATTACCTGCTGAATATAATATATCTTTACTTTTTATTTTAAAACTCCTCCACTTGTCGATTTTAATTAAATTCCAATATGTCAGTATATATAAATCTGAACCTATCGTCACCATAATTTAGGTGAAAATGCCCACAGTACCATTTTTCGTACCCGACATTTTCTTTTATTTTATCTAGCCATATTTCCATACTCTTGTCTATGTTGGGAATATTTCCCAGAGAAGACGGAAGCAGAGGATATGGTATTTCTGAATCTGGCGCAGTATGCGACAAAATGTAGTCAACTGATTCACCGTTATATTTATTACTAATATCTGCCATTTCGTCTGCGGATAGTTGCTCGTTGCTAAACCAATTATGACCAACTATCAAGCGGTAATCTTTGTCTATGCTATAAGCCCCGCCAATGGTTAAAACTTTTTTGCCATCTATCTCATATATCTGACCGTCAACGGCGAAAGCTAAATCTGGAAACTCTTTTTCTACATAAGCAAGAGAGCCACAGTATTTAACTAATTCATAGCTCCTAATATCTTGAGGTCTGATTTCGTGATTTCCTCGGATAAAGAAAAATTTAATAGGCATTTTTGAAACCTTGCGCTTTAGGTTTCTGTCAGAATTGTTTTGCCAGTAGTTTAGCCCAGCGTCGCCAAGCACAATCATTGTGTCAGACTTACTCGTGTTAAACTTTTTGCAAAAATATTCTATATGTTCAAAGTTTCTATGTGTATCACCTGTAATAAAATACAATCAGCATTCCCCTTTGCAGTATTCTTCAAGAAATTTTGTCTTTTGTGCAATTTGACGATAGCCCTCTACTATCTGTAGATTTATCCCAATCCACATTTGATTCAATGAATTAGAGGTGGTTAGTCGAGCATTTTGTTCCGATACATCCGACTGAAGCTCGGATAGCAGTTCGTAATATCTTTCTTCGTCGTACATTGTGTTCCTTTCGCTTATGTAAATTTAAGATTTAATGATAGATCATCCGATAAAATTCAAGATTTGTTGCTAATAAAACGACAATTTTATAGGTTCTTTAATTCTTTTAATATGTCTTTTAAAACTTGAAATATAAACTTATATTTAGATGTTATTTTTGTTTCAAGGGTAAAGCCACCAATGGTAACACCACCATGTGTCTCGCTATTACTTTTCGTGAATTTACCGTCCTGTATTTTAAGTGTGTACATGTATACCATCCTCACTATGAAACAACAGTTTCATGGGTTTATTTTACAAAACTATCCATGTCGTAATTATTCCTTACATGTTCGATAATGCCCCTTAACGCCGCATCTATAAAACTATCATCTTTTAGTTCTGGGTGGATATGAGCATTACACGAGTCTTTTTCTCCGTCTTTATTATATTTAATCAAGTCAAAGTTAACCCAAAACAAAGGAACTTTAGTATATCCTTTTGTGTATTTTTTAATTAACCAGTCAATCATATTGCCTCCTAAAAATCAGATAGAAGAACGGTTTTATCGACTACCGCTTCAATTCTCTTATTATTTCGGACATTGTCATTCTTCCATCTGCTATAAGCTTTAAGGCTAATTTCATTCGCATTCTTCGCTCAATCAATTCCTTGATTCCATACGCTATTACTTCCATAAGATGTATCAAAAACACCGCAATTATAGCTGTCAAATAGTAATGTGTAGTACACCAAGCTAACATAGTTTACTCCTTGTTAATTGATTTCCAAAGCGGCGTCATTCTAACCAAGAGCATTTTGGCATCTTGTAAGTCATTCTTACAAGTTGTCGCAATGTGGACATCGTACCTTCCCTTGCGGATTTTCTCTCGGATGAAAGCCTTGTAATACATAGGGAATAAATACGAGCTTATATCTCTCAAGATTTTTTCCTCGCTTGTGCCGAGTAAAACCATATTCTCACTATGCTTATATGTCTCGAAATCGTAAGTTATTTCATTCATTCTCATCACCCGTTAAATATAAGTTATTAGTGAATTCTCCGTCCTTATATTGAATTCCAAAATAGTCAACCTTAACATCTGTGTTTTTCTCAAATATTTGTATCTTCTCGTCTATGGTTAAATCATTTGACTTTGTTATTTTTTCAAATGTTTCATTATCAAGCTTTCCTCCGTTATAGTCGTACATCAAATACAAAGCTCTCTCAGGGGATTTTGCGCTCACTAAAATAGTGGTAGGCTCATCGTATAACACTGAATTTCTATAAGAAAATAAATACTTATTCATATTAAACCCCTTTTTAAGATGGTTAGTGTGGCTAACCATCCAATAAAATTATGATTTTGTTTCCAAATCTATATCGAATAATTTATATCCAGTTGGATTTCCGACATATCTTACGCTTTTACCATTAAGTACAAACTCGTATTTCTCGTCTTTCTTGCACCGCTTGATTTGTTTTTTCCTCGTATTGCTACTGTGGCTCATATTATACTCTCCTTTAAATTGTGTTTATTATAGTCTAAAAATACACCACTTGGTGGTAAAATTAAAGTCCCGATAAAACTACGATTTCATTGGCATAAATCCACTCTTTTTTGTGATATATCGCAATATTCTTGAGAGGTATCACAACCTATAAAATTGCGATTATTTAACTTTGCCATTTTTAAAGTTGTACCACTCCCACACATGGGGTCTAATACTACGTCCCATTCATTGCTCCATGATAATATGTGATTTTCTGCAAGTTTTTCTGGAAATATTGCTGGATGTTCTTTATTTTTACCACCCACACTAATTTCCCATGTGTTTGTCAATCTTTTTGTTTCCTTTGTTGTGGTGATAACATCTCTTGGTCTATCTGCGGATTGTTCACTAAACGCAGAATGTGTATTTCTATTTTGTTTTCGCCCTGCTGTTTTACAGTTTGTCATCAAATGATTAAATGTCTTTGGTTGTCCTTTTGTAAAAACAAACATATATTCAAAATCATTTGTGTATCTTTTAATTGATGGAAATTGCGGAACAGGATTTGGTTTTTTCCAAATCATAGTATCATGCAAATTGAATCCGATTTCTTTAAAATACAATGCTTGTTTGAAACTTGTTCCAGTTTCGCTACCTTTCACAGTAGCGTCTCCTACAACCCAAACAACTACCCCCCCATGTTTTGTAATCCTAAACAGTTCATTCGCAGTTTCCTCAAAATTAAAGACATATCCTTTATATGTTCTTAGTTTGTCATATGGCGGGGATGTAACAGTTAAGTCTACAGAATTATCGTCTATATTTTTCATTACATCAAGACAATCTCCACAATAGATTTTATTTAATTCTAAAATTCTATTTTCACTTCCAATCGATAAAATTCTAATTTCATTCAATATTTTTCCGTCTTCCCAGAAAATGCGAATACCATACACATTACAACAAACGAAGCTATCACAATCGTATATAATTCCTGTAAGTCCATCTCATCACCACCTATATACATTATACTCTTTTTTCATTCGTTTGTCAAGCTTTATTTTAAATTTCTGGGAAAAAGTTGCAAATTGTAGTCAAAACTCGTGGTAAAAATATGTAATTGCATATTTCGCTATATATACCGTATAGTTTTGGTAACGAGATGTGTCCCAAATGCTGTGTGATATTTGGGACTTTTTTATCGGCTAGAAAGGGCTTAAATCGGTAAAAAAACACAACTTGTAAATGGGGAAACAATAGAATTAAACATATATGAAAATACAAATTATCGTCAACAAAACATTAAGTGTATACAATAATTTGCTTACGACTTGAACCTCTCATCACTAAAGTGACGAGATTCCTACTTCACAGACTTTGTAACCTCCATTGTTTTGTCTATTGTATCAATATATTGAAAACCCTCTATTGTTTCCTCTATTTTAATCGGAATTTCAATTTCGCATATTTTGTTAACTATATCAAAAATCTTAAATCTATATTTTTTATAAATTCTACTTTTTATTTTAGATTTTCTTTTATTTTTAAATAACCACTTAAATTTACGATTTTCCCACTCTTGTTCAAACTCTTCGCCCATACTCTTTGAATATGCCTTGAGACCTTCCGCCTCAAGAATGCTTTCACTTGATAGTCCCATAATGCCCTCCGATAAAATTATACATCTATTGACTTCTGGAACTAATCCAGAATGATGATTTGTAGAATGGTCTTTCTTTGAAAGGTCTGGAATCCTCTGGGTCATAAAAATAACACTCATCTTTATGTTTGCAATGTAAGTTGTATTCGTCGTCATCCATAAGAGTACAAACATAATTTTGACATGCTGTGCAATATACGTGTTCGTCTAAGTCCATAAAATCATCCTTCTATTGTGTTTTTCTTTTTTAATAAACTTTAAAATACGGTTTAGCTTTTCTCGCCTTGCTTTCGCATCTAATTCTTTGTAAAAAGCCTTTATCTGTTTCGCCTCGTATTCTGGATTAAGACCCTTCGTAAACGAAAACAAAATCATTGTATTTAGGTTTCTCATTGTATGCATTTTATTGATTCAACCTCAATCCCATAAAACCGTAATTCTATTGCCTTTTTTCGGCACCAAACAGCAATTTCATACCGTTTTCTCATCTTATTTTGCTAAGTGCAAATAATGCACCTTGCTTTTTTTTCAACAAGTTAAATAGATATTCATATCCCTCTTTGGATAAGTTAGCCTCAAGTCTAATTTCGTGATACGGTAATTCTGAAAGTATGTGGTCTATTAGTGCAATCTCTTGTAACACTTCATATTTTTTCATTGCTCTAATCCTTTCGGAAATTCTTTTGGATAGTGTCCGTCACCCAACACATAAACAGGAACGCCATCCGATTTACACTGTTTTACAATCTGCTCAATCCACAGGTCTTCAGCTTTAAGTGGGTCTAAGATTACCCAGTCAATACACCATAACATATTTCTTGATAGTTGAGGCTTAACTGACAACGAGATATTCAAGAACTTATTCGGCAACCAGAAAGCCTCATAGAAATGCATCAGTGTGTCCATATCTTGTCCGAACCAAAGGTTTCTATCTGAAGGTTTCCAGCTTTCTTGACTCGTATCGAGAAGGTTGTACCTGTGGGCATTTGAGGTATGAAATAAGAATTTTTTGTTATCACACTGTTCACAAGCCTCGAATTGCTCGTTTATTTCATCATCTGTGATTTCGTCATTGAAAATATCATCCTCTATGAAAATCCAGTCTTCTCTATCTTGAAAAATTTCAGTCATTTCAATCCTTTCAAAAATCCTACAAAATGTGAGTTTCATAGGTTTATTTTACAAAACTATCCATGTCACAATTATTCCTGATATGTTCGATAATTCCCTTCAGCGCCTCATGTACAAACCTATCATCTTTTAGTTCTGGATGAATATAAGCATTGCAAGAATCTTCTTCACCGAACTGGTTATATTTAATTAAGTCAAAGTTAACCCAAAACAAAGGAACCTCGGTATATCCTTTTGTGTATTTTTTAATCAACCAGTTAATCATGTTTGCTCCATCTGCCCGTTAAGCCGATAGCGCAGCTTTTTCTTAAAATAAGCTTTCCTGTATTACCGTGCTTTCTAATCTTTTTCCGCCAACGCCTGAATTTGGTGTGGATATAAGGTCATGACAAATCAATGTGCAGCTTTGCAAGCTCAATGGCAGCAAGCGCCACCTTTTTCAAAACTTCATCCCATTTGCTTTTCGCAACAAACTGACAGAATTGTTCAATCGAATATAAATTCCAGTCAAAAGAAATTTGAAGCTCGCTGTTCTTTGTCCTGAATACGGTCAATGGATTTGCACTTGAACCGACAGGCGTTATATTTAAGATGTGCCGGGTAGAAAAGACATCAGCATTGCCCCAAACCTCAGCATTGCCCCAAACCTCGGCTTTGCCCCAAACATCAGCATTGCCCCAAACCTTGGCATCGCCCCAAACCTTGGCATTGCCCGAAACCTCGGCATTGCCCGAAACCTTGGCATCGCCCCAAACCTTGGCATTGCCCGAAACCTCGGCATTGCCCGA
>CAZQBU010000048.1:13454-15520 GCA_964592175.1 uncultured Lentimicrobiaceae bacterium
TTGGCATTGCCCGAAACCTCGGCATTGCCCGAAACCTTGGCATCGCCCCAAACCTCGGCATCGCCCCAAACCTTGGCATTGCCCGAAACCTCGGCATTGCCCGAAACCTCGGCATTGCCCCAAACCTTGGCATTGCCCCAAACCTTGGCATTGCCCCAAACAAAGGCATCGCCCGAAACCTCGGCATTGCCCGAAACCTTGGCATCGCCCCAAACCTCGGCATCGCCCGAAATCCACGCTTTGTTGCCATGTGATAAGTTTTCTTCTTTTTGGACATACCCGCCAAGGTCACCGGCAGTTATTTCATCGCCGTTGGAAGTTGTGAAGCTGATACAAGCCTTGATTCTGTACAGGGTATAACCTAACCAGTTAATTTTGCTTTCTGTTGTTAATTCGAATTTTTTCATTGGTTTTTTCCTCCCTCTGCCCGTTCAGCCGGTAGCACAGCTTTTTCCCACCTAAAACGGCAAGTCCTCGTCATCCTCAATCGCCGACCGAATGTTGTCAAGGTTCGCCCTTTTCTGCTCGTCTGTCAACTCGTCTGCCTTGCCCTCTGTTTTGCCACCGCAAAAGTTCACCTTATCCGCCACAACCTCAAACGCTTTTCGCTTGTTGCCGTTTTTATCTTCGTAGCTTCTCGTTTGCAGGCTACCCTGCGCCAACATTAAATCGCCTTTGTTGAAATACTTACACACAAATTCCGCTGTGTGCCGCCATGCCACGATGTCGATAAAGTCAGTCACCGTTTCGCCCGCCTGTTTGAAATCTCTCGGTACCGCAAGGGTAAAGGATGTTACCGATATGCCGTTCTGTGTTTTCTTGAGTTCTGGCTCTGCGACCAACCGCCCTTGTAAAACGCTTGTATTTAACATTTTTATACCTCCTATAATTCTTCAATTTGTATTTCTAACCGTGGAACATCGCCGTAATGTTTTACTATTATGATAAAGCATATCTGTGCATCGTCTTTGTACGCTATGCCGTTCAGGCTGTCTGCTACAACTTTCACGACATTGTCAAGGTCAGGCTTCTTGGTCGGTCTACATTGCCCTGCGTTGATTTCCATCCGTTTCTCTTTCGTTGCCGATTTTGGTATCGGATAATATTGCATATTATCGCCACCGGCACGAGCTTGTTTTTTACTAAAAACTACAATGTTTTCGGTCTTTTTTAGAGGTCGACATTTAGCATTTAGAAAACCGTCCACCGTATTTTTTAACCATATCCAATCATATTTATAATTTTTGATGTTACTCATTCTTAGTTCACTCGCGAAAGGTTCGTTTGCAAATAACACAATCGCAGCATTATCTTTTATTATCCTGTTATAGTGTTCCCATAAAAGTTCAAAAGGTATAACTGAATCCCACTTGCAAGCAGTAGTGCCATACGGCAAATCGCATAGTATCATATCAATGCTTTTATCAGGAATATCTTTCATTACCTCAAGACAATCCCCGCAATAGATTTTATTTAACTCTAAAATAATATCCCTCCTTAAAAACGGTATAAAATGTGCATTTGGTAGGATTATTTAATATCTTTCCGCTTCAGCCTTCGTACAAAAGAAATGAAATCCAGTCGAACACTCCTCGTTGCTGAAATCAAAATCATCGACTATAATCTCATCACCTTCGTAATAAGTGGTTGTTTTGTCGTAAAAGGATATTCCGACTGGTTCGCCGCAATAATCCCCGATTACTTTTGTGATAATGGCATGATTAGTCCTGCATTTTTTGCCCCTTAAACCTCTGAGCTGAGCGTCATCTGGAATTGAGGCGCAGATTATAACGCCTCCAACACACTTTTTATAAACGGTTTTGGGCGGCTTAGTTGTCCGAATTAACGGAATCCCGATTCCGTTGATTCGGCAAGCGTTCATCGCCGCCGAGCGAACACTCCAGTCTGAATCCTGCAACCCACGCTCAATGACCTCAATCGGCACGTCCTTGCCTTGGCAAGCGTTCATCGCCGCCGAGCGAACACGCCAGTCTGAATCCTGCAGCCCACACTCGATTACCTCAAGCGGAATATCTCTGCCTTGACAAGCGTTCATCGCCGCCGAG
>CAZQBU010000049.1:0-12938 GCA_964592175.1 uncultured Lentimicrobiaceae bacterium
TATTCACTTGATAATATGCATCACCGCCAAAATATTTCTCCCAAATAACATTTAAATCGTTATCTAATTTATTAACTCTGATCCAAGAAGCTTCATTCTGATATGGCCATTGGGTAGGAATTAAATTCTTAATACCGGCTGTATAAATTAAACTATCAACAAATACACTAACTGCTTTTTTAGGTGCGGGGAAGTCTCTCTTGAGCCCATCACCAAAAACTATTTCATGTGTAACATTAAAATCCAAATCTGTTTTAATGACCACTGATTTATAAATATCATGCCCTGCTTGTGTTTGCGGTAAATAATCCGATAAATAACTTTTGAAAGGATTTAATAAGTATATGCCCGCCTTATACCCCTTGCCGGCAAACATATATCCGTTAGTATTAATCAGGCCATTTGTATTCCCAAGCCCGGTTATTCTGGGTATTTGTGTAGTTTGGGTATGGGTAAGTAAACTGTCAATAGATAGAAACAGTTCCATACTCGTAAAGTTACCCTCTGGCACAGAGCCGCTTATGCTTAAACCGTAGGTGCCGGGATAATGCGTGTCTTCAATTAAATCGCTTAAGTACTGACTATTCTCATATTCCAGCATATTAAAATCCTTAAGATGACCATTTTCATCAATACGACCGATGGCTAAATTTAACCAATTAGTGTTGCTGTCATAATAACAACCCGCAGCAATGATGTTGTTCTTCTCGTCTATTATTGAATAAAATATATCGAAATATACCGGCACACGCACATAATATTCATCAATCAATTCAATATCATCAGTAAAGTGAAGAACATGTATATACGAATCCTGAGTATTGACAGGATTAAAGCAAACGCCGGTAACAATGAATTCATTTTTATTCTCAGGATGTAAATGCAGGTTAATATTTGTTGTGATTTCAATTTCGTTACCTATGTCTGTTTGAGTAAGTATACTTCCCTTTGGAGAAACTTTTATTATTTTTCCCGTTTTAGTACTTGAAGTATTGAAATCGTGGCATACAACTCCAAGAATAAAATGTCCGTCAGTTGTTTCGATTAGATTACTTAGCTGTGAAGCATATTCATATGCATGCTCTAAAATAAAACTATGCTGACTTTTAAGACGAGGTAAAAACAAAACAAATATTACAAATAAAATCAGGTACTTGCTTTTTGTGAACATCATTGATTACATATTAATTTTTTAAAAATCAAAACAATAAAAATGCTCGACTAGTGGCTCTCATCTATATCGCTTTAGGAAGTACAGATGTTAAATGTGGTATTCCATAATAAATATCCAATATATGTGCTGGGTAACTCATAAAATTGTACATGAAGATAGTGCCTTCAACAAAATAGCCTATTAACCTCTTATCATTAGGCTTGAAATGCTGTGACGTCATAGCTGCAAAACTAGTGGGTTCAATTAGCTCTGCGAATATACAAAATAGTTACCCTAAATCCAAGCTGTAAAAACAGCAGTGCTTGTGGCTGGGTTTTAAAGAAATTGTTATTTGTTGAGGTTCAATTTGTTGCGTATTATTTAGAACGGTTTTAAATTGTTAATTGATTAGAAATCAGGCATAAATGACGTTCTGTTGTAAACAAATTCTTTACATGAAATAAAGCTGTTTATTCGTCCTTTTTCTTGATAAAAAGGACGGAAAAATCAAGCATGAATAAATAGGGTCTCCGCGCTCTCAAGAAAGCACGTAAATCTAAACAAGGTTACGTCGGTTACAAGGAGTATCATTTTATACTTTAATTCAGCATATGGGATTAAGCAGCTTTAACCTGCATCTTTCCAACTCCTTATAACCTCAAACAGTCCACTAAAAGTGGGCTGCCTTGTAAGATTTACTGTGCTTTCTTGATTCACCCGGGCGCTGCTCCCGTATTCATGCAGGCTCACGCACCCAGCCCGGTTATGAGGGCAAGTGTTTTTAGTTTGTTCATGTATAAAAATCTTTGTTCTGAAAGGTGCTTTAGTAATGGAATGGACGTCAGTCGCCAATACAAAAGATATAATCCTTGCATTTGTTGTTAATTGGCGTAGGAGCTTATTCAAGCGACAGCTTTGGGCATTGCGAAATTGCGTTTTTATGGAGCGCAGCGTAATAAAAAAAGAGCATGTAGCAATAAGCCCATAAGCGGTGCGAAGCAGGAGCCTTATAAGCGACCTAATTCTTTTTTTGCTTCCTTTTTTTGCAATTTGGCAAAAAAATGAAGTGGGTCGCAGGGCAAAGCCCCGCCAGAGGCTCCCAATTCTGATAAGATGTGGGTTAATGCAAGTAATAGCATTTATACACACAATATATATCTTTTGTCCTTTTTCTTGATAAAAAGGACGGAAAAATCAAGTAAAATTAACAGAGCTCCACCCTGCTGCCACGGCTTTCAAAACTCAAGGAACTACAAAGCTACTTTCGATTAAAATTCTGATTTTATTTTTTCAAGCCAGCTTTGAATACGCGCATCGGTTTTGTTTGACTGATTGTCTTCATCCAAAGCTAAGCCCGGAAACTGACCATCAACCAATACATCCGGATTATCGAAGTTATATCCTTCGGGGTCCGTGAAACCGACAAGCTTACATCCCCTATCCTTAATGTTGTTATACAATTGTCCCATGCCATTCACAAAAGTATCTGAATAGCTGTCGCCATCACCAAGACCAAATAATGCAACGGTTTTGCCGTTCAATGCATCTTCATCCAGTTGAGAAATAAAAACCTCCCAATCGTCCTGCATATCGCCAAAACCCCAAGTAGAAGTACCCAAAATAAGTTGATCATAATTTGGCAGACGATCCATCTTAAAGTATACGATATCAGATACATCCGCTTCTAAAAGCTTAGCTATCTTTTTTGCGACATCTTCAGTGTTGCCGGTCGAAGAACCGTATAATACAATTGTTTTACTCATGACTTATCTGTATTTTGTTATAATAAATTCAATCATTGAATGCAGAAAAACCAAATATTCTACTTCACAAAACATTTAAGCCGTTCACTTGTTCAATATGAAGCTGATTTCTTGTTTGCATCATTAAGGCTTAAGCCATTATAACCAATAAGTTAGCAGCTGGTAAATAAATGATGCGAGGACTTTTGAGGCATGAAAAGTCGAACGCATCTTATTTAGATTGATTTTAAACAAATAAATTTTTCTATTTTTGCAATCCTTTTAAAGGTGCTAAAACGCATTTAAATTACTTAGAAGATGACAAAAAGAAGATTTACTCTTGAAAATACGGACAAAGACACACTAAAAAAGTGGTATAGTCTTATGACACTTGGTCGTCAGATTGACGATAAAGCCCCTAACTATTTAAAGCAAGCATTAGGCTGGTCGTACCATGCTCCTTATGCCGGTCACGATGGCATACAACTGGCATTGGGCCAGGTTTTTAATCGCGAGCATGACCATTTATTTCCCTATTATCGGGATATGCTTACTGCAATTTCAGCAGGCCTTACTGCCGAAGAAATTATACTGAACGGTTTATCGAAAGGGACTGATATAGCCAGTGGAGGTCGTCATATGTCGAACCACTTTGCCAAGCCTGAATGGAATATCCACAATGTTTCTTCCGTAACCGGCAACCATACTTTGCATGCAGTAGGTGTTGCCCGCGCCATGAATCGTTATGAATCACCGGGTATTGCCATCAGCTCACAAGGCGAGTCATCCACATCGGAAGGCTTTGTGTTTGAGGCAATTAACGGAGCTTCAAATGAGAAACTCAAGGTGATGTTTGTGTTTCAAGATAACCAATACGGAATATCGGTGCCCCAAAAGGATCAAACTGCAAACCGCAGAGCTGCCGAAAATTACAAGGGGATTAAAAACCTGAAGATTATGTATTGCGACGGCAAAAACGTATTCGACTCGATGAATACTGTTTTTGAAGCAAGAGAGCATATCCTCAAGCATGGTGAGCCGGTCATCGTACACGCAAATTGTGTGCGTATCCACTCGCATTCCAATTCCGACAATCATGAGTTGTATCGCGATGAGAATGAGCGTGAATGCGTGCGTTTATCCGACCCCTTGGTACGCTTTAGAATTCAATTACTCCATTCCGGAAAATTTACTGAAGAAGAGCTGAACGCCTTGGATGAAGAAGCACGTAAAATCATTTCTGCTGCACACAAAAAGGTAATTAAAGCTCCAAATCCTTCGCCGGAATCCATTTTCGATTTTGTAATTCCCGAAGCTTATGTGAGCACTAAATATCCTGAAGGCATTCATAATGAAACCAAAGGAACAAAGTTAAAATTCATTCAAGCATTAAATGAAACCCTTAAAGCCGAATTTCGTCATAATCCCGACACCTATATTTGGGGACAAGATGTGGCAAACAAAGATAAGGGCGGTATTTTCAACGTGACCAAAGGGATGCAGCAAGAATTTGGCATAGGACGTGTCTTCAATGCACCCATTGCCGAAGATTATATCATGGGGACTGCCAACGGTATGACCCGCTTCAATGAAAAGATACGCGTGGTGGTTGAAGGAGCTGAGTTTGCAGATTATTTCTGGCCTGCCATGGAACAATTTGTGGAAGCTACACACGATTATTGGCGCAGCAACGGTGCTTTTGCACCAAATGTCACCATACGTTTGGCAAGCGGTGGATATATCGGAGGCGGTTTGTATCACTCACAAACCATTGAAGGAGCACTTACAACCTTCCCCGGCATCCGTATTGTATATCCATCTTTTGCAGATGATGCTGCAGGTTTATTGCGTACCGCCATGCGCTCGAAAGGACCCACCATGTTTATGGAGCCTAAAGCTCTTTATAACAATCCAATAGCAGAAACTTTTGTACCGGAGGATTTCGAAGTTCCCTTTGGGAAAGCAAGAGTACGCCGTGAAGGAAAACACTTGAGCATTATCACCTACGGAAATACTACCCATATGGCAATTCAAGCTGCCGAGCGCATCAGCAAAGAAAAAGGGTTTGAAGTGGAGGTAGTAGATATACGTTCACTGATACCGCTCGATACCGAAAGCATTATAAATTCGGTGAAGAAAACTTCGCGCGCCTTGGTTGTGCATGAAGACAAAGTATTTGGAGGATTTGGAGGCGAGATTGCCGGACTTATTTCAGATAAAGCATTCAAATATTTGGATGCCCCGGTGAAAAGAGTCGGGAGCACCTATACGCCTGTTGGCTTTAACACCATATTGGAAGATGCCATACTTCCTAATACAGAACGTATTTATCAAGCTGCGATTGAGCTGCTCGAATTCTAACAAAAATGACTTTTTTACAAGCCGCAAGCCTGTTTTGCGGCTTTTTTTATGCAGTTGAGCGGCTTTTAAAATTGATTAACACGAATCCGGCAATACGGATGGGTCTTTCACGTTTTTAATTACTAATTTTGACAAGCAATATCTGTTGGTGATTGTTTCGCCGACCATACATAATTTTTAGCATACTATGAGAATCAAAATCTTTGGCCTTTTGGCTGTTATTTTCTTATCATCTCAAATGGTTTTTGGGCAAAAGATGAAAAGCGATCCAAAAGAAACCAGTCAAAAAATCGCTACCGCATTGTTTTATATTGAAAACTATTATATGGATAGCACGGAAACGCCCAAGCTCACCGAACATGCGATAATTCAGATGTTAAAAGAGCTTGATCCTCATTCAGCCTACCTTACAAAGAAAGAAATTGAAGCTGCGAATGAGCCGCTCGAAGGTAGTTTTGAAGGAATCGGCGTTACGTTTCAGCTACATAACGACACCATTCTTATTGTTTCTCCCGTACCCGGCGGTCCTTCCGATAAATTAGGGATTCAAGCCGGCGATAAGATTATCAAAATTGACGGTGAAGAGGCTTTTGGCACTAAAGTGAACAATAATTTTGTTACCGAGCGTTTGAGAGGAAAAAAAGGCTCTACAGTAAATGTAAGTATTTATCGTTCAGGGCGTAAAGACTTGATAGATTATGCCATTGTGCGCGATAAAATCCCAATTCACAGTATTGATGCAAGCTTTATGCTCGAAGAAAACACGGGTTATATCAAACTAAATCGTTTTTCAAAAACCAGCATGGAAGAGTTTTACAGCAGCATGGAAAAGCTGTCGGAAGAAGGCATGAAAAACCTTGTCCTTGACTTACGCAGCAATTCGGGTGGCTATTTGAATACTGCGGTAGAGTTGTCGGATGAATTTCTGGATGCCGGCAAACTCATTGTTTATACCGAAGGCTTGAATAGTCCACGCCAAAATTTCAATGCTACGCAAAAAGGTATTTTTGAAGAAGGCAAACTGATTGTACTAATTAACGAAGCTTCTGCATCTGCCAGTGAGATTGTGTCAGGTGCCGTACAAGATTGGGACCGTGGGCTGATTATTGGACGACGTTCATTTGGCAAAGGCTTGGTACAGCGTCCTTTCCAAATGCCGGATGGTTCCGTAATACGTCTTACTACCGCTCGTTATCATACGCCTACAGGCAGAAGCATACAACGCCCATATGAGGACGGGGTAGATGCATACCGCAGGGATTTGGTAGAACGCCAAAAGCGCGGGGAATTAGTGCATGCCGACAGCATACATTTCATTGATTCATTGAAATATCTTACACCTGCAAATCGCGTCGTATATGGTGGTGGAGGTATTATGCCGGATATTTTTGTGCCATGGGATTCTACACTTTATACCGATTACTACTCAAACCTGGTGCGTAAAGCAGTGCTAAACCGTTATACGCTGGAGTATACCAACAGCAACAGGAAAAAGCTAAACAGGCAATTTTCAGATGTACAAGCTTTTATCGATGGATTTGAAGTGGACGAAAGTATGATGAAAAACTTTTTGAAGCTGGCAGAAAAGGAAAAAGTAGAATGGAACGAAGAGCAGTTTAACAAATCGGAAAGCTTGATAAAATATCAGATAAAAGGATTAATAGCCCGTAATATCTGGGATATGAATGCCTATTATCAAGTGGTTGTTCCAATCGATGAAACACTGCAAAAGGCATTGGAGGTCATGAAGAAAGAAGATATCTTCTCGGAACTCCGATAAAATTTTATTGCTTAATAAACTTCTGTAGACTCCTGCTGTTTTCTGTCGTCATTACTAAGAAATACAGCCCGGGATTTAGGAACGAAACATCGATTTGTGTATGCTTTGTTCCCCGACACACTTGTTGATATATTTTATGAGCATATAGATTATATATTTCCAGTTTTACGGTTTGCAGATAGCTTTCCTGCAGTTCGATAAACAATATATCTTTAGTTGGGTTTGGGTATATCTGCATTTGCTGCTGTGCAGTTTCACGAATGGCGGGGGCTACGGCATAATTGGCATTATACAGTTCCAGTCCGCCGCTGAAATTCCCAGTTACCATCTGCAGTTTTTCACCTTCGATAAGTCGCCCGATCCATGCTGCAGTACGCATTCCGGGATCAATAACCGATAAATTGGTATCAATGAGTATATCCCAATTGCTGCGTTCACGAAAAACACCTCCAAGGTTATTTCGTATGTTGTCAAAAAGGAAGAGCTTACCCTGCTCCGAGCCGCTCAGCAGCATCAGCTCATTATCAGGAGTATAAAACATGCGGGGTGTGCTATATCCATCATAAGAAATTGTATAATCCGTGACATTTATTTCACCAAAAAAATCGGTTTGATAACTGAAGTTGATTCCCTCCTGCCCTAGCTCGCCTTTGTAAAATGCTATTCTACCATTTTTTGACCCTATCAGCAGGTCTACAATTCCATCTTCATCCACATCAAAAAGCTCGGGTGCACTCCAGCTTCCTACATTTATTTCCTGAAAAAACTCGCTTATCAGCTCCCATTCGTCTGTGTCAGTCTGCCGCAAATGAATCAATCTGCCGTTTTCGCTGCCTACCAGCATATCAGGCAGCCCATCTCCGTCGAGGTCAGCCATAGCCGGGACTAAACCACGTAATTTAAGCTTTGACAAATTTGCCAAATCTTCTGTTTGCCTTTCAAAGACCCACGCGTCATTTTGCTCTACCGGACGATAATGAGTAAGTGTAGAACGATATTCTGAGTGTAGTGTAAGCCCGGTATACCAGCTTCGTAAGTAATGACCGAAATTACCTACAATCAAATCTTTACGCCCGTCATTATTCACATCATACAAGAGCGGATAAGCTCCCGAACCCACATCGATCATTTGATCTTGAAGAAACGATTGGGTATACAGTTCAAATTCAGGTACAGTATTCGTTCCATGATTCAAATAAAGCCATATGCTGTTTCGGTTTTGAGTAACAAAGGGATTGGGATCGAACGGAGAAACCAGTAAATCTTTTATACCGTCATTATTCACATCAATATATGCCGCAAAAGGCATCGAAAAGAGATGTATGGGTGTAGTGCCTGCAGGGAAAGCCGTATCTTGGCTTATCATGACGGCATGCTCCGGCGTGCCTCCGTTTTCAAGAAGCACAAGATTGGGATAATCCACATCAGCGATTAACAAATCATGTAAGCCATCGCCATTCAGGTCGTGAACCAATAGCGTGGCTCCGCGATGACGGAAGCCATTCATCGGCATAGAAAGCTGCTTTTCAAAAAGACAAGTATCTAAATAAATTTGGTTTGTTTCTTCATTTTCCGCTATCCTACCCCAGCAGTAATCAGTCTTTTCAAAGTCAAGCGAATCGGCATGGTCGTACTTTTCCATGGAGAGGTTGGTATGCAGTTCAATAAAGGTTCCCAATGCCCAAAAAGTAATGATATCGAGGTCGCCATCGCCATCAATATCCACTATTGCAGGGTAATCCACATTGCTTGAAAAAATATTCACATGACCGCCTCCTTGAAAAGAAGTCAGATAAGGTGAAACAACCAATTCAAATTCAGGATGAGTATCTCCAATATTTTTAAACACCCGAATTCCTGCCCAGCCGGGTGAATAGGTGAATATATCTTCACGGCCGTCTCCATCATAGTCAATTAATACCATCCAATCGAAAAGTGGGGGGAAGTATTTATGATAGGATGGTTCATAACGGTATGCTATTTCGCCCTCCTCCCCTTCATTAATGAAGCACAATAAACGGTTGCCTCTCCTGTCGAAGACAATCAAATCCTCCTTGCCATCTCCATCAAGGTCCATGGTACCAAACTGGCATGCATCCAAGCCACCAGCCCAAGGATATTGCAGCAGTTCAGCTTCCGATACCGTGAAGCTAAGTGGCTGAGCAATAGCGCCGAGTGGCCATATTAAAATCAAAATTAAGAATAGTTTGTAATGACGCATTTTGTGTTTGATGAATTGATTCACCTACAAAGGTAAATAAATTGGAGGGTTTTGTTTTACTTTATAAATGGATAGTGAGATTAAAGCTTGTGCGCATGATTTTTTGAGAAGCTTAAAAAGCATTCAAAAATATATTTAGCCAGTTGCAGGAAAGTGCATTCACTCTCATGAAGCATACGAGTTCTTTAGTCCTTTTTCATGATAAAAAGGACTAAAAATCAAGCATGAATGAATGGAGCACAAGGCAACAATATCAAGTGCTAGTTGAGTTTCTTTTCGTACTTTTAAAGTAAAAGTACCAAAACTTGTTTGCATGAATAATCGGCCTCCCCGCACTTGGCAAAGCATATAGATCTATGCAAGGTTGCGTCGCTTATTAGGAGATTTATCCATTCCATAAATAATATTAATTAGAAAAATCTGTTTTACACAAGGTATTTTCTACTCCTAACAAGCTCAAACAGCCCGCCGAAATGGCGGTCTGCCTTGCAAGATTTATTATGCTTTGTCAATTCTCAGGCGAGCGCTGCTCCGCTTCCGATCACCATCGGAACATGCAGGCTCACGCGCCCGACCCGATTATAAGGGCAAGTGTTTTTATTTTTTTATGCTTAATTAACTAAGTATCAGGCATATGCTCCGCCTCAGAGGGACGCAGCCTTTGTAAAAACTGTTGCAGCAAGTTTTCACCTCGTCCTCTAGGGACGAAACCTGACAAAACCAAGGTTTTTACAAAAATTGAATCTAAAAAAGAGTTATAAAAAAGCATCTTACACAATTTGGGGATAGTATCTTATTAGTATATCTAAGCCATAAAAAAAACGGGCTGCCTCTTTTTGGGCAGCCCGTTTTTAGTTTATTAATTCCTAGAGCCTATAGCCTATTATTTAGCATGTATTATAGCTCCGGTAAGGGTGTGCGTCTTATTGCTGCCTTCAAATACCACTCTATAGTAGTAGGTTCCGCTTCCGCTTAGCCTGGTGCTGCTCAGACGGGCAGTATGCTGTCCGGCTTCTTTCACTTCATTCACAAGGGTTACTACTTCTTGTCCAATCTGATTGTAGATAACCAGATTTACTTTACCGCTTTCGGGTAAGGTGTAGGCAATGGTAGTTTCATCGTTGAATGGGTTAGGATAAGCAACTACGCTAGGCTCGGTAATTTCATTGACTGAAGTAATTCCGCTATCAAGAGCAACGGTGGTCAAGGTTACATCAACAACATTCGCATACGAATCAGCAAATTCAGTATTACCATCTAACATGAAGTATTCAGTGCTGCTTGTGACAGGAGCAAGTACTTTGGCATATACTGTGAAGACTACATCTTCAGCAGCAAATGAAGTACCCTGAATATCATACCATGCAAGATCAATAGTACCCTTTATGTTATCAATAGCAACAAGGTCGAAGCCTTCTACTGATGTAACTGCCAACAGTGTATTGTTGAAGTGCAAGCCAATGCTCATTGCGCCAAGCTGTGATGCTTGATCAATACGAACAGGGATGGCTACTTCTTCACCAACGCTTACATGCTTCACATCGTCATAGTTCAGTGCAATGGCTGCTCTTGCGCCACCTTGCGGTACGTAGGAAGCATTCACGTCAGCTGAAGCAATGAAGTAGATGTTAAAGTTTGTAAAGCCAGCTTCTCCATCGATGGTAGCAGTGTAGTAGAACTCTCCTGCGGGCGTAGCAGCTGCATAGGTACCGTGAGGTGCAAATACAGTTGTGGGAGCTTCAGGATAGTTTACATCACCACCGGCAACTTGGAAGTTAGGTACAGCAAAGGCATCAATCATACCAATGGAACGACGCATGGCAAGCAGGGCGTCAATACCGTTGGCTGAGCCGCTTCCGTTTACGTCAGCTGTTGCAAGAGCAAAGTCAGTTTGTTCACCGGCTTCTTCTGGTGCAATCCAGGGGAAGTTCAACAGAGCGTCATTGTGTGAGCCCATGTAGCTAATAATCAAGGCGTCGGTAGCATTAACTCCGCCCCAGTTGTTCCAGCTCCAGCTTTCGCCAACAGCCTTATCTTCCCATAACTTGAGAGTGTACTCAGTTCCGGGAGTAATCACGTCAGTGAATGCATAAGCTCCGTTGGTTAAACCAGTAGTAGCAACAAGCTCTTCACCTTCATAAAGCGCAAGCTTAATGTTGGCAGAGGCCGGTATGTCTGATTCATATTTGTTGAAGTAACGAACCTTACCGGCTATGCTGTTATCGACAGCTTCGAAGTTGGCTACAAGTGTTACATCACCGGCAGGCATTTCAAATTCTAGCGTAGCAAGGGTATTATCTTCTACTTCTACACCTACAACAGTCCAGTCAACGAATACGAAGCCCGGGTTTGCAGTAGCTGTGATGCTAACTTCGTCACCAATATGGTATACTTCTTCGAGATCAGTTAACTCACCACCTACTTCAGGATTAGCTGTAGCAGTAACAGTGTAGTCAATCAATTCAAAGCTGGCTACCAATGCAACATCATTAGCAGGCATGGTGAATACAGCAGGATTATCTTCTGCGTCTTCAAGTACAACACCTTCAGTGGTCCAACCAACAAATTCATAACCGGCATCTGCTGTGGCTTCTACAGTAACCTGCTCACCATAGTTAGCAATTTGAGCTTCAGGATCTACGCTTCCGCCTTCTTCTGCAGTGGCAGTTAGGTTGTAATCAATCAGAGCAAATGTAGCATGCAGTGTTACATCATTGGTAGGCATGTCGAATGCTGCAGGATTTGCAGTAGCGTCGGCTAATACAACACCTTCAGCTTCCCAACCAACAAACTCATAACCGGTATCAGCTTCAGCAAGTACTTCTACAGCTTGACCGATGGTCTTGATTTGTTCTTCAGGCTCAACGCTTCCACCTTCGCCGGCAATAGCTAGTACGTTATATGGTATAGCTTCGTATACAGCGATGAAGTGTGCGTCTTCGTACAATGAGTAGTTGAATTGTGGAATAGTAACTATAACAGTTCCTTCTCCATCAGTATAATGTTTGAAGCTGTAGCCGTCCTTAGCAACAGTGCTGATAACCATTTCGTACGGACTACCTGTACATGGATATGGTCCTTCAACGCTGCTTTGGATGGTTCCAACAGCATCAGTAACATTTGTATAATCATCAAGTGCAGTTTCGAGAGTTAAAACAAAGTCTACTTCAACACGTTCGTACTGTGCATAGATGGTTACATCGTAGTCAAGTCTGTCACTCATGTATCCTTCAGGTATCACAGGGATAAATCCAAAGGTTTCATCAGCATTGGCATATTCAACAGGAATTGCTCCTTCGATATCGTAAGTCCATCCAACGAATTCGTATTCGTGGCAATCATCTGTTGTGTTAACTTCAGTGCTGATGTACAGTACCTCATCTTCTATTGTAAAGTAGGCTAGGCGTGAGTTTGCAAAGTTGTCATCGTCAATGGCAACTTTACCATAATCTGTGGGGTTCACAAATGCACCAAGTCTATAATTAATAGCAGTATAGTGAGCAGTAGCTTCGAATACTTGTTCAGGAGCATCACCAATCATGTTTACATAGTTGTCGCTACTAAACTGACCGTCAAGCAATAAGCCGTTGAATGAAGAGCTGCCGCGCTTCAAGCTCCAGTGGCTGAATTCGTATCCTGGTTCGATTGCTTCTTCAGTGATTTGGGCTTGAACGCTGTGTG
>CAZQBU010000050.1:0-12347 GCA_964592175.1 uncultured Lentimicrobiaceae bacterium
TATTTACGGCATTATTGCCAGGAGTAGGAGTGTTTCTTGATGCCGCCTGTTGGGGCGCGGTAATTGGAGGTGGTTTTGGTGGAATTAGGGGTGAATTGACTGAAGGTATGACTTTTTGGGACGGAGCTTGGCGAGGTGCAGTTGTTGGAGCCGTAGGTGGCTTAATTGCACCAATCGGAGGAGCAGGGATGACGTTCGGAGTAAATCTTGGCTTAGGTACAGCACAAGGAGCAATAACAGGAGGGGTGGATGCTGCATTATGGGATAATGACATAGGGAAAGGTATGTTGTGGGGTGCTGCTGCCGGTGCTGTATTTACAACCTTAACATCTGAAAACTTTAGCAATTGGACTAAAGGTAAAGGTTTTTATAACAATGAAAATGTATTTAATAATTTTAAAGCTGGAAAATACCAAATCACGGAAGGAAGTACTTGGCAGCAAGAAGCATTAAATCACTTTGGATTTGAGGGTACTTATGACCCCAATGCTCCTTTGTTTCAAAAATATGGAGCGCATCCAGGAATAACAGACCCTAGCACAGGTGATATTTTCTATCATGATTATCCTTTTAAAGACAACTTTGACCGATTAGCTTTTATAGCAGACCATGAAATGGTACATAGTCGAAATGTACTATCAGGAAAGTACGATGGAGTAAAAATTGATCTTGAAATTCAAGGAAAAGAAGAGTGGAGTACTTATTTACATAATTACAGGAATCAGGGATTGTATCGGAATCATGGAGTTCCTCTAGTATCAAGAATCAATCTTTACGGTATTCAAGGAGGTATTTATGTAACGGTAATTTCGCCTACTAGTTCTTACTCGACACAGTTTAATAGTCAATGGTGGCACTTTTTATATAGAATCCCAAGAAGATGGTAAAATTTATAACATATCTATCTATACTGTTGTTTACTCAAAACGGTATTAGCTTGAATAACACAAGTAGTTCAATAGATAAATATATTGGGCTGTCGGCAGAGTTAAGTAGAGATACTGTTTATGCAGATAGCACATTTATATTAACAGTGGTTTTTGAGAACAAGACTGACAGTTGTATAAAATTTTACCCTAAAGCAGTATTATCAATTGTTAGACCTTCAGGAGGTTTTGAATATGATAGTTATTTTTTGAATAAAGATTTGGATTTTAGGGAAGTAAGCGAAATTGCTCCGCATGGAACACATAAAGAAACTTTCAAAGTTCACGCAAAACCACCTGTATTTAAAAAAGGTATGAACTATCTTCATCTTTACTATTTATGTAAAGAGCAAAGTGGAGATTTTAAGGAGTACAATAAGTTACATGGCAGCTTAGAATCAGATGAATTTAGGATATTTATAAAATGACAAAAGCCGGAGCAAGTCGGTTTTTTTATTATAATGCAGCAACGTTTTTTTGAAGGAAATCCTTAAACATTTCATGACAGCGTGCAGTGATCCACATCCTACCCTGCCAAGCAAAAGCTATGGAATTAGCGGACAAAAATCCCTTACACACTTTTCTGAACACTCCTATATTTAAAATCAGAAATCTAAAATTAAATCTGAGTTTGCTAAACTTTATAAAATTCGGAACATGAATCACTCAATATTTATTTTACTAGCCTAGTCATCCCTTAATATCAATATATTTCACTTAATATCAATATAATAAGCTTTAATAATGTAGGTTTCGGTCACTTTGTAGTCTAAAACCTATATAAGTTTATGATACCTAGGCCTAACCTGAATTATTCATGAGTTAATTTTATAATAAATACTTTTGAAATTTATTACTAAAACCTCCTAATGGAATGATCATGTGCTTATTTTAGTAAAGTTAGATTGATAATCTTATGAATTGGTGAATTATGCAGGCTAAATCGTGATTCGACTTTAATTCGTCTTTTTCGGCAATTAAATAAATTTTAACATAATTAATTGCGCTTGTAAACTGATAAACCAAAATAGTTTTGTAGTTTTGCCGTCAATTATTAAGAGCTTATAATGTCGGTTAAAGAGAAAATAGTAAATACTGCTGCGGAGTTATTCCTAAAAATGGGCATTCGAAATGTGACCATGGATCAGCTTGCCGCAGAAGTTGGCATCTCAAAGCGTACAATATATGAGTGTTTCAATGATAAGGAAGAAATTATTCTTGAAACATTGCATCATATGACAATTCAGGAAAACAATGAGCTTTTAGCTATTATGGAAAGATCTGAACATGTGGTTGAATCATTGTTTTTAATAATGAAGCGCAAACAGTGGATACGTAATGAGAAGCCTGAGCTTTTTCGTCTCGATATGAAAAAATATGTATCAAAGCTTCAGCAATTGTACTATTCGAGAACCGAGGATTTGAAGCATTATTCGGTGTCATATATTTTACTGGAAAGAGGTATGGAAGAAGGCATTTTTCGTAAGGATTTGAATATTCAATTGGTAGATGCTTTCTTTCAAGATATGATTGGAATTGTGCTAAACAGCCAACGAATTTCGGTGCTAAACCCAACTGAAATTGAGCTTTCATATAATATTTTCCTTCCATATTTTAGAGGCATTTGCACTCCTAAAGGGCTAAAATTAATGGATACTTTTTTTGAACAAAATCACGATATACATACAATAGAAAAATGAGAATTAAATTCATTTCAATAAGTATTTTCATCCTTCTTCAAAGCTTTATGGCCTTGTCACAGGAGGTATTGACACTTTCTTTAATGGATGCTCGTGCCTACGCACTGGACCATAATAAGAATATGATTAACTCTGAGTACGGAGCTGACAAGGCACGTCTTGCATTACGCGAAGCCATTGCAAACGGCTTACCTCAGCTGGATGCTTCAGCTGACTATACCAATGCAATGGGAGCAAAAATTTCTATCCGTTTTCAGGAGGGGATGCCGGCAGCTGAAATTGACATTAAACCACAAAGTAATTTTTACTTTAATGTAAATCAATTGCTATTTAGTGGAAATTATATTGTAGGTGTTCAGCTTGCAAAATTGGCTAAAGAAATGAGCGGCATGAATCTACAGAAAACCGAACTTGAAGTTATTTCAGCAGTTTCTGACGCATATTATGCTGTGTTGGTTACCCACGAAATGTTGTCAATCATCCAAAAGAACGTACATAACCTTGATGATTTGTATGAAAAATCAGAACCTATGGTACGAGTGGGAGTTATGGAACAAACTGATTTGGACCAGCTTTACGTACAGCTTAATGCATTAAAAAACACCAAATCTTCAGCCGAACGCCAAGCCGAACTGGCTAAAAACTTATTGCGCCTTCAATTGGGAGCAACTATAGAAACAGAACTGATTCTGACTGATAAACTGAATGGATTAATGGAAGATGCCGCATTAGAGAATATTCTATTAAATGAGTTTGACTTGGAAGGGAATATCGATTTTCAAATGATGCAACAACAAGAGTTTATGACGAAAAAGATGGTTGACATGAAGCGCGCAAATGCGCTTCCAACCTTAGTGGCATTTTATCGCTATACCCATAAACTGCTTAAGCCCGACTTTGATATGTCACCTGCAAATATGATTGGATTGCAACTGAATATCCCCATATTCTCAAGCGGAGTAAGGCATTCACAAACTCAGCAAGCGATTGTGGATCTTAAGACGACACAAAATCAAAAGTCTATGCTGGAGGATCAATTAAAGATATCGGAAAAACAACTTCGTTTTAACCTTGCTACTGCCGTGGATACTTACGAAACTCAGCTAAAGAATATTACGGTTTCTCGAAATGTGTATCAAAATTTACAAACAAAATATCGCCAGGGAATGCTCTCCGGCCTCGAATTAATTAATGCGGATAATAACTACCTGCGTGCAGAATCGGATTATGTGAATGCAATCATGCAGGTGCTGAATGCCCGCCTACAACTAGAAAAACTTTATGGAACTTTACAATAATATCAAAGTTAATATGAAACGTATCGCAATTTATGGATGGATCGTACTGATGCTGTCAGCCTGTTCGGGTACAAAGAATAAAAATGTTGCATCTGATTCGGAAGATAGAGCCGAACCGGTTGAAGTGATGACAATAGTTCCTCAAACTGTTGCCCGTGATGTGGAATATACATCCACAATTTTGGCTTGGGAAGAGTTGCATTATGCACCTGCAACACCTGGTAGGATTGATAAAATTTATGTTGAGGTAGGTCAACGAGTGCGAAAGGGTGAGTTACTTGCCCAAATGGACCTCACACAGCTGCATCAGGCTGAGGTACAGCTAAGTAATTTAGAGCTCGACTTTGCACGTATCGATACCTTAAACCAAACCGGTAGCATTGCGCGTCAGCAATATGACCAAATAAAAGCCCAGCTGGATATTGCTCGGTCAAATGTAAAGTTTCTCAGAGAGAATACACGCCTCTTGGCACCTTTCAGTGGATTGGTGTCGGGTAAATATTACGAATCCGGTGAAATGTATGCAGGAACTCCTTCGCCAACAGTAGGAAAATCTGCAATTCTTTCATTGGTTCAAATCGATCGCCTGAAGTTGAGAGTTGCTATTTCTGAAAAATACTTTCCTTTGATAAAAAATGGCATGGCAGCAAATGTGGTCATCGATGTCTATCCGGACAAAGAATTTACCGGAAAGGTATTCAATATATATCCTACGATTGACCCGACCAGTAGATCATTTATTGTAGAAGTGGCTGTTGATAATAACGAAGCATTGTTGCGCCCGGGTATGTTTGCGCGAGTAGGGCTCGACCTTGATGAAGAAGTGGCAATTTTACTTCCTTCCATATCCGTTCTTAAGTTGCAAGGCTCGAATGATCGCTATTTATTTCTTGAAGAAAATGGATATGCAAAACGTGTGACGGTAAAATTGGGGAAACGATATAACGAATTGGTAGAGGTAATCTCAGATGAAGTTAGAGAAGGTGATAAACTGGTTATTCGTGGACAAGCCAGATTGCTTGACGGAATGCGCTTGGAGGTAAAATAAACCGAAGTAATAGAAAGGAAATTTTAGAAAATGAGTATTTATAAAACCGCTGTAAATAAGCCCATCAGCACCTTTATGGTGTTTACGGCTGTTATTGTGATGGGCTTGTATGCGCTGATTAATATTCCGGTAGATCTTTACCCGGAAATCGATCCGCCTTTCTTGACGGTAATGACAACATATCCAGGTGCCAGTGCCATGGATATTGAAACAAATATTACAAAAATCCTTGAAGATGCATTGAATACCGTTGATGATATCAAAGAGGTAGTTTCAGTATCATCCGATAACTTTTCAATAATTAACTTGGAATTTAATTGGGGGGCAAACCTAGATGAAGCAACAAATAACGTAAGGGACGTAATTGACCGTATTTACGATTTTCTTCCCGAAGAAGTAGATCGACCCGCCATCTTTAAGTTCAATACTAATATGATGCCTATTGTTTTTTATGCCATAACGGCAGATGAAAGCTATCCGGGCATAGATAAGATATTGGAAGAAAAGGTTATTAATCCCCTTAATAGGATTAGTGGTGTAGGCTCCGTTTCGATTATCGGAGCTCCAAAACGTGTGGTATACGTAGAAGCGGACCCAAATAGGCTGGATGCTTATCATCTTACTATTGAGCAGATTAGCTCTGCCATAGGCATGGAAAACCTGAATATGCCTTCAGGACATGTGAAAATGGGGGCTATGGACTATCAATTGCGCGTACAAGGAGAATTTACCGATAGTGACCAGCTTACTGACTTGGTCGTTGGTAATTATAACGGAAATCCTATTTATTTGCGTGATGTAGCATTTGTACGTGACTCCTTGAAAGACATGTCTTTGGATGAGAAGATTAATGGTAAAACAGGTCTCAGGATGTTCGCCATGAAGCAATCCGGAGCAAATACGGTGAAAGTAGCAAAGGAAATAAATAAAGAACTGGAAAAGCTTAAAAAAACCTTGCCGCCGGATGTCCAAATCGACTTGATTATGGACACGTCCTCGTTTATCAAAGGATCCATCAATAACCTTTCGCAAACCCTGCTTTATGCCTTTATCTTTGTTGCACTTGTGGTATTGTTTTTCCTCGGAAGATGGCGAGCAACCTTTATTATTGTACTAACAATTCCTATTTCACTCATCGTTTCCTTTATATATCTCTTTGCAACAGGAAACTCCATAAACGTAATTTCACTTACATCTTTATCCATTGCAATTGGAATGGTAGTGGATGACGCCATTGTGGTATTAGAAAATATTACACGCCATATTGAAAGAGGAAGCAGCCCCCGCGAAGCATCAATTTATGCTACCAATGAAGTTTGGCTTTCAGTAATTGTAACAACACTTGTAATTGTAGCAGTATTTTTCCCGCTTACACTTGTTAGCGGACTTACCGGAGAATTGTTTAATCAGTTGGGTTGGATTGTTACTATCACTGTAGTAACTTCCACAATTGCGGCAATCTCACTTACTCCAATGATGGCAAGCAGAATGCTGAAGCAGCATGATAAATCAAAAAAGCCCAAAAAGTATAGCTATCAAAATACCATTGAGCCACTTTTGGATAAGCTTGATGATTTTTATACAAATACACTTCAATGGACTTTGCGACATAAAACCTTCACCATATTGGCTTCTATAGCTATTTTTGGTGGTTCACTACTCTTGCTCCGGTTTGTGGGGACTGACTTTATGCCGCAAACCGACGAGTCACGAATCACCATGGTTATAGAAATGCAAACCGGAACTAGGGTGGAAGAAACAGTGCTTACAGCCCGTAAAATGGAAGCTATTATCCAAGCCCGTTTCCCTGACGAAGTAGAACTTATGTCCGTTTCTTCCGGAGCTGACGAAGATGCCGGAATGTTTGCCGCCTTTAGTGCGTCAGGCTCAAATATTATAAACTTTATGATACGCTTGAAACATGTGGACGAGCGCTCACGAACCGTTTGGGATATTGCAGATGAAATTCGTGAAATAATAAGCCAGTTTCCCGAAGTAGCCACATATAATGTATCAACTTCAGGAGGTGGAATGGGAATGGGAGGTGAAAATACGGTAGACGTTGAGATTTATGGCTATGATTTTAATGCCACAAACAGTATAGCTGAAACAGTACGAAGAACCCTGACTGAACTGCCGGAAGCAACTGATATTACCGTAAGTAGAAAAAGCGATAAACCCGAACTTCAAGTAGTGCTTGACCGTGAGAAAATGGCGTTGCATGGATTAAATAGTGCAACAGTTTCAACAATGATTCGAAACCGTGTGCACGGTGCAACAGCATCCAAATATAAAGAAGAAGGTGAAGAATACGACATCATTGTTCGATTGTCGGAAGAATATCGTAACTCGATTACCCTGCTCGAAGAACTTACGATAATGAATCAACAAGGGATGCAGATTAAGCTTAAAGAAATTGGAGCTATTGAAGAATATTGGGGACCGCCCAGCATTCAGCATAAACGTAAAGAGCGTATCGTGACTGTATCGGTCAAGCCAAATGGCATATCCTTGGGTGCTTTGGCAAAAAAAGTTCTGGCAGCGGTTGATGATGTGGAAGTGCCACAAGATGTGCTCATCCATGTTGGCGGTGCTTTCCAAGATCAGCAAGAGTCGTTCCAAGACCTGATATTGCTTATGTTGCTCAGTTTGCTGTTAGTGTTTATTGTGATGGCTTCACAGTTTGAATCCTTTACAATGCCGGTGATAATTATGGTTTCGATACCATTCGCCTTTACCGGAGTAATATTGGCATTGTTGATAACCGGAACCACGCTAAATATCGTTGCAGCTCTGGGCGCAGTATTGTTAATAGGTATTGTGGTGAAAAACGGAATTGTACTTGTCGACTTTATTAACCTGATGCGAGACAGAGATATGCGCCTTTATGATGCGATAGTAACAGCAGGTCGTTCAAGACTTCGTCCTGTACTTATGACCGCATTTACAACCATGCTCGGAATGCTGCCGCTTGCACTCAGTAGGGGAGAAGGTTCTGAAATATGGCGCCCGATGGGAATCACTATTATTGGAGGCCTTGTGTTCTCTACCATTGTTACCATGGTGGTTATTCCTGTAATGTACGGGATTATGGGGCGCTCCGGTGAGCGAGATAAAATCATGAAACTCAGAAGGAAAATGGTTGAACTTGAAGAATAATAATGAATTGAAATAAAATCAAATGAAAGCAGTATATATTGTATTTAATCAAGCCCATACCGAAAGGGTAGAATATATTTTGGATTTGTTGCAAATTCGTGGATATAGCTGGTGGGCTGAAGTAGAAGGAAGAGGCTCTGTGGATGGTGAGCCGCGAAGAGGAACACATACATGGCCCGAAATGAACTCCGCACTCCTAACAATTGTACCCGAAGAAAAGGTGAAACCTTTGTTGGAACGGGTAAAAAAAGTTGACGAAATAAATAAAGAAGTGGGCATACGCGCATTCG
This sequence comes from uncultured Lentimicrobiaceae bacterium, assembly GCA_964592175.1. Classification (GTDB taxonomy): domain Bacteria; phylum Bacteroidota; class Bacteroidia; order Bacteroidales; family F082; genus JALNZU01. The sequence continues at coordinate 8,422 of CAZQBU010000050.1, forward strand.
TGTGGAAAATTGATGATACTTATTAATAATTCTGAAAAAAATAGAAAATATGAAGTTTATAACACCTGAAACTGCTGAAAAAGTTCCGTTTAATCTGGATGGACGTAAAATGTTTACCAATGAAAAAACAGAATTGATTCATATAACACTCAAACCTCAAGAAGAAATAGAACTGCATGCAAATCCATTCGATGTGGTATTCTATATACTTGAAGGAAGCCCGGAAGTTTTACTTGAAAATCAAAGCAGCTTGGCATCTCCAAACAGCCTCTTGTTTATCGAAAAAGAAAAACAAAGAGGCTTGCGAAATAATTCTAACGAAAATGTGTGCGTACTTGTAGTGAAGATATTTTAATAAGCTCCCGAAAAATCATACCTAAAACACTAAAACTCAGTTGATAAACACTGTGTAATGAATAAAATAAAATGATGCCCAAATCGGCTTTCATACAGGACTAGTAAAATTATTTTGAAAAATTATTGGCTATATGTGTAATTCTGCATTATTTTTGTCTTCCGAAGAGAACAATAAGCATGCAAACAAATCAAAAAACTACTTTTCGGTCAATAATAACTTCAAGTACTGGAGTTTCTAGAAAATATTTTAATGACGGCTATATTAGCCGTCTTTTTTTTGTCTTTTCAGATGCAAAGCCATTTATATACACTCAATAAATAAATCGATGAAAAATAAAAGCCTGGTTTCTATTAACGATTACTCCAAAGAGGAGCTGCTGAGGATTCTCGATATAGCCGCAACCTTTGAAAAAGATCCGCGAAGAGATATATTGAAAAATAAAGTGATTGCCGCCTTGTTTTTTGAACCTTCTACACGCACACGCCTTAGTTTTGAAAGTGCCGTTCAAAAATTAGGTGGGAATATTGTCGGATTTGCCAATTCAGAAACAAGCAGCCAAAGTAAAGGCGAATCTTTTAAAGATACTATACTCACCGTGAGTAATTATTCCGACCTTATTGTAATGCGACATCCGGTTGACGGCACAGCACGATATGCGAGTGAAATATCACCCGTACCTATAATAAATGCCGGCGATGGAGCCAATCAGCATCCCACACAGTGTCTCCTTGATTTGTACTCAATACGAAAAACCCAAGGAACCCTCGAAAACCTGAATGTGACTTTTGTTGGCGACCTAAAATACGGTCGAACCGTGCATAGCCTGATTATTGCACTTAGCTTATTCAATACACACTTTCATCTGGTTTCGCCCAAAGAACTAAAGCTGCCCAGTGCCGTGAAGCAGTTTATTAAAGATGCCAAACTAAAATACCAGCAATATGAAGATCTTACTGAAGTAATCCCGCAATCTGATATCATATATATGACAAGGATACAGCGCGAACGCTTCCCCGATCCGCTAGAATATGAAAAAGTGAAAAATGCATTTAATCTTACCAATTCCATGCTCGATGATTCACGAGATAATGTGAAAATTTTGCACCCGCTGCCCCGTATAAATGAAATTAGCGTAGATGTGGACTCAAACCCGAAAGCCTATTATTTTCAGCAAGCACGCAACGGAGTATATGTACGTCAAGCACTTATAGCAGCAATCCTAGGGCTGGTATCTTAAAAAATAATCGTATGAAAAGAAAAGAACTCATAGTTTCAGCAATTAATAACGGAACCGTAATAGATCATATCCCACCGGAAAGTGTTTTTCAAGTTATTCGTATCCTCGGGCTCGATAATACAGATAAGCAAGTATATTTCGGAACAAATCTCGAAAGTAAAAAATATGGTCGAAAAGGGATTATTAAAATCAGCGATACCTATTTTGCTACCGATGAAATTAATAAAATTGCACTTGTAGCCCCCTCAGCTACCCTAATCGAAATTCGCGATTTTGAGGTAATTCGAAAAACAAATGTGCGCATTCCCGATAAAATTGAAAAGATTGTAAAATGCTTTAATCCCAATTGCGTCACAAATAAAGAAGGGATTTCTACACGCTTTCATGTGGTATTTGATGACAAAGACCAGTTGAAACTCACATGTCATTATTGCGAGAAGAACACTTCCAGTGCAAATTTTGTGTTTTTGTAAAATGCTGTAAATCAAAGCTTAACGGTTTATAGTTAGGTGTATTAAAACAAATTCACTTAATCTCCTTATTTTTGCATCCTGAAACCACTGAATAATCAGTGGCTTTAAATTGACTTGCCATGTCAGAATACATCCATAAACTTATAGCACAAGGCGAACATCAGCAGCTCGACTTCAAATTTGAAATATCTGACAGCCGTAAAATAGCACGCTCCTTGGTGGCTTTTGCCAATACTGATGGAGGACGCTTGCTGGTAGGGGTAAAAGATAATGGTGTGATTGCAGGCGTTCGAACCGAAGAAGAATATTATATGGTCGAAGCTGCTGCACAACTGTATTGTAAACCCGAACTGCATTTTACTACCAAAGAATGGGAAGTAGATGGAAAACTGGTTCTTGAAATTCATGTGCCAAAAGCTGAAAATCAAAAACATAAAGCTCCCCATAAAGATGATATATATATGTATTATATCCGAGTAAAAGACCAAAATTTATTGGCAACAAGTACTTTACTCCAGCTTTGGCGACGCGAGAAAAGCAGGGCACCGATTCATATTAGCTTTACGGAACCCGAAACCGTCTTGCTGAAATACCTGTCAGAAAATCATGTGATAAGCCTAAAAGAGTATATGGGATTGGCAGCTATCAAAAAGCGGAAAGCAGAGAAAATATTAGTTGATTTCTTACTTACCGATATTATAAAAATGGAAATAACTGAAAAAAACACCTTATTTAAACTGGTAAATCACGAAATTTTAAACCGCTTGGAATATGGCGCTATTGAATCGCACTATATAAATAAGGTGTAAGTTAAAAATAAATACAATGATTATACTAATTTCACCGGCAAAAAAACTTGATTTTGATAGTCAAATCAACTTAAAATCTACCGGATCCCCTTATTTCACTGAGGAAGCTGAAAGAATTGCAGCTTTTATGAAAAAATATTCAGCCGATGATATAGCAAAACTTATGTCGTTGAGTACGCAACTTTCTCGACTGAATTTTGAACGCTACCAATCTTGGAATGAAGCCTCAACTCCAATTCGGCCCGCCTTGTTTGCGTTTAAAGGTGATGTGTATCAAGGATTGGAAGCAGAAGCCCTTTCAAATGAAGATTTGGATTTTGCACAAAAGCACCTCAGAATGCTTTCAGGAATCTATGGATATCTGCGCCCGACTGATTTAATAAAGCCCCATCGACTCGAAATGGGAACAAAACTGCCGTTTGACGGAAATGCCGATTTATACGCTTTTTGGAAAACACGGATTACAAAACGCATAAATGAGGAGCTGGAAGCCTTGAAAAACCCGCTTTTAATTAATCTTGCATCCAATGAATATGCTTCTGCAGTGGATTTGAAACAAATTAATGCAGATATTATCACACCCGAATTTAAAGATTTTAAGAACGGAACTTATAAGATAATCAGTTTTTACGCCAAAAGAGCGCGCGGAAAGATGAGCTCATTTTTAATTAAAAACCGCATTACCAATGCGTTAGATATAGCTGCATTCAATGATGATGGGTATAGCTACAATAATCAACTTTCAACCGAAAAGAAGCCTGTCTTTACAAGAGGTTAAAAAAGTTGAAAAAAATTACAAAATAACTTGTGGCAATAAGATTTAGTATTATCTTTGCCGTCCATTTGAAACGAAAGTTCTTTTCATTTTTGATTGACAAGAAGCAGAAATCTATAAAAGACAATATATAATTGTCCGATTCAAATTTCAGCGGTTATTTTTTCAAACTGATTTTCAGCTAGTTGAAAAATAAATAGAAAAATAATCAACTTTATGCTTGCTCATTCAAAAATAAGTATTACTTTTGCACTCCCAATTCACGATGAAGATT
>CAZQBU010000051.1:0-12105 GCA_964592175.1 uncultured Lentimicrobiaceae bacterium
CAATCAAGCGTGGGTACTCATGAAATGCATCCACATATTCTTGTAAATTCCCGACTGCATTTCCCATTGCATGGGCATATTCGCAAATAAAGAAGGGTTTATCAACATCTTTTTTACCTTCCGAAACCACCCATGAAACGGATGGATACATGACAGAAATCACATCAGCCACTTCGCTATAACGCTCATAATGAATAGGTCTTGAAGCGTCGCGCTGTTTTAATACTTTCGATGCCACTTCGAAGTTAATGCCGGGACCTGCTTCGTTTCCCAAAGACCACATTATAATGGATGGATGGTTTTTGTCGCGCTCCACCATATTCATAATGCGTGAAACATGTGCATCTTGCCAAGAAACCACATGCCCAAGTGATTTTTCGCCATAGCCCATTCCATGTGATTCAAGGTTTGCCTCATCAATGACATACAATCCATAGCGGTTACATAAATCATACCAGCGCGGATCATTTGGATAATGTGCCGTGCGCACTGTATTTACATTAAATTGCTTCATCAATTCAATATCTTTTATCATCGATTTTAAATTGACAACACGGCCTTCAACGGGATCAATTTCATGACGATTCACCCCTAATATCTTAATGCTTTTTCCATTGACCCACAACTGCTTATCTCGAACTACCACTTCGCGAAAACCAAAATCTGTGGTTTGCACCAACTCAATTTGACCGGCAGCATTTTTTGTCAGCATCACTATTTTATATAAATGAGGAGTTTCTGCTGACCAAAGCTTAGGATTTTCAATTTGTACACTCAGATTCACCACTTTCTTTGGCGCTCTGGTATAACGCTGTTTAAATAAAGGATTTTCGAGCCCCTCTTCCGTTTCTTCATCAAAGAGATAAATTTCCACACTGTGTTCCTTTGCTTTTGGATAGGATTTAAACAAAAGCTCTGCTTTTAATTCAGCTTGGGTATAATCAGAGTTTAACTCAGACTGAAACCAGAAATCGAATAAGTGTATTTTTGGAACACTATATACATATACATCGCGATAAATTCCGCTCATGCGCCAAAAATCCTGATCTTCCAAATAGCTACCGTCACTCCACTGATACACTTCTACCGCAAGCTCATTGATTCCCTTAGTAACAAACGAGCTAATATCAAACTCTGAAGGCAAGCGACTATCTTCCGCATAACCAAGCATTTTGCCATTCACCCATACATACATTGCGCTTTCCACGCCTGCAAAATGCAATATTATTTGTCGTTCATCCCAGTCTTCGGGTATTTCAAAACTCCGTTTGTAGGAACCAACAGGATTTGGATATTCATTTTTTGTAAAATGTGGAGGCACTTCATCCATGATAAAAGGTGGATTGGCAGCATGCGGATAAGTTACATTGGTATAAATAGGAATGCCGTATCCTTTCATCTGCCAGCTGGAAGGAACTTGAATATCATCCCAATAGCTTATATCAAATCCCTTTTTATAGAAATCTTTGGGGCGTAAATCAGGATGTTTTACCCAATTAAACTTCCAGCTCCCATTTAGGCTTAGATAATACTTAGAATGAGTAATTTGCTCGTTTAATGCTTGTTCAATTCCGGAATATGGTAGATAGGATGCATGTGCTGCAAGGGTATTAATCTCATTAATTCGTTCATTTTCCCATTCTGCCCGTTGAGCAAACCCGCCTTTAGTAATTATAAACAGTAAAATCCCAATCCAAAACAACGACTTTTTCATGCTGATGAAGTATTAAAAATGTATTGTACAAATTTAAGAAATCCCGGCAATATTCCGGCATACAAAAAGCCTTGAAAGGAACTGTATTACTTATCAGCTATTGTTTTGTCTTTCTTGCTTATTAGAAGCAGCCCCAAAACCATCAACAAACCATTGACAATAAGTATTTCGAAGCCAAATCTATACCCAAACAACCATTGTTCTGAGTTGGCACTCAATATATAACTGATTGTCGGAGCAAGAATGGCAATCACAGGTACCCATTTATCATTTAGCTGCTTATCACTAAACAGCCCAAAGGCGTACAAGCCCAACAAGGGTCCATAAGTATATCCTGCAATGGTAAATAATTGTTGGATTACTGCTTCGTTGTTTATCTCGCGAAACAGCATAATCACAAAAAATACCGCTGTGGATATCATAAAGTGAATATTGTATCGTGTCTTATTCGAGGATTTGTCATCATTAGTGCCTTTTCCAAGTATGTCAATCATAAATGAAGTAGTCAATGCAGTGATGGCACCATCGGCGCTGGAATAAGCTGCTGCGATTAATCCCATGAAAAATACTACTGTAGCAATTGTTCCAAAATGGTTGATTGCCAGCATCGGAAACAAATCATCAGACATTTCAGGAAGTGGGATATTAAATTCTCCGGCATAACTGTACAAGGCAGCACCCAAAAACATGAATAAAAGATTTACGGGAACGAGTAATAAACCTAAACTCATGGTATTCTTTTGGGCATCAGCCAATGTTCTACAGCTGAGATTTTTCTGCATCATGTCTTGATCAAGACCTGTCATTACTATTGTGATAAATACCCCACTTAAAAATTGCTTGAGGTAAAAGTTATTATCGCGCCAATCTGTAACAATCATTTTAGTATAACCTTCTGCCTTAACCCTTGAAGCCAACTGAAAGATACTCAGGTCCATTTGGTTTGTTATGATAAACAATATAATAATCAAGGAAAGCAACATAAAAGTCGTTTGCAGCATATCTGTCCAAACAATTGTTTTAATGCCGCCTTTAAAGGTATATAAGATAATTAATAGGATAAATCCCAACACATTCACCCAAAACGGGATTCCCCAAGGATCAAATATAAAAATCTGTAATACATTAATAACCAGATACATTCTAAAAGAAGCACCAATTGTACGAGAAAGTATGAAAAATGAAGCACCGGTTTTATAGCTGAACTTCCCAAAGCGCTCATCCAGATAACTGTATATGGAAATTAGTCGAAACTTGTAATATATGGGTAATAATATGAACGTAATAGCCATATAGCCCAAAATATATCCAAAGACCACCATCATATACGAAAAACCGGAACTCCCTACATATCCCGGGACACTTATAAAGGTTACTCCGGATAAAGAAGAGCCAATCATACCATAGGCTACAACCATCCACGGGGATTGTCGGTTTCCGATAAAATAATCTTTATTTGTTGTTTTACGTGAAGTAAAATATGATACCGTAAAAAGGCTTACAGTGTATATAATAAATATTGCAAAAATCAGTATTGACATGGTTTAGCTTTGTATTGAAAGTAAAAACTTAGAGAAAGCAAATAATGAAAGGAAATGATAATCGATTTTTGTATCCGGTAGTTCCTCACCAATAAATACAGCTTTCATTCCAACATTTTGTGCAAATTCCATATCTGACTTTGTATCACCAACCATGATGGCTCGTTCAAAATCAATATCAGGATAATCCTTTTTAGCAGCTACTGCCATGCTGATTCCGGGTTTTCTACAGTTTAAAGGTTTGTTACTCAAATCGGTACAGTAATATATTTGATCAATTCTACCAGCTGATTGTTTGATTTGCTTCAACATCAGATTATGAATTTGATTCAAATCAGCCTCTGACATCAATCCGCGTCCAACCCCTTGTTGATTGGTAACAATAAACATATGCCGAAATATCTCTGACAAATCCTTAATTGCTTGTAATACCCCATCAATAAATTCAAATTCGTCAACTGATTTCACATAATCATTCATCAATCGTTTATTGATGACACCGTCCCTATCTAAAAATAGTGACCAGTTTCCATTCTTTTTTATGTGGGCTAGTTGCGTATTCACAGTGGGAATAAGCTTTGTTCGATGCGTTCACATAGTAAATGACCTATCAATATATGTGCTTCTTGTATTCTGGCTGTCACTACAGCCGGCACATTAATCAACAAATCAGCTTGATTTGCTAGCTTTCCGCCGCTTTGGCCTGTCATTACAATTGTATACATACCAAGGCTTTTCGCTTTTTGTATAGCATTTACAATATTGGCTGAATCGCCGGAAGTGCTTAATCCGATTAACACATCTCCCTTCCTCCCCATTGCTTCTGTCAAACGGCTAAAAACCTGGTCATAGCCGTAATCATTTGCAACGGCAGTAAGATATGAGCTATTCACATGCAAAGCTTCTGCAAAAAGTGGCGGTCGATCATAATTATATCTGCCACTTAGCTCTGCAGCAATATGTTGTGCATCTGCAGCGCTGCCTCCATTACCACATAAAAGCACCTTCCCACCTTTTTTGAAGCTATCAATACACTGCTCGGCAGCCGAATCAATGCGTGCCAATAAAGGTGCATCCTCAAAAATCAGCTGTTTTACTTGAATTGAAGCCAATATGCTTTGCTTCATCCTTTCCATGATGTAAAATTTGCACAAAAGTAATGAATTGAATTCAAAAAAACACTTCAAATTGTTTTATCGGTTCACAAACTAAACCAGAGAGATAAGGACTTGCAGAAAATACAATTCTTTGTCGCTATTCGTAGGCTTAGAAAATTTAATCAGACGCCTCATTATATAAAAAAACAACAATAAACTGATTTGCTGATATATATACATCTAAAATAACATTTTTTAGAAATTTCTTGAAAAAAGGAAAAAACCAATAATTTTGCTCAAAATTTAATTATGAAAGCACTTACTACAATCGGATTACTAATACTGTCAAATATATTTATGACTTTTGCGTGGTACGGACACCTCCGATTTAAAGATTTTGAAGGCTTTAGTCAGATGAGTTTATTTTGGATAGTTCTGATTAGCTGGTCAATAGCTTTATTTGAATATATGTTTCAAGTCCCTGCAAATAGAATAGGATTTCATGAAAACGGAGGTCCATTTAGCTTGGTTGAGCTAAAAGTTTTGCAAGAAGTAATCACCCTAACAGTCTTTGTTGTATTTTCGCTGCTTATTTTTCGAAATGAAACTTTTTCATGGAATCATTTGATTGGGTTTATATTTTTAATCTTGGCAGTTTACTTTATTTTTAAAAAATAAAAAATTATTTAATTTTACTTGTTTGAAAATAGTTAAACACTATTTTTGGAAAATATTTAATCTCATTTTTTTATACGATTATGAAATTTTACGACATTGATTCAGAGTTTACTTTCGGAAAGTATGAAGGCGAAACAATACGTGAAGTATTTGAGAAAGACCCCAAATACATTGACTTTTGTTTCAATAATATAGACGAGTTTTATGTTTCACCTGACGTATTAAAAGAGTTACGTCAGCTTAACCCAAAATTTAATGTACAGAATATGACAAATTTTGATGACGAAATGTTGGAATCTTATCTTGACGAGATTGGAGACATTGAAGATTTCGAAGAAGGCATGTTGGAAGATGAAGAGGATTTAGACTGGGATGAGGACGAGCTAGACCTTGATTTTGAAGACGACTTCGATGATTTCGACAGCTTTGATGCTAACGACTTTTAAAAATAAAGTCAATTGAAGATGGATTTTCAGCCGGAACTTACTAAGTTTCGGCTTTTTTATTCAATACCAATCAGTTTTAGGAATTCCGTTTCTGAAAGAATTGCAACCCCTAGCTTTGTTGCCCGTTCCAATTTAGCTGGACCCATATTTTCACCGGCTACAACATAATTTGTTTTTGAAGATATAGAACTGCTGTTACGTCCGCCATGCAATTCAATTAAATTCTTGAGTTCATCTCTGGAATAGCGTGAGAAAACACCACTTATCACAATCGACTGTCCTTTTAATAAGTCGCTTTCCGGAACTTGCTTTTCAGCTTTTAGTTGCAAGCCGGCTGCTTTTAATTCTTCTATCAACAAGCGATGCTCAGGAATAGCGAAATAATCAACCAAAGAAGCTGCAATACGTTCTCCTATTTCATCAACAGCTTGTAGCTCCTCTAGGCTTGCCCCCATCAACGAATCAATATCTAGAAAGGCTTCCGTAAGTTTTTTAGATACCGTTTCACCTACATAACGTATCCCCAAAGCAAATAAGAGTCTTTCAAAAGGAACTGTTTTGGACTGCTCAATACTATGAAGGATGTTTTCTGTAATCTTTTCACGAAAACTTACAACACGGCTTTTTCCATCCTCTCCATAATATGTCTTTTCAAGGCCAAACAGCTGATCATACTGAAGCTTATAAAAGTCAGAAACTTTAGCAAGCAAATTTTGATCGTAAAGCATTTCAATCCGCCCTTCACCCAATCCTTCAATATTCATCGCTTTTCTTCCGATAAAGTGTTCCAGTCTGCCTTTAATTTGTGGCGGGCAGGCATCCACATTCGGGCAATAATGCGCTGCTTCTCCTTCCTGTCGAATCAACTCGGTACCACATTCGGGGCAATGCGTAATAAAACATACCGGTTTTGCCCCTGTTTCACGTGCTTCCACGACAACTGTAGTGATTTTAGGAATTATCTCCCCTCCTTTCTCAACGACAACCGTATCATTAAAGTGGAGCTCAAGTTGTGATATAATATCGGCATTATGTAAGCTTGCCCGTTTTACGAGTGTTCCTGCCAAAAGCACCGGCTTCAAATTTGCAACAGGAGTTACAGCCCCGGTTCTCCCAACCTGATAATCTACCGAAAGTAGTTGAGTGCGCGCTTCTTCCGCTTTGAATTTATAGGCAATTGCCCAACGTGGCGATTTTGCAGTAAAACCGAGCTGTTCTTGCTGTTCAAACCGATTTACTTTGATGACAATACCATCTATATCATAGGGCAAAGCTTCTCTAGCTTTCTTCCAATCATTGATAAATTCAAAAACCTCTTCCTCATTAGCACATACAGCCATATGGCGAGCAATTTTAAAGCCCCAAGTTTTGGCTTTCTGCAAACTTTCGTACTGGGTTTCAAAATTCATTCCTTCACCCATTACGCCATAAAGAAAACAATCCAGCTTACGGCGAGCTACTTCAGTTGAATCTTGTAGTTTTAAACTACCGGCTGCCGCATTGCGAGGATTGGCAAACAATGCCAACCCACTTTCCTCACGTTGCTTATTAAGTGCATCAAATTGTTCATGTGTTAAAAAAATCTCACCCCTAATTTCAAAACTTTTAGGAAAGTCTCCTCTAAGTCGTAACGGAATATTTCGAATGGTTTTTACGTTAGCAGTCACATCATCTCCTCGAACGCCATCACCACGTGTAACAGCACGCACAAGGAAGCCATCTTCATAATGCAAACTGATAGCAACGCCATCATATTTTAGCTCACAAATAAATTCCGGCTTTTCGTCCAAAGACCGCATGACACGTCCGATAAATTCACTTACTTCGGTTTCATTATATGAATTCGATAGCGAAAGCATCGGATAATTATGCTCGACAACATCAAATAATTTTGTTACTGTGCCTCCCACACGTTGGGATGGCGAATCCGAGCGACTTAATTCTGGATGATCTTTTTCAAGACGAACAAGCTCCTCAAGAAGCATATCATACTCATAATCCGATATTTCCGGTTGAGCTTCATCATAATAAAGCTGATTGTGATGTTCAATCTGATTAATCAGATGATCCATCTTTTCTTTAATAGATGCAATAGGTGACATGCTTAATGTTTTTCGGGCTGTTTAACAGTGTTACGGAAAATAAAAATCTCCTCGTTTGTATAAATGGGATTTATCCGATGTATCAATTTATCAATAAAACCGGCTTCAAATTTTTTATCGAATACTAAATTCGGGAAAATCTGCATCATGGAATCAAGTCTCATTTCTAAATCTTGAGGAGTTTGAAAACAAACAAATGAAGGTTGATTTTCGGGGATACTCCAATCTCTCAAATCAGCAAGGCTTAAATAAGTTTTATCCCCATAAACAGCGTCGTACGGAGGCCATTGAGCCGTATAAAATACCGGAGGATAATGTAGTCCACGTTTTCCATACTCATCTACGATAAAGTATTCAATATCAGGGTATTTTTTTATGTGTGACATAGCTTCAACGCGAGATTTCTTCGAGTACATTGGTGTAACAAACACCAATAAAACAGTATTTATGGTCCAGAAAAAAAACCAAACTGTTTTGCGAAGGCTGTTAAATTTCCTTTCCGAAATTCGCGCTGCAATAAACTCATCCCATCCTGCCATCCCCAATACAATAAACATAGGTACAATTGGCAGTATAAAACTTGCTTGTTTATTCGGTAAAATAGAATGCAACAGCAGAAACAGAAAAACAGGCAGAAACAGTAAAAAGTTTTTTCTCCAATTTCTAAAGAACCCCCAGAAAAGCATTATGCTGATAGGTGGGATTAGCAACAGCAGTAAAACAAATATATAATTATACCAAGCTGCAGTGAAAAAATCATTTGTATACTGCATATTATTGGTGCTATATGCAATAAACTCCGCAAAAGGTTTACCCCATATATACCAATCCACCAATCCTTGAATTAATATTACAGGCACTAAAAATCCGAGTATTGTTGAAAGTAATCCTTTCCAGTTTTGTGCAATGAGCAATGCAAGTCCTATCCCGGCAGAATAAATAATGGTTTGATAATGAATGGAAAATGCCATTGCAAGCAGAAATCCGGCAACAAAAAATGAAAACTTATGAAAACCGGGCAGTTGCTCTTTTCGAATTTGCTCTTGCCGCAATATAATTAATGTGCCATACATCAAAAAGGGTATCGAAGTGAGTTCCACCATGGTACGTACACTCAGAAACGGCATAAACCAGAAAATAGCTAATAATAAAGCTACGCGATAAGCTGTTTTTCGTTCTGTAATTAAGCTAGCAATACGATAGCCGAAAGAAATCACAAAAAGTGAAATACCGGTATGAAAAAAGCGTGTAAACAGCATTTTCCATTGAGGATTAAAAATCCTGAAAAATTGCAGCATATGAAAAAAGAGATACTGAAATCCCACATAAAAGAAGCTATGTCCCGCAGGTCCCTCCTTGCCAACTTTATTTGGCAAGCACTTGAGATAGCCTTCACCATCAACCCATGATTGCGCTTGCTCAACCACCAAGAAATGGTCGGCATTCATGACAAAACCTTTTGAAAAGACAACTGCAACCAAACGGACCAACATCCCTATGGCCATGATAAACAAAAACGGATGTTTTGCCTTGAATTGCAATATTTTTTTCATGGTATTTTAGTGGGTTAGCGTATTAATTTCAAGTTTTGGCACAGCATCACAATCAATCTATAAACGGCTTATTACACGTCTTTTCTACGTATGGGCATGGTCATGCAGCGTGCACCTCCTCCCCCACGATTTAATTCATCACCGCGTACGGTAATCACATATTTATCATAGTCCGTAACGCGTACTCTGTCTGCAAGCATATCTTCGGCTTTTATTATCTCATAACCATGCTTGCTCAAGGCTTCCACACTGTTAACATTACGGGCATAACCAATTACCTTGCCGGGTCCCAACGCAAAAAAGTTGGCTCCACTCTGCCATTGTTCACGCTCCATGGCATAAATATCGGTATCCCCTCCGCAATAAATTGGCTCCAAATCCATGCCTAATTTACGCAATGCTTCCGGAATATTGTCTTCTTCATGTATTTTAACAGCCTTTTCGCCTTCAATAATTAAATGATAAGTCCTGTAGCTGTTTGCACTTAGTACCACGGGTTCATACACCATACATTTATCCTTATCCAATAAAGTAAATACCATATCTAAATGAATAAATGATTTGGGTTCATCGGGCAATTCCTGCAATATCAAGTGTTTTACACCTGGTTTTGTCTTCAAATAACTAATTAAAGCATCAATTCCCTTGCTGTTCGTCCGTGCACTTATACCGCTTAAAAAAATATTTTCTGCAGCAACAAGTACATCACCACCTTCTATATAAGCGTTATTACCACCATTAAATTGCTGAATGGGATCTACTGCTTGCCCGCCAAAAACGGGATGTGACTCGAAGATGGCTTTCATTATCAAAGATTCGCGCCTTCTCACCTTACTTGCCATTGAGCCAATAGCCACCTTATTGTTCAAAGCGAAAGAAGGGTCACGAGTGAAAAATAAATTTGGCAGGGGTTGTAGCATATACCGTTTTGAAGTAAGATAACCGGTTAAAGTATTCCGATCGGTTTCAACTCCTTCGATGAGATGCATTGCCAGGTTTTGATTATCCATGCCTAAAAGCATCGAATAAACAATTTCATCTATGGACTCGGTCTCATTGATTTTACGAAGCAAATCCATCTTCACATCTTCTTGTGCCAGAATATCTTCCAGCAATTTACTCACTTCAAAAACATTGGTAAGCTTTTTGAGTACACTGCTGAATTGATTATGCTCCGGACGAGCAATACCAAGATTCAGCATATCATTATATAACTCTCTGGATGCATTTTCCGGCGACATGCTTTCAATTTCCGAACCGGGAGTATGCGTTATCACACACTCTAATTCTCCAATTTCACTATTAATATTAACGTTAATCTTCTTATGTTCCATAAGTTGGCTTATGATATTATACTTTTCTAGTTATGCTACTAGTTATTCCCATAATTTATCGTGCAAAGATAAGGATTTTGGACAGCAACCACCATATATATAGATGTACTCTTTCAATTCGCATCAAATTTCTTTTGGCTAGTGGATGTTTTTTGCAAAATGATTTGCATCAACAACGAAATAGTCGTATTTTTACATGCAAACCAAAATCTTACGAAGCCATGAGAGAATTAATTACCGAGCGCTTTGGGACGCTCATCAAACAAGAAAAACTCAGTTGCATTGAGAATGAGTTATTAATTAAGGATACCTGTGTTCTTGAATCACTATCGCCATTTTATGGATATTACGACCGGATTACCACAGGTGCAAAACCTCTTTATTTATATCTGATGCTGGATGACTATCACAGCTTCGATGAAATTCATATGGCCATTTTCAATATTGAAAGGAAAAGTGGCATACGTTTAGACGCCGTAAAAGGCTGTATTAGTCTGCCTGGAAACCCACAGGTTGGCAGCATCCGTATAAGAAATTTAGATCGGTACGACCAAATTGCCACCATACAACAAGCTTTCCGTGATGAGGGAATACGCTTTAGAAAGAAATCAAGAGATTTGACGGATGTACCCGGCATGATTCAACTTGAGAAATTCTTTTTTGTAGAAGATTGGGGTGGCGGCATGTATTTCGACCATCGTGTGCCCCATCATGGCTATTTCGAAATACCGAAAAGCTTTAATTGGGAAGATTTTACACAGCTTACCAAAAAAGCAAAGTATGATACCAGCCTTTTATTCTTTGATGCCGCTATTGCACGCTTCTACAGTGGATTAGGCTATGTTAATTTAGTGCGTATTTATAAAGAACATCTGGATCGATTACAACTCGAAGCCATACGAAATCGCTATTTGCATCTGATGAGCTAGGAGAAACGTCAATTCAAAAAAATTAACAATAAAAATGATGTGTAACTGTTGAACCTTTCATGAAAAAAACTGTTTACTCTTTGAATAGAACTCAAGTTAAACAAAATTTAAAAGAATTATTATGGCTACTATTACTTTTCAAGGAAATCCCGTTGAAACAGTTGGAAATTTACCTGCAGTAGGTCAACAAGCACCGGATTTTAAACTTGTAAAATCAGATTTAAGCGAAATTACCCTTGCTGATATCAAAGGTAAAAAAGCGATTTTAAATATTTTCCCCAGCCTCGATACAGGCGTTTGTGCCGCTTCAGTGCGCAAATTCAACGAAGAAGCTGCTTCACTGAAAAATGCAGTGGTTTTATGTATCTCACGTGACCTACCCTTTGCTCATGGTCGTTTTTGTGTTGCAGAAGGGATTGAGAATGTAATTACTGCAAGTGACTTCAGAAATGGAAGCTTTGGAGATGATTACGGTCTCACTATCAGCAATAGTGCTTTTGAAGGATTACACTCAAGAGCAGTAGTGGTATTGGACGAAAATGGAAAAGTTATTTATAACGAACAAGTTCCTGAAATTGTTCAAGAACCGGATTACGAAAAAGCACTTAATGCACTGAAATAAATCAGCGATCCGTTAAAATTTAACGGAAACAAAAAAGGCACTTTCAGAAAACAGAATAATTTCTAATTTTCGGGATTAAAAACATTTTT
>CAZQBU010000052.1:0-11536 GCA_964592175.1 uncultured Lentimicrobiaceae bacterium
CAAAAGAAAAATCCGTTTCATTCTATTCTTTTTTATTTTCTAAGAATAGAAAAATCGTGCCATAAATATTAAAGCCTGATTTTCAATTGATTATATATAAGCGTTCTTTATTAAACTGTCTAATATTTTGACAATGCTTGTCTAATATTTTGACAGTTTTACAGTTTGGATAAACTAGCCTTAAAAAGCCAAATTCAATGGCTGTATGAATTAACAAAGAAATCACAAGAAGCCTTTTGCCTGCTTAATTCATGAATTTATAGTGTTTATATTCGTTTTTGTTTAAAAAACTCACGCAACAAGCTGGCGGATTCTTCTGCCAAGACAGCTTTTTCAATTGTTGTCGCCGGATGAAGCAGCTCGCTGCCATATTTCATAAAACCTCTTTTAGCGTCATCTGCTGCCCAAACCAATCTGCCAATATGAGCATGATGCAGTGCTCCGGCACACATCACACAAGGCTCAAGGCTCACATATATGGTACAATCTTCCAAATATTTTGAGTCCAAGTAGTTTGCTGCAGCGGTAATAGCAAGTATTTCGGCATGTGCAGTCACATCTTTGAGACGCTCTGTCATATTATGGGCTCGTGCAATGATTCGCTGCTTACTTACCACCACCGCACCAACCGGTACTTCGCCTTCATCGGCTGCCTTTTGAGCCTCGGCAAGAGCTTCTCGCATGAAATATTCATCCGTATAAAGCGATAACATCTCAGATTATATTTTGACAAATCTTTTTGTCGTGCTTCGGCCGTCTTTATCCAAGCGGATGCTGTAAAATCCGGGCTTTAAATCAGTTACCTGAACACTAAAGGCTGTCCCTCCAGTTATTTGAAGCGCCTCTTGGCGGATAAGCTTCGCATTATAATCATATATGCTATATGTTATCTTGCTGCTTTCCGTTGACAAACCTGAAATATATAGTTTGTCTTTTACGGGGTTTGGATAAAGTGTAAGCAACTCATTCTCAATAGGTGCATCAGTTATTGTATAGAATTCGACCTCCCATTTGCCCAAAAACATTCCACGTCCGTGTGAAGCAGCAATCACCATTTGATCGCTTTCGCGATACTGCAACATATCCACCCTCACATTACCCATTCCGCTGTTGGCAGGTTCCCATACAGGACTGTCTTCATGAATCATATTCGTGGTCCAAACACCTGTTTCTGTTGCCAACATCACCTGCCCGCTATTTAACGGATGATACATAGCCCAACGAATAGGCATATCGGGTAAATTACCTTCCTTTTCTTGCCAGCTTTGACCACCATCATAAGTTTGCCAAATGGATGAAACACCATAGTTCGAAAAGCTTACCAATAGCGTATCTTCCGAGCCGGCAATAGAAATAGAAGAAATATTTGCAGTGGGAAAATCAATAGTTCCAATATCGCTAACTTGGGGACTTGCTTGCACATTTTCAACTTTATATAATCTACCTGACTGGGTTCCAACAAAAAGTGTAGTCGAATTAGCCGGTGAATGTTGCGAAAAACGCAGATGTGAGAAAGGAACATTGTTCCCTGTACCAAGGTTCACCATGGAGCTTCCTGATTGATAGCTTCCAATGCCGTAAACTTTATATAATTGCCCGGGATTGCTTCCCGCAAAACTCACTGCATTGGCATAAAGCGTATTCATTCGCCAATCGTAATCCGCCGGTGAAACAAAGGTGCCATTGCCTCCATTAAAATAATCGTAATACGAATTGTTTTTATAGATATAATATGCATTGTAATAAACTGATGTAATAAAAAGATTTGGTTCGTCTTTATCCCAAAAGCAATAGGCTCCGTCACCACCACTCAGCATATCGTTAATTGTCAGTGTTTCTTGCGTAAATTTCAAGGTGCCGTTATCTTGCAGTCCACCAATAAACTCCGGGCTTCCGGCCATTGGATTAATGGCACATGTATAAAACTGAAGGGTGTTAAAGTTTTGATTGCGTTCCACAAAAGTCGGTTTTGGCAGATGCGCATTCATTGATAAGGAAACGCCTCCGTCACTGGCAAAAATAGCCTGCTGCGGATTCCCCGGTCTGAAAAGTATGTTATGCTGATCGGCATGCACATACTCATCGCCACCACCGTAATACATGAGAATCCAATCCGAAATATGAGCCCAGCTTTGCCCTCCGTTCATTGATTTCCACAGGTCCAGCCCTCCTGTATAAATTGCATCAGGATTCAGTGGATCAACTTTTAGGATAAACGCATGCCAAGCCAGTGTACTCCACTCATCATCCGGGATATTTATAGGCGACCAGCTGTCTCCACCATCAGTGGAACGAGCAATATAACGCCCACGATAATAATTGAAATCGCTTGTATATCCTGCCGAAAACTGTGCATACACAATATCGGGATTGGAAGGAGATGAGGCTACAATGGTTCGTGCAGGTATTTTATAGTAGTTTTCAGATGAAATCAATGTATTATAGTGTGTATATGCATTCCAGCTTCCTGCGGTTCCTTCGTCGGAATACAATACCACCGCACCGCCTTTTAAATCAAGGTTTTCCATGGTTCCCACAAACAATCGGTTATTTGATGCCAGCTCAATATGTGCCGGGGCATAGACCGCATCTCCTTGACCGGGAATGCTTGGCAGCACTTGCTCCCAGCTCTGACCGCCATCTTCCGATCGGTATAATCCGTCTGAAGGAGCACTTTGATGTTCACTTCCTTGGTAAGAGCCCGAAACTACGGCAGCATACACCACGCCCACCCCATTTTCATCCCTGACTTTTACATCGGTTATATATGCAAAATCCATGGTAGAAGGCAAAAGCTCCCAACTCTCCCCCCCGTCCATGCTTTTCATGATGCCCATTCCCAAACCGCTCGATTCACGGTAGATGACGCGAGCTGTTTGTGCTTCGCCTGTTCCTAAATAAAACACCAAGGGATTTGTAGGGTCATATGTGATGCTGCTGATGGCAAGATTTGGCCAAAAGTCATCAATAGGCTGCCAGTCAGATGAAAGATCAGTAATATCTTCCGTAACCCACAGACCACCGGTAACTCCGGCAGCAAAAACTCTTTTGTGAGTCGGATCATTCGGGTCAAACATCATTGCACGCGTACGTCCGCCCATATCGGCACGTGTTCCCTCCCATGATATGGCAGTATTACGTATTGACTGCTTTTGATATTCCAAGGTTTGCTGATATGCAATATATTGCCGCTTCAATGGAACGTAACCTAAATCGGGATCGATGGTTTGAAAGTAGTTTTGAATGGCTGCTACATCCGGGCGATCAGCCTTTGGTATATCTTTCAGGTTTTGACTTGGATCCGGCAAATTACGCTGCCCCTCGAACAGCATTTCCTCATATGCTTTTCTGCCATCGACGGGTGCCGCCCTTTTTGATACAATGATGTATATTTCAGCAAGAATAAGGATCAATAATAGAACCAAGAGAAATCGAATTCTTCTTTTGTTTTTCATAGATCTAGTATTATTTAATGTGCTTCCAGCCAGTTATTTCCTGTGTTCATATCTACAACAACAGGAATACTAAGCGGAAGTGCTTGAATCATATTTGTTTCTATAATTTTCTTTAGAGCTTCTAATTCATCAATTTTGGCATCAAAAACCAGTTCGTCATGAACCTGTAAAATCATTTTTGATTCCATTTTTGCTTTCTTCATCTCATCATGTATACGAATCATGGCTATTTTTATCATATCAGCTGATGAGCCCTGTATGGGGGCATTGATGGCATTACGTTCGGCAAAGCCTCGTACCACACTGTTTGAATTATTAATATCACGCAATAATCGTCTTCGCCCCAGCATGGTTTCCACATATCCGTTCTTTTGGGCAGCAGCAATTTGATTTTGCATATAATCTTTGATGCCGGGATATTCTCTGAAATAACTTTCAATGATTTCGGCAGCCTCTTTTCGACTGATTCCCAAACGTTCGGACAATCCGAAAGCTGAAATACCATAAATAATTCCAAAATTTACCATTTTGGCATTGCGACGCATATTGCTTGTCACTTCATCAAGGCTGATTCTATAAACTTTTGCAGCAGTAGCTGTATGAATATCAAGTCCTTGAGTAAATGCGTCCTGCATGCTTTTATCTCCGCTTAAGTGCGCAATAATTCGTAGCTCAATCTGAGAATAGTCGGCAGCAAGCAATGTGAAGTTTTTATTGCGTGCCACAAAAGCGGTTCGGATTTCTCTTCCGCGCTCAGTGCGGATAGGAATATTTTGCAGGTTCGGGTTGTTGGAGCTTAAGCGGCCGGTACTGGCAACAGCTTGATTATAAGAAGTATGTATACGCCCGTCTCTGGGATTTACCAATGCCGGCAAGGCATCCACATAAGTAGATTTTAGTTTTGTAAGCGATCGATAATCAAGCACCAGCTGAATAATAGGATGCAGATGTATCATTTTTGTTAACACATCCTCTGCCGTGGAATATTGACCTGTTTTGGTCTTTTTAGCCTTGCTGCTTAATGCCATCTTTTCAAATAATATTTCACCTAACTGCTTGGGTGAAGCAATATTGAAACTGGTATCGGCAAGAGTAAATATCTCCTTTTCAATTTTAGTTATTTCCAACTCCAGCTGTGCACTTATTGTTGTTAGGGCTTCAATATCAAGTCGTACGCCTTCTGCTTCCATATCGGTAAGTACGCGTACCAAAGGCATTTCAATTTCATTGAAAAGTCGAGTTAAATTTAACTCTTTCAGCTTTGGCTCAAATATTTCTTTCAACTGAAGGGTAATATCCGCATCTTCGGCTGCATATTCTTTAAGTGTTTGCAGCGGCACATTCCGCATACTGCTTTGCTGCTTTCCTTTTTTACCAATCAAATCGCTAATAGGTATGGTTCGATAATTCAGGAATGTTTCAGCTAAATAATCCATATTATGGCGCTGGTCGGGCTCAATAAGGTAGTGTGCAATCATGGTATCAAATAAAGGTCCTTCCACCTCAATATCGTACCATCGCAAAACCGAAATATCATATTTTAAATTCTGCCCAATCTTTGTTATTTCCGGATTTTTGAAAAGAGTTTGAAATTTCTGTAAAATCTTTTGGCATTCATAATAATTTTCGGGCAGCGGCAAAAACCATGCATGATGCGCTTTCACAGCAAATGAAATACCTACCAATTCGGCTGTATGCGCGTCTAAATCCGTTGTCTCCGTATCAAAGCTAAAGCTTTTGTGTTGTTGTAAGTTTTCTATCAGTGTGTCAATTTCCTCATCCCCTTGCACCAATTCATATTCATGTGCCGTGCTTTGTAAATTTTGCTTGGTATCTGTAAGCACCTCTCCGGTTTCTTCCGGTGTAAGTCCGCTAAATAAATCGGCTGCTACATCTGCCTCAGGATTTTCAAGCTGCGTTTGAGCATCACCAAAAAAGCGTTTTGCAAAGCTGCGAAACTCCAATTCATCGAAGATTGCTGCCAAAGCTTCCATATTTGGAGCTTCGAGTTTTAGCTGCTCCGGTTCAAAGGGAACGGGAACATCGGTAATAATGGTTGCAAGCTGCCTCGACAAACGGGCTTGCTCTTCGAAATTGACAATATTTTCTTTGAGCTTTCCTTTAAGCTCCTCCGTATGTTTATAAATATTATCTATAGAGCCATATTGGTTGATGAGTTTAATGGCAGTTTTCTCACCTACTCCCGGCACTCCGGGTATATTATCTGCTGTATCCCCCATCAGTCCTAAAATATCAATTAGCTGCTCCGGTTTTTCAATGCCATATCTTTCACAAACCTCCGGGGCTCCCCAAATTTCGGCAGCTTCGCCTGTCCTCGCAGGTTTATACATAAAAGTCTTTTCCGACACCAATTGTCCGAAATCTTTATCAGGGGTCATCATAAAGGTTTCAAAACCTTGCTTTTCAGCTTGTAAGGCTAAAGTTCCTATGATATCATCGGCTTCGAAACCATCCATGGTCAATATCGGAATATTAAAAGCTTGAATCATTTCCATGATATAAGGAATCGCATTTGCCAGGTCGTCCGGCATGCGTTCGCGATTGGCTTTGTAATCTTCAAAATCGATATGTCGTTGTGTAGGAGCCTGGGTATCAAATGCAATCCCAATATGTGTGGGTTGCTCGTTTTTTAAGATGTCGTAAAGTGTATTTGCAAAACCCAGTATTGCAGATGTATTTAATCCTTTAGAGTTGATACGAGGATTCCTGTTTAAAGCAAAAAAGGCACGATATATCAGCGCCATGGCATCAAGCAGGAAGAGTTTTTTATGAGAATGTGGCATAATTTACATTTAAACAGGTAAAATTACGGTTTTATTCCGTAACAGGACAGCAATTTATCGGATAACGGTTCTTCGAATTTCAAAAATACCGTTTGTTTATTCCGTTGAACAGTAGTATGATGTTGGTTTGGAAGCATTAGATATATTGCCTCCATTTCATGAAAAATGTTGCCTTTTCAATTGCAGTAATCATATTCAGGTTTTCTACATAAATACCCGGTATTGAGATGTTTACACTGCTTAGATTAATAATCCCCTTAATCCCTGCCTGATGTAAAATTTGTGCTGTCTGCAGGGTATAATCGCCGGGCACATTGAGTATGGCTAATTTTATATGCAGTGATTTTATTGTTTCGTGTATTAAATCAAGTCGAAAGCGTTTTACATCATCTTTCTTTTTATGTTCGGAAGGCAACTCAAAATCGAAAACGGCTACCAAGCGAATAAGCGCATTTTCATATTCATGAAGCATGATTTCAGTAAGTGCATCATTATTCCCCACAAGTGCCATACGGCAAATATCGAAGGGGTCAAGCACTGCATTGATTCGATCAATCACCTCTTCAACCGGATATCCCATACGTATATTTTGAGCCTGGCATCCAATCAGCATCATATCGCGGCGCACCGATTCTTGTGTGGCTCCGGTTAATCGCGAAAGTACGGCTGAATTAATATGTGAACTTGAGGCATAGCGATACTTCAACAGATGTTGCCTGTAAAGGCTTAACCGTTCTACTACATTTTCCGATAAGTCCTCAATAATACGCATATCCAATGCCTTGGACTGCGAAATTACATTATTTATCTAATAAAATCCACAAAAGGGACAATTGAAATAATTGCACTTTTTGAAACAATCGGCTTGTAGTTATGTTAGTTCCAAGCGAAGTAGTGTGTATGTAGCAACTTATGCGACATTTCTCCCATCGGTTCTCCTAAATATTCTTCCTGACTTGTGCCCTCTCAATTTAGTACGGTTGTACAATGTTGATTACGACCAGCGGCTTGACGCAGGGCGAATTTTACCAATCCCGATAAAATCGGGATTAATACGAAGATAATACTTTTCTCTTGCGATAATGCTCGATCGAAACGGTTTAGCTACTCTCTTGCAAAACCCTTGTTGACGGTTAGTGCGTTTATTATGCATCTTAATGAGTTTCAATGTTTGTATTATTTTTTTCACTTAAAAGTGAAATAGTACCCTAAAAACTTGTTGGTTAATAAAATAAGTTGTTAGATTTGCACACTGAATTTTACTTAAAAGTGAAACCGCTTGTAAATATAGCAGTAAAACTGATAAAAAATGTCAAGCCCCGAACCATTGGCGGTAATTGCAGTTAATTAATTGATAATAAAGTGAATTACGAAATTGTCGAATTAGAAGATTTTAGTGGAAATGCAGCAAAAATTTATTCCATTATACCAGAAGGAGAGGAAGAAACGCTTTTTGATAAGTTCGTTGATGAAAATAGTACAAGCAATAGAAAAGAATTAAAAGAAATCGTAAGTAGAATAAAGCAAATAGGTCAAACAACAGGTGCAAGGGAAAATTTCTTTAAACACGAGGGCGATAATGAATTTGTTCGGAAATATGGGAAATATGTTTGGGCGCTGTACGATGAGGAAGAAAGTAACCTTAGGTTGTATTGTATCAGGTTTTCAGGTATAGCAATTATTTTAGGTGGCGGTGGATTTAAGGACAAGTCGGTAATAAAGTGGCAAGATGGCCCAAAATTGTCAGAAGAGGTTAAGAAAGTAATGAAATACGCTGAAAACATACTGAAGCAATTAGACGATGGCGATTTACATTGGTCAAAAAACGGTATAGAATTAGAAGGGAATTTAAAAAATTATGACAATGAATAAGGTAACCAACAAAGCAAGAAAGTATAGTAGCTCAAAACTAAAAGAGCTATTAAACGAAATTACTCCATTAGAAATGGAGCAAACCAAAACAAAAATGCAACTTGCTACACGTATTGAAGATTGCATGCGAAATAAAGGCTGGAACAAATCTCAATTTGCGGAACAAGTTGGAAAAAATCCGTCTGAAATAACAAAATGGTTGAGCGGAACTCAAAATTTCACAATAGATGTATTGATTGAAATTGCGCATACTTTAGGTGTTGAGATAACTTTATTATTTGGGAAACCGCAAGTTCAAGTTGTTTATAGAAAAGAAATCGTTGTTAAGTCGGTAGAAGTACCTGTGTTTATTCCTTTAACTACTCCTTATGAACAAGGTGCTGATTATGAAAGTTGCTTTTTTACAACACGAAAAAGTCAACCGTACAAACAATTTTTAATGCAAGTGTGATATGGCAAAGATAAAAGATAAAGAGTTTAATGTTGAATTGCAAATTAGAGCAATTGAATTATTAAATAGTTCAATTAAACTTCCTGCAAATCCAAACAAACCGATAACAAATTTCAATTTTAATATTGGAATTGAAAGTCGCATTGATGCACCAAACAAGCTTATTTTTGTGATTGTACACGTTGAAGTAAAAAATGATGACCAGTCAATTGTCTTAGGGAACTTGTCTGTTAGTTGTATATTCGAAATAGCAAATTTTGTTGACGTTGTTAAAGTTGAAACTGACGGTAAAGTAGATATTCCTCAAAGATTGATTGAAACATTAAATTCCATTTCTGTTTCAACTACAAGAGGCGTTATGTTTTCTACATTTAGAGGAACTTTTTTACACGGAGCAGTTTTACCTTTAATTGACCCGAAACAATTTCAGGTCGGAAATCAGAAGTGAGTTTATTCTGTCGCTTTCGCATTGCCACCAACGCCTGGCAGCTTGGCGTTTGTGGCGGATTTTACCGATCCCGATAAAATCGGGATTAATACGAAGATAATACTTTTCTCTTGCGATAATGCTCAATCGAAACGGTTTACCCGCCTTTGCGTACACACAGCTTGTTATCGCATCGGTGTTTTTTTATTACTCATCATTACTTTCTGCTTTGGATAGGGCATACTCTTTACCAAGTTTTGGTTTGTGCGGTTGGCTTTCAAGCGACTTGGCAATGTGTATGTCTTTTGAGATGGGTTTATCGCCAAAATATCCCAACAAGTGTTCAGCCCAAGCTTTAGATAATAAAGGTGGAACAGCATTCCCAACTTGCACATAATAATTCCGTTTAGATTTAGAAATAAGTTGAAAGTCATCAGGAAATGATTGAAACCTTAGACCTTCTCGAATCGTAATCATTCTGTCCTCCTTATAATGAATATTGCAACCAATATTTGGGCGGTCAAAATAAGTATTCAAGGTATAATTTGGTTTTTGTGGGTCAAGCCGACCATATGTCGTTGTTCTTCCTCCCGTCTTTTTGAAATACATAATTCTTTTCGTTGATACTTCGTCTGGAACATCCATATAGTTACCACCTGGTTTAACGTACTTTATTATCTCCCTGTCAGTTGCACTTGAATAAGGGATAAAATGCAATGTTGTTCTATCGGCATTTTTTCGCATTAGCTCCTGATAAGGATTGTTCGGTTGATGTCTGTATTTTATATTTCCATTTTCTGTTGGTGATTTCAAATCAGAGATTGCCTCAAAAGAAGTAACCCAGTTTCTTTTATCAGTTTTATTTTCAAAATGAGTTTGTGGTGGAGCTGTAACGTCAGCACCTATTTTATTTCCAATAATAAACACCCTTCTTCTTCGTTGAGGAACGCCATAGTCCGCTGCATTTAAAGTGTAAATATTTATGTGATAACCTATGTCTTCAAATGCTTCTTTTAAATTATCAATAACTTTAGTTCCATCTGGAGCTTTAGATGATTTTATTCCTGTGACATTCTCGAATAGAAATATTTTTGGCTGAACTTTATTTACTACTTCTAGATATGAAAAAACTAGAGCAGATCTTTCATCATTAGGATCTCGTTTACCAATTCCAGAGAATCCTTGACAAGGAGGTCCTCCGATTATAATATCTGCGTATGGAATTGTATTTAAATCGATTTTTGTAATATCTTCATTTATAATATGGTCTCCGATATTTAAGCTATAAGTATCACAAGCGTCCTTCAATATGTCATTAGCCCATATTAAATCATAACCAGCCTGTTTAAACCCTAAATCTAAACCTCCACATCCTGAAAATAAACTTACTACTTTAATTTTGTTTTTTATCATAATCTTCTGTCTTCTACCAAGTCTGCTAAAAAGAGTTCAAAGAAATCCGTTAATAGATCTGAATTTTGAAACCCTAAGTTGTCTCTGCTAAAAATAATATTTGCTATTTCTAAGTCAAGCTGTCTTCTTGGTGATGCCAATCCTTCATCTCCACTTACCGAAACATTTAAATTATTGAAATTCTCAAAAGCTGTTACTACAGAGTTAATTTCAGCTTTAGTTAGTTGTTTCAAATCAGGAACTTTAAGTTCATTAATGTGAAAACCTTCAAGTTTCCTCAATCCCTCTTGATTGTTTGAATGAATTTCAAATTGAATTTGTCCAAAACAGGAATTTAGATAGGCTGTTATAAATTTAATTTGATTTGAACTTGTTATTGAAGTGTCATTGTTGCCATTTTGGAATCCTGAAAAATAAAAGAAATTTGTAGAAAGAACTACAGGTGTCGAAAATGGATTATAATAACAAGTATGTTTAGTTCTTTCAGCACGAGGAATAAGAATATCAAAAGAAATTTTATTCCTGAAAGCCGCATTTACAATTCGTTTCCATTTGGATGAATTAATTGAATTATTAGTGGAGAATATTGAATTCAATGAACTGTCTCTTTGATAAGTAGTCTCTAATCCATTCGTTGTATTGTCATCGTATCGAGCAGGAAAGTGAATTGCTTTTTCTTTTTCTAAGTCAGTTTGTTCTAAAATTAATTTTCGGATACTTCTACTGTTTTTAATACCGAAACCTTTGTTTGAATTTGAAATTCCCGAGTAAGGTGGTTGATTAAAGTTAGGAAAAATTATCGTAGAACCTCCGCTGTTTTCTGCTCCTCCACGTCTTTTATTAACGAAAAACATATCCAAAGATTCTAAAAATGGAAGAGAATCTAAAGCTTGAAATTTATCAGCAGGGTCATTGAAAAACATTTTCCAATTTGCTGATGGATCAATATTTCTATCTGTAACTTTTAATGTGTAATTTGCATTTACAACAGTATTATTTGTAGATGTAATTATTGTTTTTATATCATCTGGGCGAGATAATAAATCGGAATCAATAATCCTTGGGGATTTCGGTCTGATAGTGCCACTCTTTTCGGTTGAAACGGTGCCACTAT
>CAZQBU010000053.1:0-10516 GCA_964592175.1 uncultured Lentimicrobiaceae bacterium
AACTAGTAAAAGAACATAAAAAAATGGAATATTAGTGAGACATGCGGATTTTAGGCACCATCGGAACATGCGAGCCTCTGCGCCCAGCCCGGTTATGAGGGTACGTGTTTTTAGTTTTTGTATATTCATCTTTTCCAATTCCTAAAGGATGCAGGATTACACGATGGCTGAATACTGAAAACTTTTGAGAATGTAGGTTGGTGCAAAAATTGAATTCACATCTATTATTTGTGTTTTTAGTCCATATTAGCTTATTTTTGTTTTCCAAACAAAGCTTGTATGAAACTTTTGGGTCGATTTTTAATGAAAATAATAGGCTGGAAACTGGTAGGCGGTTATCCTCCTGAGATAAAAAAATGTGTCATCTTAGCTGCTCCACATACGAGTAATTGGGATTTTGTGATTGGGCGTTTTGCCTATTGGGCATTGGATGTGCCTGTGAAGTTTTTAATTAAAAAAGAGGCTTTCGACCATCCATTGGGTTGGGCAATCGTGAAGATGGGAGGTATTCCCGTGGACCGAAATAAAAACAACAATCTTGTCGGATATGTCGCTGAAATTTTCGATGAATATGACGAACTGAATGTCATTGTAACCCCTGAAGGCACTCGTAAACTGGCAATGGAATGGAAGCGTGGCTATTATTATATTGCTCAAATGGCAGAAGTGCCTATTGTTATGGGTTTTGTCGATTATAAAAAGAAAGAAGGTGGCTTTGGTCCGGTATTATATCCAACAGGAGACTATGATAAGGATTTTGAGTTTATTAAAAGCTTCTATAAAGAAAAGACAGCACGTTATCCTGAAAATTTCAGCCTTAGTCCAATCTACCTTGATGAGGAAATAGATTAATTGTTTTTTTATTTGAAGGCATTAAAAAAGGGCTTCGAAAAGCCCTTTCATGAATTATCTTTGTGTAGCCCCAAGGTCGAAGCTGAGCGCAAAGCGTATGGTGTTCTGCAAGGGATTATGTCGTGTGTCAATAGGCATCAGATATGAAAAGTCGAGTCCAAACACATTATAGCGTAGGCCTGCTCCAAGGGTAAAGAATTTTCTGTTTCCTTTTGTTTTATCTTCATAAAATGCTCCGGCACGCAGGGCAAATACTTTATTGTACCAGTATTCAGCTCCTATTGAATAATAGAGTTCGCGCATTTCTTCGCTAAAGCCTCCCGGGGAATCATAGAATGATTGTATCATTCCTGTTACCACGGACACATCGTTTGATTTTCCGGCAGCAATCTCATAGTTACCTGAGGGGTCAACAATTGGATTTCCGCTGATACTATCACGTGCTAATATTGGAGGAGTGGGTACCAATAGCTTATTGATGTCAACCGAGAATGAAAGCTGATTATAATCATCCAATGCCAGGTGCAGGGTAGGCCCGAAGCGCAGATTTGTAGGGATGAAATCCTTTTTAATACTTGCTTCACTGTATCCCAGCTTGTTTCCTATATTGGAAATATTAAGCCCCCATGCAAAGCGTGCATCCATATTGCTAAACCATTCTACTTCTTTCTCCCAATAAAGCGCGACGTCTGCCGCTACTGAAATACCTGCTGATGTAGCAGTGCCTTGTACTGTTCGTCCGAGTGTTAAGTTTGAATAGATAAAGCGTCCGGCAACTGCCATCGAAAGATGGTCGCTGAGCATACGTGCGTAAGTTGCGTCAAGTGCCCATTCGTTTGGGCGAAACGTACCTAAGTCTCCCCCTTCATGATCGGTAAACTGAATGTCGCCAAGTGTAAAAAACCGCAGCGTAGTAGCAAATGATGAGTATTGTGATAAACGTTTTTGTACGGCAAGATACGCGAGATTCATATCCGGTACAAGATTACGCAGCCAAGGGCTGTATGATAATCCAACTTTAAAGTCGTCGCTCATTTTTACGCGGGTTTCAAACTGCTCTACTCCGTCCTTTTCAACCTTTACTTGATATACCGAATCATTGAAAAACACAGCATATTTTGCCGGATTCCAATGCATTGAAAAGACGTCGGGAGAGCTGGAAACACCGGCATCACCCATTGCTCCGGCACGTGAGTCGGGAGCAATCATTAAAAACGGAACTGAAGTAGTAATTACGTTTAATGTATTTCGCCCTGAAAGTTCTTGATAAGTTTGGGCAAATAATAAATTTGTACTTGCTACAAGGAGTGTCAGCAGTAAGACTTTAATTCTCATTCGTAAAAAGTTAAATAATTGCGTATTCAAAAGTGCTAAACGTCTCATTTTTGGCTTTATTGTATTTGTTAATTATTCTAGTGGATGATATATCATTTTTTGAGGCACGGAAATACTATTCCCAAAATCATCTGTAATAGTGAGTTTATAGAAATATATTCCACTTTGCCTCTTATTCCCCAATAATTTATTCATATCTAAGGGGATAGGCTCTGACTTCAGTCCGCTACAATACATATTATGTGTTAAAACAGCTAGGCGTTGGCCTATATTGTTAAAGAGTTCAAGCTGTATGTCGAGATGCTGCCCGGGTTTGTTATGATCAAACAAAATAAGTGTTTCTTGGCTAAACGGATTTGGTGCATTGCGCAAGTTGCTGATATAAATCTGAGCTTTTGGGTTTATCTCAAAGCTAATTTCTTTCGTTGTGGAATTATTGTGTAAATCCCATGCTTTCATAATGAGTTTGTGCGTGCCAATCGAATTATCTTCAAGCCGGATGATGATTTCTCCTTTTCCAAATTCATTTATTTGAGGCTTGTACAAGCTGTTAACTATATGATGATTTGTTTGTTCGGGCGACTGATGTGTCAAGCTTAAATCACGCCCGATATCGTTTCCGAGGAAATTAATCCCGTCCTCATCTTGAAGTAGAATAATGGCGGTTGCACCTTCAGCAATAATATCTCCGTCTTTAAAGCTAAAATCGTTAATAAAAATATCTATCTGAGGTCCTTCGTTGTCCGGTGTGATACTAGCCGCATCTCCGCCAATTAAAAAGTTGTCGAAATGTCCCACTGCATCAATCTGCTGTATGCTGTCCATGGCATAAAAGCTAAATCGTGCATAATCAGTCTGGTAGGCGATATTACGTGGCAACTTAATCTGCATACTAAACGAACCGTTAGTGACTGTTAGTTTGCCACGGTACAAGAGTTTATTATAAAACTTAAAATCTGACGGATAGCTTAAATCATCATTGCCAAGCGTGCGGTGCTTTGTTTTTTTGTCAAACAGGCGTACATCTACAATTCCCTGAAACTCCGTGTTATGATTTCCATTTTGATCTAAAATAATGCCTTTTAGCTGTACTTCTGCCATTGCAGCTAATGTATCGGCAGCCATATCTGCCGGATGCTCATTGAAAGAGGTGATAACAATTTTTTGTTTGGGATAATTCAATCGCAAAGCCGGGTCGCCAAGCAGCACAAAATTATATATCAGGCTGTTTGATGGGATTTTACTCATGCGTATCAAGTCGCCCAGTCGTGCTATTTGATTGTTGTCTTTATCAAATAGTGCGGCATAAAGCTTTTGATTCAGGTTGAAGTTGGCATGTGAAAATGCCTGGCGTGTTGTGGTCATTAACGAAATGCAGCCACCTTCGGGATTGAATACCAGCTGCTCGCCAGCAGATTCAAGTGACGGATTGTCAAACCGGCTGAATTCACAAGTGGCAGTAATGAAAAAAGGCAGCTTGTTGAAGTTACGCAATGCATTGATATGACTGATGGAAAATACATTTTCGTTGGTAAGCCCATTTACTCCGCCATGCCCTGTATAATTATATATGAGTGCTCCTTCTTCTAAGCTTTCAATTAACTTATTTGATGCATCGGGGAAGCGGTAGCCACCCGAAACCTTGATGCGCTGAAATGCATCTAAATATACCTTTGAAATGTTTAAATCCGAAAAATTATTATCCACATAATTTGCAAGTTGCTCTGCTTGGTTCAGATGTGCATTGTTGTCGGAATCATCAGCCATGAAAATGATATTAGTCCGCCATTCTCCACTTTGTTGATCTTGGTTTTTAATATATTGTTCCAGCTTGTTGATGAGTATGTCTGCTTGCTCTATGGTGTTTGTCGGAAACCTCCCGATACCTATATCCAATATTCCGGACATTTCTTCTCCTTCGTGAGTGTCCATCAAGCCGAAGAAATCATCGCTGACATAGCTGTAGGTATCAGATAATGAATTGGTAGCTTGATAAGTGGGGATAAGATTTGTGTTTGATTCAATCCTATCTTTATAATCGTAGGATGCATCTCCAAACAGCAACAGATATTTCATTGTTTTCTCGGATTTGTAATACATCATACGTACAAAATCTCTGAGAGCACTAATATCGGATGAGCCGCTACCGAATTCGATATAAACATCTTGAATATTCACAACTTGTGAGTTTAAGCCATCTTCTTCCAGATGAATTTGCGCCAGTTTGTGGGCTTGTTCCATGAACATTGGATGCGTAACAATCAGCATATCGCAACTTTCAAGAGCATGCAGATTTTGATTCTTTACTTCTTTAAAGGTATTTATTGTAGCGTAGTTTTCCGGAGAAAACAGCACATACTCGTGTGTTTGAAGTGCCTCATCCGAAAAGCTGAGCATATTGTCAGGCTTTAGTTCAAAATCAATCTGCATGGGCACCAAGGGGTTGCTGATATTCCATAACAATAGGTCAGCGGAGGCATTTTCAATTTGAAAACTAACTATTTTATCTGTTCCCGATACATCCGGATTGCGGAAAAACAATGCCTTATCATGATATTTTAACAAACGCCATGCGTTGATATTGATATAATTTAGCCAGCCGCGCGAGCTTTCATTTTCGGCAATCATTTCTAGCTGTACGCTTAGTAAATCACTGTCATCTCCAATTTTATGTTGCTGTAACTTATCACGGGCAAAGGTGCTGCTGCTTGGGTTAATTTGAAGCAGTAAGATGTCTTCAAAAATACTTTGCCCATTAATGCTACCATTGAAAAAGATGTTTTCTGTGATGGAGCGCCCGGCAAAATGCGTGCTGATGAATGCTTCGCGATTCGGGATTCTGTCGGGAAACACAAAGTCAAAGCTGTAAGATGGCTTTGCCATGGAAAATATTTCTCCAAACCATTCTCTGCCGGACAAAATAAGATTTACCAAGTCCAGTTCGTGGAATTGTCTGTCAATAAATTCCGTTGTACTTATGGTGGGCAGTTGATGTTGACTTTCCTTTTTTAAGATTCGTTTTCCCGGCTTATCCTCATGTAGAGTGAGAAAATACCAAGTTGTATCGGAATAATAATTAATCTGATGGGTGTATATATTTCTGAATTTATCATACTGCCATTCAATTGGTGATGCGCCATAAAAATAAAGCATATCATCTTCATTAAAAATGCCATCTTCTTCACCTGTGACAAGGATTGCATTTTCGAATAAATCGTCATGTCGGAAACGCAGATTTGATTCTGGAAGCATTTGTCCTCCATTTCCGTAAACAGCCAAATAGCGTGGGTCGATATGATTCATATCAAAGCCCATTTGTTGTAGCTTTTGATAGCTTATCCCATAAATGCCGTCTTCGGTTACTGCCATACGTACCCATTTGCCATCTTTAAGCACTGAATTATCCACAAAGGAAGGCGAACCATCATTCAGCGGAGGCTCAAGGCTTTGGAATTCATAATGAATTGTTGCACGAATGAGTTTTTCAATATCCAAATCGTTTTTGCGTAATGGCAATATTGTAATATAATTCTTGAGGCTTCCATTTTTCGTGCGAAGCTCTGTTTTTATCTGAAAGTTTGAGGGAATTGCATCTTCATCGAGATAAACTGAGTCATTTGATAAAGAAATTTGTTGGATTATAATATCCTTTAGCTCGATATTTATTATCGAAAAGCCTTCCGGACTTTCTATGGGCAGTTCAATCCATGGGAGTGCTGCTGTTTCGCTTTTTGCTACGGCATTTTCTGCCCATAGCATAAAGGCAGAGCCGCCATTATGTAGTGCTATTTGTTCCGCTTCAAGCCAAGTTACTGCGAATGAATGCATTTGTTCTCCCTGCTGAACTTGCGCGAATGCAGTTTGCAAGAAGATTAAAGTGCTGAATAGCAGTATTATAGTTCGGGAAAGAAATACGTTCATAACTTAGCGATAGTTCAATAATTTGCCATAAGCCGCTGCTGTGACTCCGTTTTTATTTGTTGCAATCAGGCGGTAAATATATAAACCTTTTGCTAGTCGGCTGCCATTTGAAAGCGATCCATTCCAATTTATGGGGGTGCTTCGGATGCCGCTGCTGAGATTCTTCTCTTGGATACGATGCATCCAGTTTCCTGAAATATCGAAAACATCAATTGTTATATCAAGCACCTCGTTGGATTGATTATGACTAAACACAAAGCTTGTTCCTTCGGTCATCGGATTTGGGTAGTTAAACAGCTTATCCAACTTCATTTCACTTCCTGCCACCACTTCAAAAGTTATTTCTGCTGTGGCAGAGTTATTTAGGATGTCCCATGCCTTGAGTGTGAGCGTATGTATTCCGGGATTTAAGTTGAAAAACGGAAAAATGATGGTCCCTTCATTGCTTTTGTCGAGTGAAGCTGCATAATAGTCGTTGAGTACTGCAAAACGCTCACTTGCTCCGGTAATCGTAGCCGTGATATCGTGTCCTATACCTGCTCCGGTAGTATTAATGCCGCTTTCATCCGAAAACAAGGCAAGAAGTAAGGGGCTTTCGCCCGTAAATCCTCCGTTTACAAAGCTTGTATCACCCATATATAATTTAATGACAGGACCGTTTGCATCATCTACCAGTGTATTGGAGTAGCCGCCAATTAGAAAATCTTCAAATGCACCATGAGCATCTATTTCATAATTTGTAGCATAATAGCTGATGCGTCCTAGACCATAGCGATAAGAAATATCTTTGGGCATCATGAACTGGAGTTCGAAAACTCCATTTGTTACACTGGCTAACCCCTTGTAGATAATGCTGTTACGTGTGTCAAAGCTGGTGGGGGAACTTTGATCTCCATAAGTAGTAATTCGTACTTCTTTATCAAAAACAGTAATATGCAGTTCGCCGTTAAAACCATTCAATTTTTGTCCGTTTGCGTCAGCAACAAAGCCATTTATTATCACTCTGTCCAATGCTTTTAGGGTGTCCATGCTACTGCCTATCTCTTTGCCGTTGATATGGGTGGTAATGACTTTGTTTTTTGGGAAGGCAAGCTTTAGTGCAGGGTCGCCAAGTAATACAAATTTACGGTCATTATCATCTCCTTTTATCTTTGATTTGCGGATTATATCTCCAAATCGAACATATTCTCCGGCTTCTTTTGAGAACATATTATTTTGAAATATGGCTTTATTTAGGCGTAAATTTGTTCCTGAAAAGGTAGCGCGTGCGGTAGTAAACATGGCAATTGCTCCTCCTTCCGGATGCAAATACACCATTTCTCCTGCCGATCGGCGTGTGGGATCGTCATAGCGCGAGAATTCACATGTTGCCGTAATATAAATCGGTAATTTATTTCGATTTCTCCAGCTGAGAATATCAGCGATTTCCAGTATACGTTCCTCACCGAGCCCAACCTCGCCACCATGACCGGAATAATTGAATATCAGCGTGCCTTGCTCCATCTTTTTGTTGATTGCATCATTCACTTCCGGGGCTTTTTGTCCCGAAGGAGTGGCAATTTGCGGATAGGCATCCAAATAAATTT
This sequence comes from uncultured Lentimicrobiaceae bacterium, assembly GCA_964592175.1. GTDB lineage: Bacteria > Bacteroidota > Bacteroidia > Bacteroidales > F082 > JALNZU01. Next base: position 7,695 of record CAZQBU010000053.1, read on the forward strand.
TTGTGATATTAAATTCGTTATTGCTGGTTTGTATGACTGCCGACAATTCTTCGGCATCTGTTAAATGACGATTGGTATCACCATCATCTGCCAAAAAGGTGACTTCGTTGCGCCAAGGACCCATTACCTTTTCGTCTGTTTCGACATAGGAAAAAATCTTGTCGACCATTGCTTTCGCTTCTTCAAGGCTTTCAACAGGCATGCGTCCGATACCGATATCCAATAAATTGAGGGTAGAACCACCTTCATTCTGATCCAAAAAGCCGTAATAATCGTCGGTGGCAATAGAATAGGTAAGGTCTAAGGATGATAAAGTTTGAAAGGTAGGTACAAAGTTTGTGTTATTCTGTAATTTGTCTTTATAATCAAAAGAAGCGTCTCCAAACAGTAAGAGGTAGCGTAATTTTTTTCCGGGGGAAGCAGTTGTGTAAAGCATGCGGTTAAAATCTCTTATTGCGGTAATATCTTGTGAGCCGGAAGAAAATTCATTGTAAATCTTATCCGGCGTGGTGATGTAAACCGTGAGATTGCTATGATTTCGATGGTATTCTGCCAATCGTTCGGCTTCCGATAAAAAGTCGGGATGGCTTATGATAAGGTAATCGATATTTCGTATGGCATGCAGGTTTTGATTCGCCACGCTGCCGATTAATTCGGGCGTACGCAGCTCTTCAGAACGATTTATCGCAATAAAACTGCGACGGCGGTCAGCAGCAGCATTAAACGATAAACTGTTGCCGGATTGACTTGTTGCCATCCGCTTGATATTGGTGGGCTCTGTGATTTCATATACTTCGACAGAAGCATTCGCGTCGGCAAGTAAATACTTAAATACGGTTTGCTCCTTTAATCTGTGATTGGAAAAAAATAGTTGAGAGCCTGTAAATTTTAATTTTCGCCAGCTATTTATCGAAATATAATTTAGCCAGCCTCGTGCAGTATTTAAGCTTCTGTTGAAATTTAATTTCACATTAATTTGATCCGATTTAGGACTAAATGCAAACTGAGCCCAGTTGGGTTTGGCATATTCGTATCCACCTGATTGTTGAGTAGCTTCAATGTTTAAATTGCGATGCATTTGCCCATCGATAAAAACTTGAAAGGCAGCTGTCCCAAAATTCCGTCCGGCCACATCGACTTCTATCCATGCCTCCTTTTCGCGTATCAGGTTAGGGAAATGAAAATTGAAGTCGCGACTCAGATTTACATCAAATAGCTCACCGTACCACACCCTTCCACTATTGCTTAGGTTTACAAGTTCTTGCTCATGTAGCTGATGATCTAAAAAGTCATCAATAGTTACTACTGTGGCAGAGGGAGTGTCAATTGTTTCTATTCGTTTGCCGGGTCCTTTATCTACTGTAAGAAACAAATAGGAGTAATCGTCATAATAATTTGTTTGATGGCGATAATAACCGGTGGGATTGTAAAAATACCATGTTAATGCTCCTTCGGCATAAAACATGACATAATCATTTTGATTAAACACTCCATCTTCTTCTCCTACAACGATAATGGGATTTTCTACCAAGTCATCATGGCGTGAGACATTGTTTGCTTCAGGTAGTATGCCGCCTCCATTGGCATATATGCGTATGTGGCGCGGGTCAATTGAAGCGGGGTTTAACCCCAAATTTTGAAGGTCTGCATAGCCCAGTTTATACATTCCGCTTTCAGCTACCCTGATTTTATACCAGTTTCCGCTGGCTAATACCGAATTATCCGCATATTGTATTTCATCATTTTTTAATCCGTCCGTTTCGTATAAAAACACATCTCGCTCAAAGCTTATGAGCTTTTCTGCTTTATCGCTGCCGGGGATACGCCGGATGCTGTTTATATGAATGTTCAGAAGCGGTTGTTCACGTGTGATAGCTATAACTGCTTCGACACGAAAAGCCGTATCCATTAGTGTGATGTCAAGCTGTGGAAATTCCGAAATATCAAATGCTTCGGTCTTAAGTTCACGCAGCTGTACAATAGCTTCTAACGCATCATCATATACAGCCAATTGTTCTTTGTAAAAGGGGAGTATAGTGGATGCTTCACTATATGCAGCACCATGAAAATAGGGTCGATATTGCGTGATATATCCTGCCTGATGTATGGAGTCATTTATGCTCCAAACAAGCTGAACTTCCTTGCTGTCAAATGCTTCTTCAGGGTTAGAGCCGAAGGAAACAGCGGATAGCAAAAATGAAAACACGACTGTAAAAAATAATATGTAATTTGTTTTCATAATACACACAAATCGAAAATATTAAACAATTCCAAAAGCAGAAAGTTTTAAAGCCCCCTAGGAGCTTCTGTTTTCAAACGCTTAAAAGTTTTGAATATTGTAAATACTGAAATTGAGTTTCCTAGCGTTCTACAAATCGAATAATGCGTAATTTCGCGCCATAAAAATGTGATTCTCCGGTGAGCTATAGTTTTAAAAAGTTTTTATTTCTAATACTTTTGTTGCTGCCAGGCTTTTCGACAGCCTTTTTGAAAGCGCAAGATGCCTCATTTGGACAATTTTATGCCAGCCCCTTATATCTCAATCCGGCTTTAACCGGAAATGCGGAATGCAGCCGTCTCCAGTTGAATTATCGAAATCAATGGCCCGCAATTTCCAATGCATTTACCACCTATGCAGTGTCTTATGATCAAAACCTTGAATCAATTCGGTCTGGTTTTGGTGTGTTGCTCATGTCGGATCGACAAGCTTCCGGACTTTATAATCGCAGTCAGGCAGCGGCGTATTTTTCTCATCGCATACAAATTGCTTATGAGGCAATGCTTTATTTCGGAATGAAGGCAGGGCTATATCAGATAAGTGT
>CAZQBU010000054.1:0-10503 GCA_964592175.1 uncultured Lentimicrobiaceae bacterium
AGCTTAGGCTGATCTGTTGAAACAACAGGAGCATCTACGATTCCATAGCTTAGTACGCTACGTCCGGTATTTACTTCTAAGTCAAACTCCAATGGTATATTACCGGTATTGGTTACAGTAACTTGTTGTACTGCAGTTTGTCCGGACTCAAGGCTTTCACTCAAGCTAGTCGGATTAATACTTATTGAGGCAGGTTGCGATTCAATTGTTACTTCAACTATATTTAAGCCTGCTGATTCACAACCATTGTTCCATACGGAAGTTACATAATATGAATGCGTTCCTGCTGAAACATTATTATCACTGTAATTTAAAACTGTAATATAGTTACTGTTAATTTTTACGTCATTTCTGTACATATTATAACCTAACAAGGTTCTGGGGTCTCCAGTAACAGCTTTATCGGAATGATGTACAACTGTAAATTCAGAATCAGCTGTATTTCTGTTCATTTGATCATTAAGAGGGATTAATGTGCTTGTTCCAGTATTTTCAACGCTTTCAACTAATCCCCTGACGCTCCAATTATAATTTAGTGTTGGGGCAACTTCCAATAAAGTTTGCCATCCTTGACCGGCTAAGTTTATCATGTTTCCTTTACCGTCTATAGCCGGACCCGAATCAACTCCTGCCGGATGTCCGGTAGTCGTATTATTCCTGAAGCCTATCCATAGTTCTTTAGATGCATCAATCAAAACAGGTATATCTAAGAATATCTCATTCCATTGATTAATCATAGGATTGGTTACCGGCTGATCTACCACCATGGCTCCGGGTGCACTGATGTTTCCACCTGTCCAAACGCGTATACTGTAGGTACAGTTTTCTTCTCGGGGGACAAAAACCACTCTTGTGAGGAAGTTTCCATCATGTGCGCTTAAGTCGGACGGCGTGAACCTTTGAGCTACATCAAAATCAACTACTCCACCTGTTCCAACACTATTATTACCGTGCTCACCATCCCAATGCAGCCATGAGCCGTTTGCCCCTATGATGGGGGCTTCCCAGTCGAGTGTTACGTTATTTTGATTTACATTCGCTTGTAAATTCTGTGGCGACTCACATTGGAAGTCCTCCAAAGTAATTTGCAGGTTTGTATTTTGAGTAATTTGCTGTGAGCCTAATGCACGTTCATATTGGGGATGTGTTATTGCCCAACTGATTAAACCCGGCTCCACATCAAAGCTCACTATTCCATTTGCGGGTGTTTGCTGATGCTGATTATTTACAACTACTGTTGCATTTTCAATTGCTTGACCATTCGTGTTTTTGACTTCAAAACTCAACTCTACATTACTAGTTAAAGTGACATATACTGTAAGCGGACTGTTAGTTACTACAAAATCTCCGCTTACTGAATTATAATCTTCGAAACTTACTTCATAGTGATAAGTTCCCGGATAAAGTTCTGTTTCAAAAACACCATTTTGTGTCAAACCTTCTGTCAGTACTATGCCTTGTTGAGATATTTCGACAAAAGCCATATTTATTGTCTGTCCGTCATTATCTTTTACATCAAATGTAACAGCTGTTCCGGGTGGTAACTCAAAAGGCACTTCAATAATATCTGAATCTCCGGTATGATATTTTGCTTGTACTCCCGCTGTATAAGTACCCGGAAGAAGATTTGTGTAATCATATTGTGTAGTAGTTAATCCACTGGCTATCTCTTCTCCATCCAGATAAACAGTGAAACCATTGCCCGGTATTGCACCATCTGATACGACACCAAGACTGATATCATCAATCAATAGTGCTGCTCCTGTATGTGTATGTCTTATTGTAACATATTTTGCTTCATCCGGTATTTGATAGGTGTATTTCTGCCAATAAGTTTGTGTAATAATATTTCCTGTGATAAACACAAAGTCAGAGATATTGTCAGTAGCTGTGGAATATCCGATACGGAAGGTTTCTAAACCATAGGTATCAAATACTGATTTAGCCCAGAAGCTGAGAGTATAGTCACGACTATGTTGCTGTAATTCACTAATGAGCCAGTTGTTTGTACTGCCTGAAGAGGATGCAAAACCGGCAAAGTATTGATTGCCCGAGTGCGCTGCCCAATATGCTTCATTAAGTGGAGGTGTAGTTTGTGCCCGATTCATAACGATATATGCCATAGGATCTCCCATATTGGGATAGCTTACACCAGTTGGATATACTGTAGGTTTTCCATCTTGGTCTACCAGTTTCCATGGACCTACATTGTTAATTTCAAATGCATCATAGCTTTCTAAGTCATCGAAGACCGGTTCTTGATTCCATAGTAAGCGTGCTTTTCCAATGGTCATGCCTTCGGTGAGTACTTCCACATCATAAGGGTCCTCAAGTTTTTCAGTTAGACTTACGGTCAGCTGATAGCTGGTTTCTTCTATCTCAAGATTCAATTCTGCCTCAGCATAAGTATAAAATCCGGCTTTTGTGACAGTAAGTGTATAAACACCTTTAAAGATATTATTTATGGTAATATTTCCATCTGTTCCAACAACAGCATTATAGATGTAGTTTACATTTCCGTTATTATTCGCTAACTTAACAGCAGCTCCTTCTGATATTCCGGCTATTCCGGTATTAGTTTCCACCTCTAAAGTCAAAGCTAAACGCATATCTTTTTCCAACATATTGGAGAAGGCTCTTTCTGATATTACTTCGTTTGTATATACGGCTTCTACTCCAAATTGGTAGGCTCCATACGTAAGTGCAGAAAATCCGGTATCTAAGAAAGAGGTATCGGTAATAGGTTGTGAGTTCAATTGCATCCAATCATTCTCGGTGCTTTTCTTACGGAATATATTATACGATTCAAAAGCTTTGGGAGATATGTGGGCAGGCTGTTTGATATGTATTTCAGGATCTTCTGTTTCTAAAGTAGGGACATTTTCTGTTACAAGTTGGCTGTCAGCCTTATCTATCTGTACAAAAAATGTTTCAGGAGCTGATAGCTCGATAGGACCGTGTGTAAGTCCAGAGGCACGCATGAAGATGCTACCGCGCAGTGGGGGTGAAGTTGCATTTTCAAGTGGATTAAATGAGCCTAAGCCATTGCTCCATTGGGTGCGAGCTTGCCATTCCCACGGTTCGCCTACGCCATCATCATAAGCTAATAATGTATAATTATTATAGCCTGAAATACCGAAGAAGAAACCGTTTGGCGTTTCAACTATCTCGCTAAGTTTATGATTATTCCAGCCTAAATCATTCGTTAAATTCTCTTTTACGTATAATACGTCATCAGGATTGGGTGAGCCATCAGGATTAAGTCCTAAGATAGTAACCATCACTTCATCCGATTTTTGATAGTTTGCTGAATTATAGGTATACCATTGCACATTTTGCAGGAATGCATGATGTTTCCATGCGGATCCACCTATGATAGTTGGATTTCCGGGAGTAATTAATACACCTACAGCGACTCCGTCATCATATCTGAATGTATAAGGATATGGCTGCCCCGCAGCAAACCAAGTTACCAATGCATCGCTACCATTATTGGTGGCAGTTACCACATTGGGCGCAGGTGCATTTTCTGATAAGATAATTTGCGGTAGTTGATAATTCACATCCGGTACTGTGATTTCAGCTGAATAATTCTGGAATCCTTCAAGATGAATTGAAATAGTATAGGTTGTTTCGCCCCATATCTCGTCAAAACCAAAACTACCATCGGCTGCTGTATATGTTTCATAGGTGTCTATCCCGCTGAGTATCACATGAGCTGATTCGGCAGCAGTTAAAGTAGTGCTTTTAATGACGCTTCCGCTCAAGGCAATTTGAGGCCGCTCTTTCATCAAGGCATTACCAAGGTTGATGTTACCGCCTACTACTAATTCCACATCATTATAGAACACATCGCTGTAGCCGTATTTGCTGACAATCACTTTCAGATTCTGACCGGCTAAGGCATAAGGTATGCTATAATATCCTTGTGTATTGGAATATACTTTTGCGATGAGATCAGGAAAATCAGGATGGATGATTTGTATTTCGGCATCTTCAACCGGACTGTTATCGGCTTCATAAAGTACACGGCCATTAATATTTCCTAAACCTTCACCTATTTCAAAAATAAAGGAAGTGATAGGATAATCAGTGGTAGAATACGGATAACTGATCTGTTCAGGGTTAATTTCATAAAATCCATCATCTCTGATTGTTCTGGAAGCCCCGCTTTGCCAGTTATATGCAAACTTGGCATGATTAGCATAGGTAGAACCTTCATAATAAAAAACAGTTACCAATAAATTAGTGCCTCCTGAATACACAAAAGGATAAGTAAGTGGTAGCATTACTTTTCCAATACCTTCATTAAAGTCCACCTTTCCATCAAAAACTAATTTCATTTGTGATGGAGGAGTATATTCTTCTACATCAGTAGCTTTGGTTTCCTGTACCCATATCTTGATTTTGCGTTGCGACATATTTTCGCCGAACGAACGATAATACATGATACGGTCAATGATACCACCTGTGTTTAGCTCGTTGGCGTGATAAATTGTTTGGGTCAGACTGGTGCTACGCCATGAGTCTTCAAAATTGATCGGGTAATAATTAGAATAACTTGCATTATCAGGAATTGGATAGGATCCAATATGTTTGACAATTTTAGTAGTTCCTAATACTTCTATGTCAATCAAGTCACTCACATTATTCACCTCATTCATATCATCGGGCCAGTCGATTTTGGCATAGATTGAAAATTCTCCTGTTTGCACCATAATTAGTGGAATTGTTAAAGCAATCATTTCCCCAACTATAATATCTACTCCATCAACCTCTGCCAGGATAGTTTCGATTCCGTTTATATAGCTTGCTAGTTGTACTTTGTAGTCGTTTCCATTTACTTGAGCCAAGCCGTAATTCCCTATTTCAACTATAAAGTCAGAAGGGGTGTCGAGATTCAGGTATTCATTTTGAGTGCTGAAATCATTTACCAACAAATCATTTTGATAGCGGTTTAATACAGACCCCATCACATCATCTATCACACCCGGCCAACTCCAGTTACTATAAAATTGAAATGCCATATAGTACAAGTCACCTTCAAGCAGTCCATAATCACTCATATCATATACCATTTCTGTATATGTCATGCTTGGGTCAACGATTTCGTCTATAACAGTAAACTCTGATGGGTCGCTTCCGCTTGTGGAGTAGGCAATACGCCATCTTTGTCCTGTTTGGTTTGCCAATCGCTTAATCCAAAAGCTAAATAAGTCGCCATCTTGCCAAATCATTTGTGGTGTAATTAGCCAGTCGTCATAACCGATTGAACCGGGACTTCCGGCATATGTGTCTAATCCGGCTGCTGCAACACCAGTTCGAGGCGCTATTTGACCGGTGGGTACGGTATTCGTATTGCGTAGCCAGCCTTTGCCATCCCCATTGTTATCTACAACTTTCCAACCAAATGGTGGGAATAACTCTCCTTCAAATCCTTCACGTAGCACACCAAAACGTAGGCCACGTCCAGTAAGTTGAACTACTTTATTTCCGGGTACGCTTTCATCTACAATAAAAGTTGCAGTACCTTCTTCAAGTTGAATTTCATCAGGAATAAAGCTTATTTGGAAGTTGTAACTTTCACCTATCGCCAGATTAATCGGGAATTCAGCGTCTTTCACACTAAATACATCATTACTAAACTCTATATTTTCAATAGTTAATATCCCACCTCCTTTATTCTTGGCTATTACGGTAAAGGTTTTTTCTACTGTAGCTTCTACTTGCCCAAAATCAAGATTGTCAGGGCTTATAGATAAAACAGGCTCTGTAGGTGGGTCTCCAAGCCAAAACTTAGTATTTGGAATAGCCCCTGTTACTGTGCCGTTTGGAAGATCTTGAGGATTATATGGGTTGCTATCGTTGCGGGCATATCGGCTTCGGCTTGCCCCACTGATAGCTGTAGCATAAAACTGATCGCTAGAGGAGTTATATCCAGGTCGTTTTTCAATGACCGTAATAATCAGGTTCTCGGTATTATTATAAAAGAAACCTTCAACTGGTATCCAAGTGAAGTCGGTGTTTTGGCTAAAAACTACCGGTCCGTCAAATACTTTTGTATGCTCACCTAGTTGTTGTATTTCAGATAATTCGGTGAGTTCGGTATGTGATAAGTAAATTTCAAGAGTTAAATTTAAGTCTGTAGAAGATCCTGCATAATGATATCCGATACGTTGTATCGATTTGTCTTCTATATCTAATTCGGATTGTAAATAAATGATTTGCGAAAATGAGTACCCATAATAAGGGGATATGGGAATTAAGCTGTTTGGTGTATCTCCATCCCCTACTACAACTGTTACTAAGTTGACACCTCTTCCGTTGAGGCTTATTGTTCTGTCGCCTTCAATTCCTTCGTCGAATAAGAAGCTGAGTGTTCCACTTTGCAGTGTACTATTTGTAGGCGTAAAATTGACTTTAATAGCTTTGCTTTCCAGCATCCCGAGCTGAATTGGAAAGCTTACTTGATCGTCAACTTGAAATACATCGTTGGAGCTTTGGAAACCGGTTATTTCCATCATATCTACACCGGCATTTTTAAGTATAATAGTTTGCTCATGCGAAGCGCCTATTTCTACATCGCCAAAATCCACATGACTAGGTGTAATTACTGAAACTGCTGGCCCGGTAGGCATCTCGGCAAACCAAATCTTGATATTTGATCGAACATTTATAGATGAGCCTGCTGGTAGATTAGAAGCTGTATAAGGTGAGCTATCGTTCCAATCACCTACGCACATTTGTTCGTTAGGCTCCAATGGAGTTACATAAAACCGGTCACTTGAAGAATTATAGCCGGGCTTTTTCTCAATGACTGTAATCAACAGATTACTTGAATTATTATAATAAAATGGATATGTCTCAATTGTTGAGTATTCATCTCCGGCATGCAGATGCCATGGGCCATCATACACTTTTATATGACCATCGAGTGCTACCGTTTGCGTTAAAGAGCTTTGCTCGGTATGTGCAAGCCAAACCTCGAGCTCTAATTCTAAGTCGGAATCGGTTCCTGCATATTGATAGGCAATCTGACTGATAACTTTGTTGGATATATTTATTTCACTCTGCAAATACAAGGTTTGCGTAAATGAATAACCATACCAAGGCGTTACCGGCGTGTTCATGCTTGTTTCAGTACCGTTTCCAATTGCAATGGAATCAACGGCCTGAACCGCATTAAAATGACCGATTTGTGCGTGGCTCGTAAAAGGAAGCCATAATGCCAAACCCATCATAATAAGGAAAAGGGTAATGTTTACTTTTTTCATAAAAATAAGATTTGAGAATATTAAAAGTTAAGAACAACAACCAAATTTGTAGATACCTTTGGTGATAATAGCTTTATTCGTGCTATTTGAGTATCTATACCTAAACTATTTTTCAAAGAACTAAGACAACTTTATATTACAAACTTGAAACCTTTACAGTACGCATGGATTAAGTGTATGTAAATTGTGTCTTATTTCATATTCATAACAAAGCCCAATTTAGGTTCAACAAAAATATATAGTATTGCATGGCTTTTAATCAGGGATGTATGGTATATTTACCTTAAAATTTACTACGTGCCAACACGTATTTTTATTTAAGACTCAGTTTATTGATGTGAAAACTGCATTCAAGGCTGTACTTTTGTGATCTGAATTCAGAAAGATAAATCTATGTTGCTGAAGGCTCTAAATCATTTATTTTATCGATTGTATCAACTCATCGCTACTATGCGATGGATTTATATATTTATATTGATGATATTTTCAGCAACTACTATTCAATCTCAAGCTTTGTTTTTACGCGACAATGAATATGCGTCTGAAGAAATCGAAATGTATTGCGATAGCATTGTTGATGTGGCTATGGCTTTAATGTATTCCGAGCCGGACAGTGCCCGTCACATGCTGGAAAATACGCTTGATGTGGTTGGAGAAAAGGCCGGTCCACGCCAAATACGTATGTATGTTGCGATTGGTGCCAGCTACCATATACAAGCCGATTATGGAAAAGCATTGGATTATTTTTTCAAAGCTATTATCCTAAGCACGGAAATGAATGATAGTATTTTTTTAGCTAATGCTTACAATAATATAGGCGTTGTAAATCTGAAAATGGGCAATTATAAAGATGCATTGGAGTATTTACATAAAGCAATTACTGTTTATGAACTTACAAATCGTAAAGACCAAGCAGTTAGTTCCTATAATAATATTGGATTGGTATTTAATGAGATAAATAATCCGGAAAAAGCGAAAGTCAATTTTCTGTTAGCATTGAAAGGGTTCACAGAATTATCGGATAGCATTGGCATCGCAGCTGCACTTAGCAATATGGGTATGACCTATGCCAAAGTAAAAAAGGTAGATTCAGCTTTCTTTTATTATGGGAAAGCTAAAGAAATATCGAATAGGCATAATAATTTGTATGGTCTTTGTATCTCTTGTCAGGGCAAAGGTAATTTATACGCTTCATTAGGTGAATATTATCATGCGTTAGAGGCTTATACAGAAAGCCGAGATATTGCTCGAAAAATAGGTCAAAGTTATCAGGAAGCTTTTGCAATGCTGGGTATGTCTGTATGCATGGCTGAAATTGGAGATACCAATCATGCAATTGAAACAGCATTGGCAGCAATGGAAATAGCTCGTACCATTAATAATCAGGTGCTTATTTACGAAGGACATGAAACCTTATCAAAAATATATGAGAAAAAAGGAGATCTGATTCAAAGCTTAGATCATTATAAAGTGTATGTAAAACTCAAAGAAGAGCTTGTAAATCAAGCTGTACTACATCAAATTTATAATCTTGAACTAAGTAGCCTTCACCAAACAAATCAACTTCAGGAGCTTCAAATCAAAAGCCAGCAGTTAAGTATTAGTAAAAAAAATGACTTATTGACCTTTTCATTGATTTTATCCGGCTTGGTGATACTCGGCTTGTATTTAATGTATCTCAATTATCAGCATAAACAAAAAGTTAAACTTCAAAAGACAATTATTCAGTTAAATGAGAAAAAATCACGTGATGCCGTTGAAGCTGAAATACTGGAACGTCAACGTATTGGCCGAGAGTTACACGATGGCATCGGGCAAATGCTTTCGGTAGCACGACTGCATATTAGTGCAATGCAGCAAAAAAAACAGCTGAGTGAAGATAGGAAAAGCGAATTACTTCACGCTGCCATGCATAGTGTGGATGAAGCCTTCGATGAGCTGCGAAACATTTCACATAATTTGGCTCCATCACTACTTTCTGAAAAGGGTTTAGTTGAGGCCTTAAAAAATCTTGCCGCACACATTAACCATAGTAATCAACTACATATGACTGTAGAAGCATTTGGTATTAACGGTGGAATAGAACATCTTGTAGAACATACGATTTTTCGAGCGATACAGGAATTGTTAAATAATACCATAAAACATGCATCCGCAACACAGTTTAACGTACAGTTAATCAAAGGAGAAAATGAAATAACTTTGATGGCTGAAGATAATGGCAAAGGCTTTGAGTTTGATAAAACCAAACTATATCATACCGGAGGGCTTAAGAACATTCGATCCAGAGTTGAAAACTTAAGAGGCAATATTTTTGTGGATAGCTTGCCCGGTAGAGGTACCATTACTACTATTGTTATACCTTGCAATGATAAAAATGAAATACATTGATATGATACATGTGCTTGTTGTTGATGATCATCAATTGATTATTGACGGACTCAAATCCTTGCTACAGGACGAATCTGGAATTGAATTTGCCGGTGGTGCTAATAATCTTACGCAAGCCATTGATTTTGTTAAGTCTAATAAAGTAAATGTGGTACTTGTTGATATTAATATGCCTGGAGGTAATGGGATAGAAACAACGCTTAAAATTAAAGAAATAAAGCCCGATGTGCAGGTGATAGCTCTTACGATGCATGAAGATTTCACAATGATTCGACAAATGATAGATGCCGGAGCTTCCGGATATATCCTCAAAAGAACAAATATGAATGAAGTGCTTGAAGCAATTCGTGTAGTTGCCTCAGGAGGCAAATATTTAGGGAGATTTGTGCAAAATATCTTATTTAACAATTTGAGCGAGTCATATCAAGAGGTAGAACAAAAAAATATGAATGATATCTTGTCAACCAGAGAAAAGGAAATACTGGGGCTGATATCTAAAGAAATGAGTAATGCCGAAATAGCAGAAAAGCTTTTTATTAGTGAACGAACAGTAGAAACGCACAGACGAAATATTTTCACAAAAACGAATACAAAATCTATTGTTGGTTTGATAAAATTTGCATTAAAGCATCATTTGATACCTCCGGACTTGGACCAATAAGACTAACTATATAGCAACATGCTTTTTCCTTCCCAATATTTTGTTCTCAAATCATCAGATTTGTAAGCAATTGATATTATAAGCTACAAATTTATGATGTTATTAAACCTACATAAATTTCTAATAAAAAAAGCCGGCTTCCAAGGAAGACCGGCTTTTCTCATCATCTTAACCAAA
>CAZQBU010000055.1:0-9896 GCA_964592175.1 uncultured Lentimicrobiaceae bacterium
ACAGGAGCATCTACGATTCCATAGCTTAATACGCCACGTCCGGTATTTACTTCTAAGTCAAACTCCAAGGTTGCATTACCTGTATTGGTTACAGTAACTTGCTTTACTGAAGTTTCATTTGGTGCCAAGGTCTCATTAAGTGAGTTTGGATTTACTGAAATTATAGGATTTGGGGATGTACTTTCTACTGATACATCATCCAAATACCATGCATGTGCATTGCTTCCTTGATAACGGAATGCAATATAAATCTCTTGACCCGCATAAGATGAAAGATCTACTGTTGCTTCAACCCATGAAGCTTCAACAGAAGCCGGTGACCATACTTCGACGAAATCATTACCGGCTGGCGAGCTACTGCCTGTACTAATTAATACACTGTTTTTTCCGGAGCTATAATATGTTGGGAATGTGTTGTAATTCCAAAAACTTAGTTCTAAACCGGTATCGGTGGGTAAAGCAATTTTAGGAGTTACTAACCATCCATCTTCAGTTTGTGAGCTCGGGCTGTAATTATGGTAAGCCGATTTTGAGCCACCTGAGGTATGGTTCTGCGAACTTGTCTGTTCCCAAGTACGAACGGTCGCATTGCCGTCTTCATCAAATATTTCCCATCCGTATGGAGAAAACTCTGCTTCAAAGCTTTCATAGAAAGGTAATGTGATAACGCCAAACTCGGTTCTAAAACTCCATACCGGACCTTCAACATGCATTCCGATATCCGTATTATAAGAAACTACCTGCCACTGATAATTGGTGTTTTCACTTAAACCACTATAATTATAGCTTGCTGAAGCTCCGGGAGCACCGCCGTTTCCTTGCGAAATAACTTTTGTCATATTTCCGGCAGGTCCAAACCAAAGATCGTATTTATTGGTATTGTTACCCCATGTCCAATTCAATGTGCCATCGGTTGAGATTCCGGTTGAATTATTGGTGGGTACGGGGTTTTGTGCCATTGTAGGAGCACCGGTAATATTACTTTCTCCTGAAATAACGATATCATCCACACACCAATAATATGCCCATGAGCCGGTATAATTCCATTTAATAAGTACATTGTCTTGTCCTGTAAGTTCTTCAATAACAACTGAGTATGCTTCAGGATTTGATGTTGTAGTTGACCAGCTGGCAACTTGTGTCCAACTGGCGCCGCCGTTGATCGAATAATGTAAGCTTCCTGAGCTGGTAGAATATGATCTGAAATAATGCTTAAACTCCACTTGTACGTTCATATATTCGCTTAAGTCGAATAATGGCGATATGAGGTCGGTATTTTGACTGCCACTATAACCATATCCGTCACTATTTACAAATGCATAATTACCTGTTGTACCATTCAAACCGTTGTTGATTGTTCCAAAACTCCAAACCTGACCGGTTCCGGCATTATCTTGGATTGTCCAACAGTTTGGTAAACTGGGGCTTTCATTAAAGTCTTGTTCGTATGGAAGTGTAGTTAAAATTTCACAGTCTGTCCATGAGCTGGTAGCCCTGCCACTCGAATACAAGAGTTGGCTATTATATGCAAATATTTTATAAAAATAGCGTGTGTTTGCTGTAAGGTTGCCGTGATCAAAACTAACCCCATTACCTTTATATAATACGGTTCCACCACCGGGTAAAGTTTGCCCGACATTATAAGATGTACCTTCTACGGGTTCACCGAAATCATTCGTTGTTGACCAAATTAAGAGAACATTATCGTTATTATTATTTAGCTCCCATGATAAAGCAATATCGTTCGGGCTTGTAGCAGAAGCTGTAAATGATTTCGGGTTTAATACGCCCGTTAAATAATTTTGAGTTTCTTGCAAAGCTTGCAAAGCATTCAAGCGACCTGTACCTAGTTTACCAATGAATGAAGGGTTTACGTCATAGTGATCGTCTGTTGTGGAGCGAAGAATTTCGGCCACATCCTCATTTGATAATTGTCCATATGCCAGAGATATCATCAAGGCGGCAACACCTGAAGTATGGGGGCAAGCCATGGAGGTTCCTTGGAAAAAGCCATAGCTGTTGTTGGTCTTTGTGCTGAGTACGCCTCTGGAAGTAACTGTATTGGTTTCTCCACCGGGTGCTGAAATATCTACCCAAGTATCGTAGTTTGAATACCATGATTTTTCGTCTTTGTTATTCGTACCTGCTACGGCGAAACATCCGTCATAACATCCGGGCCACCATTGTCCCGATGCGTCATCATTACCTGCTGCAAATATGGTAATACCACCATCAAGTGCATCTGACCCACCATTTATATTGAAGTAATCAATGGCATCAAGTACTGACTGTTCATATGAGTTAGGATAGCTGTAACCCCAGCTGTTTTGTGAAATTGCTGCATTATTATCGGCTGCCCAAATTGGAGCTACATCAAATCCTCCGTTTGAGTTTCCTTGGAATACTTGACAACTCATAATGCGAACTCCATCACCTGAACCAGTTCCACCTGCAACACCTGAAACGCCAAGATTGTTGTTGTTTTCGGCAGAAATAGTACCTGCAACGTGTGTTCCGTGGTCTCCGGGGACAATATTGCTGGTGTTATTTACAAAGTTAAATCCATTTCCTTCCCACATGTTCCCAACTAAATCGGGATGGGTATATTGGACGCCTTCATCAATAACGGCTACAATCACTTCACTGCTGCCTGTTTCAATTTCCCATGCTTCGGGAAGACTGATGTCTCTTCCGGGAGTTCCATTTTGTTGCCCGGTATTGTGGTAATGCCACTGCTCGTCAAAACGTGGGTCATTCGGAATCCAATCAGTAGATTTTTCACCAGTTTCTTTAGCTTGATGATCATCACCTGATACAGGTCCTATAAGTCTTTTCTTATAAATGGGTTCGGCATGCTCTACCTCGTCTAATGCCATATATGCATTAATCATTTCGATAATATCACTGCCTTCACTAAGCTCGATAGTTACCCAACGATGAAATCCCCATGCTTTATGCCTTTCTGCATATTTAGGGTTCATTATACTTGCTGAAAATTTTGGGGTGGCGGATTTGATGCTATAAATTGCATTCAATTCGTCAACCTTTGAAATGCCAATCGAAGTTTGCATTTGCTTTTCAGCAGAATAATAAAACTGCTCCATGACTTCATTCTCACTGGCAGCAAGCTTAATGGATATAAAATTAGATTCATACGCCTCTTTTGGGATAGATTTTAAATCAATGGCAGGGCGCTCGCCTCGCTTAACAGTGTAATGTTGGGCTGTAACATTTAATTGAGAAAAAATTAAAAGTAAACCAACAATTACAGTTGAGTAGAGTTTTTTCATCTGAAAATTGCTTTAGTTTAAAGATTCATAAAAAATGAGCCTCAAAAGTACGCTTAATTAATCGAATAGGTCAAGTTTTATCTGTGAATTTATTCATCGTATACAAAAAGCGAATTTTTAAATTTAATATTCAGATTGCCAGTACTTTATGCTGATTTTTTAATTTGTATCTGAACTAATGATAGGTAAATTGTTAACTTTATTAATGAAAGTTGAATCTGCCCTTATTAGCTTTGTTAATGAATTGTATATTTTTATAGCTCGCAAATAATCTGATAGTTAAACGGGATGAGCTTAGTGTCTGCGGATGAAAATAAAGTGCTTTATCTATGATTTAGGGATAACGGGCAGTCTTTAAATATTATGTTTTATTAACATTATGCGTCTAATGACCATTACCCATGATTTCATTAATTTTTCTTAAAGATTTGTTAATTATTGTCTAATTTTGGCATTTAAAATTTTAAAACTATTGAGTTTGCAGTTGTTGCCGAAGGATTAATCATTTTCCGAATCATGAATCTTAGAAATTTTTATAGACATATTCCTACATGTAATTTCTATCAAAAATCCAAAGGTCCGAATCGTTTCAAAGTAATTAAATTTTGTAATCCTTTTAATTATTTTGAACAATATGCACACTATTTTTTTAAGTTTATTAAAGTTCTTTTGAATGCACTAGGGGCTGTAAAGTCAAACTCAAATGTTTTTCAGCTGCACAATTAGTGATTTGTTATTCAATTACTTAGGAATAAATTGTGACATCTGATATTTTAGTAAATATTAAATAATATGCATAAAAAAATCACTCTTTTCTTCTTGTTTTTCGGCTTTTTAGGCCAAGTAATGGCTCAAATAGTTACAGTTACAGATACAAATACGCTTGAACCATTAGAACTTGTTACTTTTTTAAGCCAAAGCCCAAAGGCATTTGCCTTGACAAATGTAAAAGGACAAGCAGATATCTCAGATTTTCGAAATGCTCGAACAATAGAAATTCGCTTGTTGGGCTATAAAACAGAAATTCTAAGCTATAGTGAAATAAGTCAAGCCGACTTTAAACTTGTACTTCAACAGTCTGATATTAATTTGGAGCAGGTGGTGGTTGCTGCTAGCCGTCGTCAACAATCAACAGATAATATTCCGTTGAAGATTAGCTCGATTGCTGCCCATGATGTGGGCTTTTTAAATCCACAAACGGCTGCCGATTTACTTACTGTTTCCGGTAAAGTATATATGCAGAAAAGCCAGCAGGGTGGAGGAAGCCCCATGATTCGTGGCTTTGCTACCAACCGATTATTGTATTCAGTGGATGGCGTCCGAATGAACACTGCTATATTTCGTGCCGGCAATCTTCAAAATGTGATAAACCTTGATCCGTTTGCCACTGAAAAGGCTGAAGTGCTATTTGGTCCCGGCTCGGTCATCTACGGTAGCGATGCAATAGGTGGGGTGATGAGTTTTCAAACACTTACGCCACAACTTTCACATAGCGATGAAGTATTGGTGAAAGGCAAAGCAGTAAGCCGTATGTCATCTGCAAATAAAGAAAAAACAGGGCATTTTGATGTGAATGTCGGATGGAAAAAATGGGCAATGGTGACCAGTTTTAGTTATTGGGATTTTGATCATTTAAAACAAGGAAGTCACGGTCCGGATGATTACCTAAAACCTATATTTGTCCAACGACAAGACGATATCGATTACGTAATTACACAAGATGACCCTTTGCTACAAATTCCTTCGGCTTATTCGCAAAGCAATTTGATGCAGAAGATACGATTCAAACCAAATGATAAGTGGGATGTTCAATATGGATTTCATTATTCGGAAACTTCACCTTATGGTCGGTACGACAGAAATACCCGCATGCGAAACGGAACTTTGCGTTATGCCGAATGGGCATACGGACCGCAAAAATGGATGATGAATAATTTATCTGTTACGCATTTAGGAAATAATGCCCTTTATAATGATATGACCGTTCGTTTGGCTCAACAGTCGTTTGAAGAAAGTCGAATTGACAGAGCATTAAATAATAAAAGACGTCGAATTAATACTGAAAATGTCGAAGCTTATTCAGTGAACCTGGATTTGACAAAAAATATTGGCAAAAAACACAGCCTGTTTTATGGGGCAGAATATATCTATGATGATGTGATTTCTAAAGGTCAAAATAAGAATATAGAAACTGAAGAAGAGACAGCAAGCGCATCTCGTTACCCGAAATCCGACTGGAGTTCATTGGCTGTTTATATAAATGATCAATACAAAGTGTCAGACAAATTTACCGCAATGGGCGGATTGCGCTTTAATCAATATATTCTTAATGCGGATTTTAGCCATAACCTTGATTTTTATCCTTTCCCGTTTTCTGAATCCACTATTAATAATTCGGCGCTGACCGGAAGTGTTGGCGGGGTGTATAGACCAACTGAAGAATGGGTGCTATCAGCCAATTTTGGTACGGCATTTCGCTCGCCAAATGTGGATGATATAGGAAAAGTGTTTGATTCGGAAGCCGGTGCAGTCACAGTACCAAATCCCGAGCTTAAAGCAGAATATGCCTATAATTTTGATCTGGGAATCGCACGAAAAGTCGGAGATTTTATTAAAATTGATTTAGCTGCTTATTATACCTTACTTGAAAATGCCATGGTTAGGAGAAATTACCAACTTAACGGATTGGATAGCATACTATATGATGGGCAAATGAGCCGCGTGCAAGCCATACAAAATGCTGCGAATGCCTATGTATATGGTGTACAATTTGGATTCGACCTAAATTTATCCAAAGGATTTCGTTTTTCTACAGATTTGAACTATCAATATGGCATGGAAGAGCTGGACGATGGCTCAAAAAGCCGTTCACGCCATGCACCACCAAGCTATGGAGTTAGTCGCCTGCAGTATAAAGCCGGTAAATTACGCCTTCAACTCTATTCAATCTATATGGCGAAAAGAAATCATGAAGACCTCCCTGTTAGTGAACAATCTAAAGTTGAAATTTATGCTAAAGATGCTGATGGGAACACTTGGTCACCGGCATGGCATACGCTTAATATTAAAGCGGAGTATCAGTTGACGGGGACTTTTGCCCTACAAGCCGGTATTGAAAATATTACCGATATACGATACAGACCCTATAGCTCCGGTATTTCGGGAGCCGGAAGAAACTTTGTGTTTTCATTAAGGGCGAACTTTTAACCTGCTTAATTCATAATTTAATTTTATAATAAACGTTTTTTAAAATTACTACTAAAACCTTATAATGGAAAGACCATGAGCTTATTACAATTAAGTTAGATTGATTTATAGGTTAATATAAATTACATTCTCACTCCAAAACATATAACATATTTCGTCCTGTTTTTTGATAAAAAGGACGCAAAAATCAGACACAAACGGTCCATGTGAACAAAACACTGGTCAAACCAAAGACTCTGTAAAGTTTCGTCCCATACGGGACGAGTAAAAACCTATTATACATGTTTTTACAAAGCTTAAATCCCTAACGGGATTGTTAAGGTAGGTTTAGCAATACGTACTTACAATATAATTGTAGTTGCTTAATTAGCTAAGCATCAGGCACAAACGCTGTCCCTTAGGGGCAAAATGTTTGTAAAAACTGTTGCAGCAAGTTTTTACCTTGTCCCGTAGGGACGAAACACCCTTCCAGTAACAATTTCACACGCAAAACAAAGCAACCTAAGAAATAGAATTTGGCTTTTTAAAGCTCAGCTATTTAGAGTAATTATAAATTAACGACTTCTCTTGCATAAAGATGCATGATGTAATATATTTGTTTCATCAATTTTGGACAAACACCAATTATCTAATGAAAAGAGTAGTATTCCAATCTTATATAAAAGAAAATAACCCTGTACACGGAAATTGTGGCAATGTTATAAAAATCAAAATCAATCAGTTGATTATCTGTTTTTTTGTGTTTTGGTATGAATCGTTAATTCTGATTGCTAAAAAAACTATACTACAAACATTTTATTATGGGAGCGGCACATGATGCCGCTTTGCTCTCCTAGGGTTTAAGTATAAACTTAATTAGCTAATAAATTAAATAAAAATTAGTAACATTTTAATACCAATATCATGAATAAACCACAAATTTTATCGATTGTACTGATTTTAGGCTTGCTGTCTTTAATCAATTGCTCAAAAGAGAGAGAACTTACTGTTGGAAATGATCAACATGCTGTATCTATTGAGTTTCAAACGAAAGTTACCCAAGACATACTTCAGTTTTTGGATAAGGTTGAAGTGTACAAAAGTAATCCCAACCTAAAAAGTGATGAAAGTATGGATGTTGATTCCGCTCTTTGGTACCTGGAATCCTGTTTCAATTATAGCTATGGATTTCCAAATGAGTTTTACAAAACCTACCAGGTGGACACTATTTATTTAACCCTTGAACTAACCGGCAACCGCCGTATAAGCATGAATGCCTTAATTGCTAAGTATGAGCAAATGATTGAGGAAGTAAGGAGTGTATATCATGGCTCTGCTTTCTCACAAAAGGGCCTTGCGCTCATCAACCTCCAAGAGGCTTCTAGTACAGCCGAAAACATTCATTTTACAGTGAATGTGGTTACAGGCGAAAAAACCAACGACATTCCACCTCAGCCAGTACTTGAAGGACCGTTTGGTGATGAGGATTATTGGTGGTATGGCGAAATGTTAGGAAGATGTAATGAATTTGAGGGTGAATCTGATGCTGCAAAACAGCTCATGATGGCAATGAATGCCAGCTTGCCTGATCCGATCGGTAACTTTTACGTGATTAATCCGGTTGAAATTAGTAGAACGGGCGGCGAACTCAACGTTCGTCGGCCAAATGATCCCCTTGACAATAACTTTGATTATTATCTATTTTATGCTTCTGAAGAAGTAGGACCGGTTAACCTTTGTTTGGAGCGCAATACCATGAACGCGTACTTCAGTTTTTTACGCTACTTAGGCCACCAAAAAATAAAAGAAGACGAGGGCCTTGGGTCAGTGTATAGCCTGATTTGTATAACTAATATGTTTGGTGCAAATACAGGGGACTTATTGCCCAGCAAAAATTATTATCACGAATGTTCGTTTCAGTACGGCATCAAAATTCATTATTTGAATGGGGATGCGGCAGTAGACCTTTAACACAAAATTATATGAAATACTTTTTGCTCTTTTTACTCTTATCCTTTCGGTTTGTTTATGCGCAGCATTCTTTTGAAATCGTACTAGGTGATAAGGATGGACATGAATACGTTTTGCATACCATTGAACATCAGGATAACTACTATGCTATTGGCCACAAAGCCATACCTGAAAATGTTCTTTCAAATATAAACCGTATTAGCCTTGAAGGGGAGCTTATACAATCAGAATGGTACTCAAAAACAGATACAGCTAGTTTTTTAAGCTTTATCTTGCCAAAGGAAAATGGCAACTTATTGTGTATCGGGAAAATTGCACCTGCCACATCGTATCGCTATTCAAATACGCTTTACTTTCGTGAAATTGCTCCCGACTTAAGTTTAGTAGGCGAGAAATATGACAGCCTGCCTGTGACAAATACGAATACGAATACGAATTTCGTTATAAACAATTACCTGATTAGTCCTATGAACGAAATCATAGTACAGGGCATCATAGATACTGCACTTGAAGGGCGTACCAATCAGCTCTTCTTTGCAAAGTATGATTTTTCAGGCAACCGCCTGCAGCACAAAATTTATCGCCAATACCGAGAAAATTCTGGAGGTAGCGATATGTTTTTCAATGAAGACAGTACAGCCTTTTATTTATGCGGGTCTTTATCTTTACCCTATTCTTATGAATGGGCAAAGTTTGATTTGGATTTTAACTATCTTGACTGTGGCAATTTTCCTACTAATGAAACTTCTTTTACTATGAAACCTTTAACTGTAGAATGGTTACGGAATGGCAATTTTATTATGGCGAATAAGCTGCGTAAAGTTGGAGATGAGTTTGTTAGGGGGTTGGAAATGCGTATTTACACTCCAGACTTTGAGCTTTTGGAAAATGTATTCATTTATGATGATCGGAAAGTGGATATACCCTTTTTCAGAGGTATGGGATTTATAGATGAAGACTTAATCTGGGTTGCAACTCACCAACCTGAGTATGAGTATCAACCAACAGATATTAATTTTTATCTTTTTGATTCCAATCTCAACCTCAAAGGCAGCAAAGTGTATCATATGGATGTAGGTCATAGGCTTATTGATTTGCTAGCTACTTCTGATAGCGGATGTTTAGTTAGTGGAGCTCGTGATCAAAAGCAATTGGATCCCTATCGGGATGCCTACATACTAAAAGTAAGTTTAGCTGATGTGGTAACAGGCAGCAGTGAGCAAATGGCTATTGGGAATGAAGTGCGCCTTGGGCCTGTGCCGGCTACCGACAAACTCTTGGTGCAAACACGGAGTGAAGATTGCACCCTGCAGCTCATCAATATGGGTGGAATCATGCTTTCTGAACATCGGTTATATCAGGGTGTCAACCAGATAGATATACGGCATCTGCCATCAGGAATGTATATAGCCACTGTTTCAAACAATAAAAGCAAGCATATAGAAACCT
>CAZQBU010000056.1:0-9453 GCA_964592175.1 uncultured Lentimicrobiaceae bacterium
GATAAAAAAATCTCCCTTTTGATGTTTTTATCCAAAGGGAGATTGTTGAAAAGTGCTTTTAATCCCAAAAATTAGAAATTATTCTGTTTTCTGAAAGTGCCGCTTTAAACTGCTTAGTTCTCCAATAAATTTAGAAAAACAAGTTAAAATGTCATGTCAACGGTTTGAATAAAAACAACAGCTTTTTATCAAGATTCTAATATTTAAACCACAAATTAAGCATTTGTGTATCTAAGTTCAAGATTTTGATAGGCATATTTCTTGTTATCCACTGAACTTTCCCAACCAAAATCGACAAAATCTACAGGTTTTATATATAAATCACGGACATATAACAAAAAATTGAATGAAAGCCCTATATAACTAGTTAATTAATTTTGATAGATAATATATAGATTTTTATTTTTTACTTTCCTCACTTACAATATTTTATATTTTAGATGTATAGATGCATATCATGTATCATTTTAGACATGTATAGATTCAGTATAGGAATCTCGACTAATAAAAACCAACAAACTCGACTTTTCGGTAATATCTTTGGCTCATGTTTGCATAAAACAATTTAACAATGGAAATAAATCATTTATCAAAATTACGCACTAAAAACTCATCATTATGAAAAGATTTACACTTTCGCTTTTGTTAGCTATTGCATTTGTCCTCACAACATTTGCACAAGAACCCAGCTCTAACCAAAACCCATTGGTTGATGATATCAGTGGTTTTTCTGAAGGGCAGACAGTATCCACAATCACCCCTAATACCCATAATCGTTCAAATAACCCTGTTACTTTTGAGGATTTTGAAGGGGAGATATATCCCCCTTATGGATGGAGAGCAACAACCGGTGGCGGTGAACATACTTTTTTCCTATCACGTAAAGGGGTGCGCTCCGGAACGCATTGCGTTGCTAGCACATATACCGATGTTGCAGATCCGCATCGCTTGTTAATAACACCCAAACTGGCAATCTCAGAAGGGAATTCGGTTATATCAATTTGGATTACTAACCATCAACCTGAGTTTCCACAACCATATGATGTACTTGTTTCAACAACAGGAAATGAGCCGGAAGACTTTAGTCTTTTCGAAGCAGCTCCTGATCCGGGAAACTTTTACTTGATGAAATCATTTGATTTCGCAGCTTATAATGGTCAAGAGATTTATGTGGCATTCCGAGCTAAAACAACGCATAAATATGCCTTGTATATTGACGACGTAAGCCTGCCTACTGTTGTTTTCCCTTATGAAAACGATCTTGCCGTAACGAAAATATTGCCTGTCGCAGTACCTTTTGGACAGTTTATACCCCAAGTCATTCTTTCAAATTACGGAAATGCTGCAGCAAGTAATTTTAGCATTGAACTATCTGATGGCGGAACATATAATGAAGTGGTGAATGTCAGTTTTACTATTGAAAGTGGCGATAGAATCACTTTGGATTTTCCAATGTATGATCCTGAAGAAGAAGGCTCAAAAGTGTTTACTGCAACAGTAAATTTTGCTGCAGATGAAAATTCAGAAAACAACTCCTATGACAAAAATATTTATATGTATGCGCCTATTTTTGAGCAGCATGAAATCGTAAATGAGGAAGGAGCGCATATAACCGGCGCAGATGTATCTATGTTATTAGAAACACAAACCGGTTTAGGCAAAGGCTTTAATTATAGGCAACAATTCTTACTTGCTGATGATTTCATCATCCCTGAAGGACAAACATGGACAGTAAATGGATTCCGATTCTTTGGATATCAGACCGGTAGCTCATTAGAGTCACCATTATATAGTGGGCATATTCGCCTCTATAGAGGAAAGCCAAATTCACCCGAATCCGATCTTATTGCCGATTTTGGTGATGAAAACATGATGATTTCTTCAAACTTTATAAATGCTTATAGAATTGAATCATATGATTATTCAAATACCCAAAGACCTCTTATGGATATGATTTGCAGAATACCTGAAATGGTTTTAGAGGAAGGTGAGTATTGGGTTGCAATTGGTGCAGGAGCTTCACTAGACAGACCAAATGGACCACAAATTGGACCTTATCAAGCTCATTTACAATTGAAGAATGGAAATCCTGAAACCGGTAATGCTATTCGACTATTTATGGGTAATGTCATGCAATGGACTGATGGCGGTCTACCACAAGGAATGCCTTTTGATGTGTTTGGTTCAAAAGAAGGCGTTGGGGTGAATGTAGATGAACTTAAAGCTGACGGCACAAAAGTTCTTGCATACCCAAATCCTACTTCAGGCATATTTGAAGTGCAAGCCACTGAAAACTGTGAAGTGCTAATTACAGATATATCCGGTAAAATTATTACAGCCTCAACAATTAATAAAGGAAATCATAAATTCGACTTGTCATCCTATCAAGCCGGCTTATACTTTATTAAATTAATCGGTACAGAAATACACAACTTGAAAGTCATCAAAAATTAAGTATTCAATATTAATGCACATTATGCATCAATTTATGCTATTATCGATGAAACAGGTAGATGAAGTGGATAACCAAATATGTATTGTCCTAAAAATCGATTTTTAGCAGTTTGCTTTGGGCAATGGGCTTTTGCCCAAAGCAAACACTTTTTTTCAAGAGCCTAAAAAAAAATTTAAACTCAATACTTATATCATGTATCGCATCCCAAAAAATTTTCAACTTTTAGCAATCCTATTTTTTTGCCTGAACATCCCATTGGCTCATGCTCAAATTCGTCCGGTTATCAAAGGTGAACGTCCCCCCATTGATATTTCAACAATTCCGGCAGATGCATGGGAGCCGGGGATTATCAAAATCAAACTCACTGAGCAAGCAGCCCAAAATAAGTCGCTTAAAAGGGAAGCTGAACACCCGCAACAAATCAGCTCATTGGGATTAACTTCAATCGATGCATTAAATGCAAAATTCGGTGTGAAGACGATAGTGGAAACCTTTTACTCTCCGGCATTTTCGTTGCGCAATGCTGAAAAGCATCAAGCTTGGGGCTTCGACCGATGGTTCAGCTTGCACATAGATGAATCAGCTGATATTCCGGCACTTATCAAAGAATATAGCATGCTTGATGAGGTCGCATTCGCTGAACCGGAATATAAGAAACAGCTTATTCATTCGATATCGGATGAATTTGCAATCACAGAATCAACTGAAAATCGTTCTCGAACAATGAACGACCCTAAATTGGTTCAACAATGGCATTATAATAACACAGGACAGCACAATGGAACACCGGGAGCTGATATTGACCTTTTTGCAGCTTGGGAAATGGAAACCGGTAACCCCGATGTGATTGTTGCAATTTATGACGAAGGCGTACAACACAGCCATCCTGATATCGCAGGAAATATGTGGGAAGGCATCGGATTCAATTTTGTTACAAACCTAAATATAATTATTCCCGGCAATCATGGCACCCATGTGGCCGGTACGGTAGCTGCTGTCAACAACAATGATATTGGTGTGGCAGGAGTTGCCGGTGGAAGCGGCATGAATGATGGAGTAAGGATTATGTCAACCCAAGTTTTCTCAGGAAACTCGAGCGGAGGTTTTCACCTGGCTCCCATTTATGCGGCAGATAATGGAGCCTCCATTTTGCAAAGCAGCTGGGGCTATTATGCACCCGGCCTTTATGAGCAAACTGTACTTGATGCCATCGACTACTTTAAAGTTAATGGCGGAGGAGAAGCCCTCTTTGGGGGTATCGCCATTTTTGCAGCCGGAAATAGCGGTCTAGAAGGAGCCTTCTACCCTGCCTGTTATTCAGGGTCTTTTGCAGTTGCCGCAACTACCAATAAAGACCAAAGAGCTTATTACTCTAATTTTGGCACTTGGGTTGATATTTCGGCTCCGGGTGGAGAAATTAACTATTCCGAAGATCGAGGGATTTTAAGTACCGTTACAGGGAATAACTACGCCTTTTATCAAGGTACATCAATGGCTTGCCCACATGTTAGCGGAGTAGCTGCGCTTGCGGTTTCCTTAACTTATGGTGAACTAAATGCGATTGATTTGGCAGAAATACTGCGTTACACAGCTGATGATCACTATTCGCTTAATCCTGCATATTTAGGAAAACTTGGTTCAGGACGACTCAACGCCAGAAAAGTACTGACAGAAGCACAACTGATATTAGATGGTGTTCGTGACCCAAGCACATTTTCCGCTGAAGCTTTAAGCGTGGATGAAGTGCAACTTAACTGGTCCCTAAATCAAGAAGCAAATCCCATAATTATTGCTTATTCGGAATCAAATGAATTTGGCAAACCACTTAATGGTACATCCTATACTGCCGGTGATGCAATAGATGGCGGTGGAATGATATTATATAATGGAAATCAAACCTCTTTCCTGCATACAGGCTTGCAACAAGCCACTAATTATTATTATAAAATATGGGCTTATAGTGATACCCTCACATACTCCTTGGGGCGTGTTGCTTCTGCAAAAACGCTGTGCGAGGTACTGACACTTCCTTTTCATGAAGGATTTGATGCAGAATCCGAATTACCTATCTGCTGGACACAAGAAATAGAAGACGGTCCTAGCTGGGAAGTTGGAAAGGGCAACGGTGGATACAATCCCCCAAATGCATTTACAGGAAATAATAACATCTATTTTAAAACTGAAGGATTATTCAATAGTGGACTTATAACACGATTAGTAACCCCACAACTGGATATGACAAAAATAGATTCAGCGGTACTGAGTTTTTATTATACAAACCAAATGCGTGTATATCTTACTCATAACTGGCAGGATAAACTGCACATTAAATACAAAGCCGCAATTGATGACGACTGGACCTTGCTCGAAAGCTTTGAATCAAATATAGCAGACTGGACAGAAGTTTCAATTCTGCTCCCAAATTTGTCGAGTGATTATTATATTGCGTTTGAAGGAGTTGGGTACAGTGGGCATGGCATTTGTATAGATGAGATTGAAATCAATGGCGAGCAAATAGATGGCTTTATTATAACAGCCGGTGCTGAAGGTAATGGAACGATTAATCCATCAGGAAAAATAATTGTTCCGGATAATGAGCCTATGCAGTTTGAGATAGAAGCAAATTATGGGCATCATATATCTGATTTACTCATTGATAACGAATCAATTGCCGAGGCGATTAGTTTACCGGAGTATACATATAACTTTCAATCCGTAACCTCTAATCACAGCATTATGGCTCATTTTATGCCAAATGCTTATAATGTTACAGTGGAAGTCCTACCAGCTGAATCCGGTATAGTAAACATAGAAGGAGAACTATTTTATGGTGAAAATATAAAACTTGAAGCAGCACCCTCATCAAGCGATTATATCTTCTCATATTGGGCAGTTAATGGCGACTCCATTAGCGCGATTAATCCATTCAACTTTATATTGGAATCAGATACATTATTAGAAGCGCATTTCAAATCCACAACCGGAATTTCAAAATCATTTGTTGATCAAATAGTCATATACCCAAATCCGGCATACAATGATTTAACGCTTGAACTACCATTAGATGCGTATGTGCAAATTTTCGACTTGCAAGGGCGCTTACGCTATCAAGCAAATGCTTCAGCCGGAAAAACCCCAGTGGATTTATCCGAATTACAACAAGCTCTTTATATAATTAAAATGAATTTTAACGATCAAATAATCACAAAAAAGCTATTTCGATTAAATAATTAAAATTGACAATAGGAACAACATCATCTAAACATTTGAATCTGAAGTGGTTTTAGAGTGATTCCTCATGGATAAGCACCTAACACAAGCTCTGAATATCATTTCTGACACATGCTTTTAAAAAATGAGATTGAAATAAAAAAATGAATAATTCATCAAAATTAAATACCAAAAACCCATCATTTATGAAAAGAATTATATTTCTGGTTTTATTAAATACTGCATTTATTTTCACTGCTTTTGCACAAAATATAGGTACTCAACAAAGTTTACTGGTGGATGATATCAGTGGTTCATCTGAGGTGCAAACTGCTTCCTCTATAATACCTAATACGCCTAACCGCTCTAACAATTCGGTTACATTTGAAGATTTTGAAGGAGGTATATATCCTCCTTATGGCTGGAAAGCAACGAGTGGCGGAGGGGACCACACATTTTATCTTTCACGAAAAGGTGTACGCTCAGGAACCCACTGTGTAGCAAGTACAAGCACAGATGTAACTGACCCTGATCGATTGTTAATAACGCCAAAACTGGCGATTTATGAAGGAAATTCAATTGTGTCATTATGGATTACAAACCATAATCCGACATTTCCACAACCCTATGATGTACTTGTTTCAACAACGGGAAATGAGGCTGAAGACTTTAGCCTGTTTGAAGCAGCTCCAGATCCGGGCGGGACTTATGCCATGAAATCTTTTGATTTCTCAACCTATAATGGTCAAGAAATTTATGTGGCATTTCGACCCACAACTACTCATAAATACGCATTGTATATTGACGATGTCAGTTTACCTACAATTGTATTCCCCTTTGACAAGGATCTAGCAGTAACGAATATCTTTCCTCCTGCTGTACCTTTCGGACAATTTGTACCTCAAGTGGTTGTTACAAATTACGGAAATACTCCTGCAAGCAATTTCACTGTTGAGCTTTCGGATGGAGGGACTTATAACGAAGTCGTTAATGTCAGTCTCACTATTGAAAGAGGAGATCGAATTACATTGGACTTCCCAATGTATGAGCCTGAAGCAGAAGGTTCAAGGGAATTTGTGGCAACCGTTAACTTAGCTGCAGATGAAAATACAGAAAATGACTCCTACATTAAAAATATTTATATGTATGCACCTATCTTTGAGCAACATGAAATCGTAAATGAGGAAGGAGCGCATATAACCGGCGCAGATGTATCTATGTTATTAGAAACACAAACCGGTTTAGGAAAAGGCTTTAATTATCCCCAGCAGTTTTTACTTGCAGATGACTTTATTATACCCGGAGGGCAAACTTGGACAATAAATGGGTTCCGATTCTTCGGATATCAAACTGAAAGCTCGCTAGAGTCTACCTTATATGGCGGTTACATTAAAATATTTAGAGGAAAACCTAATTTACCGGACTCTGAATTAATTGTTGACTATGGTGATGAAAATCTATTGATTTCATCTAATTTCATAAATGCATATAGAATTGAATCCTATGATTATTCAAATACCTCACGTCCTATTATGGATATGATTTGCAGAATACCTGAAATGACCTTGGAAGAAGGTGAATACTGGGTTGCAGTTGGTGCAGATGCATCACTTGACAGACCAAATGGACCCCAAATTGGACCTTATCAAGTTCATTTACAATTTAAGGACGGAAATCCTGAAACCGGTAATGCTATTCGACTATTTATGGGTGGCGTCATGGAATGGACTGATGGAGGATATCCTCAAGGAATGCCTTTTGATGTGTTTGGGTCAAAAACAGGGCATGAACTGCCTTTACCTCGCGACCTAAATGCCTCTGTAAATGAACAAAATGTCTCACTTAGTTGGCAGGAACCGATTTACCAGCGCACTGAAAAGGGAACATCTGATTATAACCTATTGGGTTACAACATATATCGAAATAATACGAAGATTGGCGAAACTGATGCCGATCAATCTACATATCTGGATACTAACGTAGCCCCGGGCACATATACCTACGGTGTATCAGCAGTATATGGTCAGCCTTATCCGGGTGAGTCAGAAAAAATCACTCATTCAGTAGAAGTATTACCTGGTATACCACCAGTTATTAACGTGAACCCCGAATCATTGTATCAGTACTTCTTTACTTCAGGCGATACGGAAACTCAAGTGTTAACAATTGGAAATACAGGCGAAGGCACCCTCGAATGGAGTGCTACCGTACAATACACCAGCAAATCAGTATTTCACCCTCCTATTCCGGAAGGTCCCGTAACAAATAACCATATTGACCTATCAGTTGCTAAATTTGAAGCAGGCGGTTCACCCATACTGCCCGAATCGCGTGAGGACATCATACTGCATTATGATGGCGAGAACGCAGGCAATGGTATTGGTTTAACCGGTGGCGGAAGCTTCTATGTAGCAGCTCGTTTCCCTGCCTCAATGGTGGCCGGATATGCAGGCTTCGAACTTAAAGAAGTCGATGTGTATATAAATGAGTTACCCAGTACTATGAGTCTCTATGTCTGGAGTGCCGGCACCACTACCTCACCCGGTAGCATATTGCATCAGCAAAATCTCAATCCACAAGAAGCCTGGAACAGCTTTAGCTTACCAACACCAGTCTTGCTTGATGGAAATGACATATGGGTTGGATATCATATTTCACATATTGATGGATTATATCCAGCTGGTTGTGACGAAGGTCCTGCTCACCCTGATGGCGGATGGTTGTCAACAGATGGAAGCAATTGGCAACAAATGGCTAATCTCGGTTTGAACTTTAACTGGAACCTAAGAGCAAAAATTAGTGGCATCAGTCAGTGGTTAAGCCTTGACACAAGCAGCGGCACGATAGCTCCGGGTGCAAACCAGCAAGTTAATGTGCAATTTAACTCAAGCGGACTGGAGATTGGCGAATACACTGCCCACATTCTTATCAATAGCAATGATGTTGCTACTCCTGTTCTGACAGTTCCGGTAAACATGGACATTGGTGTTGGTGTGGAGGAAAATGATATGAAAAATGTTCAGGTATATCCTGTACCTGCCAACAGCATATTGTTTATCGACCTTGTAGAAGGCGTAAGTCAAATCCGCATGATAAACATCATGGGACAAATCGTGAAAGACGAGACAGTAAATGGTGAGTTACGCAAAACCTTAGACTTGACAGGATTACAATCAGGCACCTATAGCTTACAATTCATCAACAACAAGGGTGAAACACATTATAAACATATTATCATCAGTAAGTAGTTTTGGTTAATAATAAGATGATGAGAAAAGCCGGTTTAAAGCCGGCTTTTTCATGTATCTAAATAAGCCCATTATGGTATCGAATTCCATAAATTCACAAAGTGTGGGGAACAAAGCTTTTAGAAATAGTAACTTTATTCTACCTTTGTACATCACGCAAAGAGTTACCGCCATTATTAATTGTTATTCAATAGAATATCATATGTTTCACCAGCATTTTCTCGGTTTTGTAACTAATACTTCCTGTTTACCGATTAGTGATTAAAATATAAATATCATTCGCCTATATAAATGACATGATAAAAAATGTGATTAAATATACATTCATGAAAGCACCTTTAGCTAACTATTTACTTGGCCTAATTAGTCTCATAGTATTTTCTTCTTTAATCATTGCATGTACGGACAAAAGTAAAATTCAAAATGATATTACACCGGTAGAAGATACAATGATGATCAATCAGCTGCTGCAACTGGAAAATCCTTACGCACCAAGAAACCCTGAATTAGCCATCAATTATAATAAACAAGCAATCGAAT
>CAZQBU010000057.1:0-9130 GCA_964592175.1 uncultured Lentimicrobiaceae bacterium
GCGTACGTCAAATCCGTATGATGAACATCATGGGACAAATCGTGAAAGACGAAACAGTAAATGGTGAATTACGCAGAACCTTAGACTTGACAGGATTGCAATCAGGTACCTATACCTTGCAGTTCATCAATGACAAGGGTCAAGTACACCATAAAACCATTGTTATTTCTAGATAACATTTGGTAATATATTATAGGAAGGGAGGCGAAAGCCTCCCTTTTTTTATACCATTTTTTCTCTCAATAAAATCTTTAAACTTTTGTATTTTTGCCTTAATTCTGAAAAATAATGATTTCTGTTCAACAGCTTTCAATGCACTTTACCGGGGACGACCTTTTTACCAATATCAACTTCTTGATAAGGGAAAAGGACAGAATCGGTTTGGTAGGTAAAAATGGATCCGGTAAAACAACTTTACTCCGGTTGATTTGTGGGCTTGAAAACCCGCATAAAGGTGATGTAATTGTACCTGAAGATATAAGCATTGGCTATTTACCGCAAGAAAAAGCATTAAATAGCGAAAGCACGGTAATGGAAGAAGCGCTGACTGCCTTTGATTATATTCATCAGCTTGAGGATAAAATTAAATTTATCACTGATGAAATTTCAAATCGCACGGACTATACTTCCAATGAATACCATAAATTAGTTGAACAGCTTTCATTTCTAAATGAACGACTTTCCATATTTAGCGCGCATACCATTCAAGCTGAAACAGAACAAATTCTTGTGGGCTTGGGCTTTGAACATGAAGATATGCTTCGCCCCATGAGTACGTTCAGCAATGGCTGGCAGATGCGGGTGGAGCTTGCTAAGATACTGCTTCAAAAACCTGATGTACTGCTTCTTGACGAGCCGACAAACCATTTGGATATTGAATCAATTGAATGGCTGGAAGGTTTTCTGCGAAGCTATAATGGGGCTGTGGTGATTGTTTCGCACGACAGGGCTTTTCTTGATAATGTAAGCCAACGAACCATTGAAATAAGCCAGGCAAGGATATATGATTATAAAGCTTCCTATTCGCAATATTTTGAAATGCGAAACGAACGCCTTGAAACCCAAACCGCTGCATATGAAAATCAACAACGGGAGATAAGAGAAATCGAACGTTTTATCGAACGTTTTCGCTATAAAGCAACAAAGGCAAAGCAGGTGCAGTCGCGCATCAAAATGCTCGAAAAGATGGAAGAGATTGAAATCGAAGAGCTTGATAAACGTGGGATTCACTTTACATTTCCCCCGGCTCCACATTCTGGCAGAGTCACCCTCGAAACCAATGCATTGCATAAATCATATGGGGATTTGGAGGTGATTGGCTCATTGGATATGATTATTGCTCGCGGTGAACGTATTGCCTTTGTTGGGCGTAATGGCGAAGGGAAATCTACCTTGGCTAAAATCTTGGCAGGAGTACTTGAATATGAGGGCGAATTGAAGTACGGGCATCAGGTGGAGGTTGGATATTATGCTCAAAATCAGCATGAAATGCTGGATATGGAAAAAACGGTCTTCGAAACATTGGATGATGTGGCAAGCGGTGAAATACGGAAGCGATTAAAAGCAATCTTAGGTGCATTCCTTTTTAGCGGTGATGCCATTGATAAAAAGGTGAAAGTCCTTTCCGGTGGTGAAAAAGCACGCCTTTCGCTTGCGCGTATGCTCTTGTTTCCGGTTAATCTGCTTATACTTGACGAGCCTACCAATCACCTTGATATGCATTCAAAAGATATTTTGAAAACAGCGCTTCTACAGTTTGAAGGAACCTTAATTGTGGTGTCACACGATAGAGATTTCTTACAAGGGCTTACAGAAAAAGTTGTTGAATTTCGAAAGCCGAATGTGAAGGTATATAATGGAGATGTGTACGACTTCCTTGAAGCACGCTCCATTACACGATTATCTGAATTGGAATATAAGCAGGCTGAGCGTAGTAAGCAAGAGTCTGAAACAGCTGCACCCTCACAAAATAAATTAAACTGGGAACAACGTAAATTATTGGAAAGAGATAAACGGAAATTAGTACGTGAAATTGAAAATACGGAGGAAAAGATACATAATCTGGAAGATGATTTACGAAACCGTGATCAAATACTGCAAAACCCTCAAACAATTGAAGATGGGCAACTAAATGAAGCTTGGTATGCAGAATATGAGCATATACGCCTTGAAATACAAATACTTATGCAGCAATGGGAAAATGCGCTTCAAAAACTCGAAGAAATAGAACAAGCGATAGAAGAATATCAATAATTTCGTTGATATAGCTGATGCGCAAAGCGATATAAGTCTTCCTTTTTCTCTTCAGGAACTTTTAACTGCTCCAAATATTGCAAGCTTTTCTCAAAATATCGTGCCATGAGATTGGTGACTTCCGCCTCAATATCCAATTTATTATAGATATCAATGACTTCCTTGATTTTTTCTTCCAATGGAAGTGTATCGGTGCTACTAAATAATATATTTAATCTGTTTTTTTCTTCTACTGATCCTTTTTCCAAGGCTTTCAGAAATAGGAATGTCTTTTTGTTGGATGCAATATCACCTCCGCGTACTTTTCCGAACTGCTCAAACTCACCATAGGTATCAAGCAAATCGTCTTTCAGCTGAAAAGCAAGCCCTAATTGCATGCCAAAGTTATAAAGGCTGTCGATTGCTTCCGCTGATGCTCCTGCAGTAATTGCCCCTATTTTTGCACTTGTTCCCATTAATACTGCCGTTTTTAGACGAATCATTTCCAAATAATCATCAATACTTACATCATCCTCGTTTTCAAAATTCATATCGTATTGCTGTCCTTCACAAACTTCAATGGCAGTTCTGCTAAATACTTCCAATATAGCCGGAATAATTGACGTATCAGTCTGTAAAGCATATTGATACGCCATGGCAAACATGGTATCTCCTGAAAGTATGGCAATATCGGCATTCCATTTTTTATATATGGTAGGCATTCCTCTACGCATGGGTGCTTTATCCATAATATCGTCATGCACAAGGGTAAAGCTGTGGAAGATTTCTATCGCCAAGGCAGGGTAGATGACGTTTTCTAATTTCCCGTCAAACAAATTATTCACTAATAAGGTCAGCACCGGGCGAAGTCGCTTGCCGCCTTGCGACATAATATAATCAATTGGAGCATATAATTCAACAGGTTCTTTTAGAAACTGTTGGTCTGCAATGAGTTCGCTAATGATATCTTGAAATTCAGTAATTTTATCCATGCTTCATCATTTAATCAAATTCATTAAATAATTTCCGTAGCCACTTTTTAACAATGGTTCTGCAAGCTTGGTAAGCTGTGCGGCATCAATAAAGCCTTTGTTATATGCTACTTCTTCGATACAGCCTATTTTTAGCCCTTGACGCTGTTCTATAACTTCCACAAACTGACCTGCTTGCAGCAAAGATTCAAAAGTGCCGGTATCCAGCCAAGCAGTTCCGCGACCGAGAATGGCAACTTGTAGCTTACCTTTTTCCAAATAATATTTATTGACATCCGTGATTTCATATTCGCCACGCGCACTGGGCTTCATCTCCTTTACTACTTCCACTACCGAATTATCATAAAAATAAAGACCCGGTACTGCATAATTTGATTTAGGCTTGGCAGGTTTTTCTTCTATGGAAACGGCACGTAAATTTTCATCAAATTCCACGACTCCGTATCGCGCAGGATTTGCCACATGGTACGCAAATACGATACCACCATCGGGATTGTTATTGTTGCTTAAGGTGTGTTGCAATCCACTTCCAAAAAAGATATTATCGCCAAGAATAAGTGCTACTTTCTCATTTCCAATAAATTCTCTTCCTATCACAAAAGCTTGTGCAATACCTTCAGGACGAGGTTGTTCGGCATAAGAGAAGTTGCAGCCTAACTGCTTCCCGTCACCTAAAAGTTTCCTAAATCCGGGTAAATCATCCGGAGTGGAAATAATCAATATATCACGTATTCCCGCCATCATTAAGGTTGAAAGCGGATAATAAATCATAGGCTTATCGTAAACCGGCATCAGCTGCTTGCTCACAGCCAATGTAAGTGGATGAAGACGGGTGCCGGCACCTCCGGCAAGTATAATTCCTTTCATGATGGCAAATATTAAGTGTGTGAATCTTCCGTAGTCTTCGAGTCAGAATTGTTTAGGTCATTTTCGTAGTCTTCACCTATTAAATCCTCTAATAATGACTCCTTAAATGCCTTGGTGGTGCTCCATTTATCCAGGCTGAGTAGGAAGGAAGGCAGTACAAATAAGTTGAGCATCAAGGCAACAAGCAAGGTAAATGAAACCAGATAACCAAGTGCCTCCGTGCCTCCGAATGATGATAAAATAAAAATGGCAAAACCAAAAAACAAGACCACCGCCGAATAAATCATGCTGAAGCCTGTTTCTAGTAATGCAGCTAGTACCGATTCATGAATTTTCCAATCATTAAGCTGCAATTGTTGGCGGTAACGCGACAAAAAGTGAATGGTGTTATCCACACTTATACCGAGTGCTACGCTAAATATCAAAATTGTTGACGGCTTGATACTTATACCGACATATCCCATCATGGCAGCAGTTAAAAGCTGTGGGATAAGGTTGGGTATCAGCGAGATGATAATCATTTTAAACGATGAAAACGTAAGTGCCATTAGCAATGCAATGACAACTAAAGCCAGTAATAAGGAGGATATCAGGTTTTTTACCAAATAGCCGGTCCCCTTGAAGTAGACCACGCTCGTACCTGTGGTATTTACGGTATAGCTATCAGCCGGAAAAATCGAATCAATCTTAGGACGTAAAGTCCTTTCGATGCTGTCAATCTCAAAAGTCCTCAAATTTGCCATTTGCACACTAATGCGTGTTTTTTGATATGCCGTATCAACAAAATTTTGAACTAGTGTTTTCTTATCACTATTGAAATCAGGTATATACGAAAGAATGAAATTACGTTCCTGATTGTTTGGCAAGCTGAAATATTCGGGATCACCGTGGAAAAATGCTTGCTTGGCAAACTTTATAAGCTGTAC
Organism: uncultured Lentimicrobiaceae bacterium; assembly: GCA_964592175.1. GTDB lineage: Bacteria > Bacteroidota > Bacteroidia > Bacteroidales > F082 > JALNZU01. Next base: position 5,018 of record CAZQBU010000057.1, read on the forward strand.
CACCGATAATGGTTTACTTAAATGCGGGTAAGTTGCCAAGGTGTCTTGCAGCTGTTCGATTTTAGCAATGGTAGAAGCCCGCATGATTCCTTTTTTACGCCCTGTATCAATGCTTATTTCATACGGCATTACCCCTTTAAAATGTGTTTCAAAAAACACCAAATCTTTGAATAAAGGATCTTTTTGTGATATATCATCCAATAAACGACCGGTGGTTTGCAAACGAGTAACACCTCCTATACTTACTAAAATCAATGTAGCGGTAATAATGTAAACTGTTTTGCGACGATTTAAAATTACCCAGCTAACCTTTTGCAGTATTTTATTTACATTACCTTGCTTAAAGTGCTGATAATGTTTTGGTTTAGGCTCAGGCAGATAGCTAAATATGATTGGAATCATAAATAGGGTAACCGCATAGGCGACCATAATATTAATGGAAGCCAAGATTCCGAATTCGACCAGCATTTTATTTCCGGTAATGGTAAAAGAAGCAAAACCGGCTGCAGTTGTTGCATTTGTAAGGAAGTTGGCAGAGCCGATGCGGCGGATAACACGCGTCAACCCACGTACTTTATTTCCGTGTATATGATATTCGCTATAATATTTATTAAGTAGGAATATGGAATTTTCAACACCGATAATAATCAAAAATGGGGGTAAAATCCCTGTTAAAATTGTGATTTCATAGCCGAGCAGATGCATGATTCCGAACATGAAAACCACTGTTATTAGCACATTTATGATGATGAAAATCACATTCCTCCCTGAGCGGAAGAAGGTCATGAGTACAATAAAGGCGATCCCCAAAGCCAGAAACACAAAAAGAACTAGTTCATTTTCAATCTTTTGTGCGGTAACCGTACGTATATATGGCAAGCCCGAATAGCGTAGGGGTATATCGAATTTTTCGGTATAATCGTCTAAGGTAGTGCGTATTTCATTCATAAGAGCTACCCTGTTTTTTGAATTGACTACATCGATATCGAGCGTAATCATCATCATGCTGACATTGGTTTCGCTGTTAAACAGCATACCTTCATAAAAGGGAAGCTCAAGTATTTTCTTTTGAATAGAATCAAGCTCGACTTGTGTCCGGGGCAGCTCTTCAATTACCGGCTTAAAATCAAATTTTTTCAAGCTGTCGTTTCGCACCAAATGAAACATACGACTTACGGAAACCACTTCTTCAACGCCATCCACAGCACGTACTTTCTCAGTTAATTCACTCCAAAGCTGAAAGCGGTCCAACTCAAACAAACGATCATCTTGTATGCCTACAAACATCACGCTACCGTCTTGACCAAAGGTTTCTTTGAAGCGATCGTATACAATACTGACGGTGTCATTGGCCGGCAACATACGGGCAAATTCGTACGACATGCGAACTTTTGTGCCTTGCCAGCCCATAAAAATGGTTATTAGACCAATAATGATTAAATTTGCTAAACGGTATCTAAGTATGAATCTGGTCAGTAATGTCCACATGTTCAACTATTTATGTCGAATTTTTGTTTGTATTAAAGCTTAAAATAAAGAGCCAAAAATGAAAGGACGAAAATACTACATTCTTGGATAATAAAAAAATGGTTTGATTTTTGTTGTAAACATAGTGTATGAAGCTAATAAAACCGCTCTTATGAAAAAATATATACTACTTTTAAGCTGGTTGGTGTTGCTTGTTTCGTGTAGCAGCCCTGCTCGTTTAATAAAAAATGAACATTATGATGCTGCTGTTGAAAAACTGAGCAGAAAGCTGAGGTCTTCCAAGGTGCGCACGCAAGATGTTGCATTGTTGAAGCAAGCATATCATGCTGCAAATCAGATAGATCACGACAAGATTCAACTCTTGAAAACATCCGGAAGCCCGGATGTATGGACAGAAGTTTACAATCGTTATCGGAAAATGAATCAGCGACAAGATAAGGTGCGGTTTTTGTCCGCAGAACTTTTGCAAGAAATTGGATATCAGCATACTGATTACCATCAGTATATTGTTGAGGCACAAAATAATGCTGCAAATTACTTGGTTGCTCGCATTAATCAATTATTGATGAGCCAACTCACATCAGATGCACGTAGGGCACTTCAGCTTGTGGATGAGCTGCAAGCAATTGCCCCATCCAATGAAAATATTTCGCAATTACGGGCTAATGCGTTGCTGCTCGCCGTAAATAATGTGCTGATACAATTTGATAATCAGTCGGGAATTCCTGTTCCGGATGCTTTTGCTAACGATCTTATGGAGTTTTCTCAACGAGATATACAGCAGTCATATGTTGATTTTGATTTCGCGCCTCAGCGTGGAATAACCTATGATTATGTGATTTATGTGAGCTTGAAACAAATTATCGCATCGCCCGAACGGGTTGATAAAAGGAACTTTACCGAAAAGCGCGAAATTCAAGACGGTACGGAACCAAAAAGGGATGAAAAGGGAAATATAGTTTTAGATTCAACCGGTAAAGTCATCGAAGTTCCAAGATATATTGAGGTTCAGGCATTTGTAAAAGAAACTGTCTTAGCAAAAGATATGCTTGTACGTCTTTCGGTAGATTTTGTTGATAACCTACGAAATAGAAATATCCTTAGTGTTCCGGTGGAGCGCGGTCTTGCATTTTATCATGATTTTGCTATTGTAAACGGTGATTTACGAGCCTGTACCAAAGCTACTTTGGAAATGATGAATCGCGAACCAATCCCATTCCCGCCTGATGCAATCATGCTGATGGATGTGGCTCCGATGCTGAATCAGGAGGTGAAGCGTATCATTCGAAGGGAAGGTGGGATTGTAAATAAAGCAATTGATTAATTTGTTTTGATGAGAAAAGTACTTTTTATAGATAGCGCACATCCATCTTTAAAAGATTTACTGGAGGCTGCCGGTTATATTTGCGATTATTTCCCTGAATATGGATATGAAGAATATCGGGCCATTATGCCCCATTATGTCGGGATAATTGTCCGAAGTAAAATTCCTGTCGACCGCAGGCTGCTCGATGCAGCAAGTAATTTACAATTTATCGGAAGGGTAGGAGCCGGAATGGAAAATATAGATGTTGCATATGCGCATCAAAAGGGAATCAACTGCTATAATGTGCCGGAGGGAAATCGTGATGCGGTAGCCGAGCATGCTATTGCAATGCTGTTGGCATTATTTACAAATCTGCTCAAAGCTGATAGCGAGGTCCGTCAGGGCATATGGAAGCGTGAGGAAAATAGGGGTTTGGAGATAAAAGGCAAAACCGTTGGTATTATCGGTTATGGAAATACGGGTGCTGCTTTTGCACGAAAACTGAAAGGATTTGATGCCAGAATTTTGGCATATGACAAGTACAAGCGCAATTTCGGGAACGACTATGTGGAAGAAGTGCAAATGGAAACTATCTTTCGAGAAGCTGATATTTTAAGTCTTCACATCCCACTAACGGAAGAAACAAACTATTTGATTACGGATGCTTATTTGGCTGAGTTCCAGAAGTCTATATATTTGATTAACACATCGCGTGGTCCAATAGTAAATACGGCACATCTTATTTCTGCACTCAATTTGGGGAAACTATTGGGAGCATGTTTGGATGTACTGGAATTTGAGAAATTTTCTTTTGAAGATATCTCCTTAAATCAAGCTCCTCCAAGCTTGCTTGAGCTTCTAAAAAGAAAGGACGTCATCTTAAGCCCGCATATAGCTGGCTGGACACAGGAATCAAACCAAAGGATGGCGGCTTTGCTCGTGCAAAAAATCACCGGTAATTTTAAAGAAGATGAATAAAAAAGCTGAGAAATCAGCCTTTTAGATTGTGTTTACCATTTTAATATGCGGTAAAACCTTCTTTGTTCTTGTGAATGATATTTTTTGAGTTACTCTACATCCGCGAGGGATCTCGGGGTCAGAGTATTATGATGTCTCTGGCGGAGTTTTACTCTGCGACCTGCTTCCCTTTATCAATACGATGTGCTCGATACCGAAAGTTTTCAGTATTCAGCCATTATGTAATCTTGAATACTTTAGGATTGGAAGAAAGAATTTGAAATTTGGACAAACAAGAAACACGAAACACTCGCCCTTATAACCGGGTCGGGCGGGGCGCCATGCATGAATACGGGAGCAGC
>CAZQBU010000058.1:0-8939 GCA_964592175.1 uncultured Lentimicrobiaceae bacterium
TTTTTATCATATTTAATTTGCTTGTAAAACGGTCAACCTATATCAGGGAATGACAAATGAATTTTGATTTAATTTTGGCAATTTCATACGTTATGAGTTGTTCGCGGTAGTTGCCTACAGCTTCACAGCTCAAGCCTTAAAATTTCTCAAAATTAAATTCATGAATTAAGCAGGTTACATTACGGAACGAAACTTTTGACGATAATAGACAACAAATCTTCCGCTTAAGGGAATCAGTAAGAAATATAATAGAATGCCAACTAACTTACATCCCAAGCCCATAAGCAACAAGGCTTGTAAAATATAAAACAAGGGGGCTCCAAACAGCATTACAGCAAATTTTACGGATGAGGTCCAATGATCATCGCGCACTGTCTTTTTCACCACAAAGCCAATCAACAGCAATGAAAGGATATGCGGGATAACAGCCAACACATAAATTGCCTTTAATAAGAGAGATTTTGAAGGTGTGGGGTTGATTAAAGGCTCATTTTCAGCAGAATAGTTGGCAACCAAACCTTGATCTGCTTGCAAGCGTACCGCTAAATCTTTTTCCCTTTGCGGTCTGTTTTGTATTGCTTTTTTTATTTGTTCGTATTCATTTTCAGATTCGATATGAATCATTAAAGATTGAATACGCTGTTTTAGCAATTCCAGCAATTGCCGTATGGCTTTTGCCTGATTTTCTTTGAAAGCTTGTTCATAATCAGCTATTAATATAGGTTTACCATACGAAACCAATACCTCAGCTCCGCTATGTAAATGTTCTTCATATTGTATTCCCACAGGAACAATTTGAAGACCGGAGCTAAATCCTGATTCTTCTTCAAGCGTAAATGCAATGCGTGCAATACCTTTTTGCAAGGGTCTCAACCGCCATCTGCGGTCGTGATTTCCCTCCGGGAAAATCAAAATAGAACGGCCTTCTTTCAAAAGAGTTTGAACTGCATCCAAGGCTTGTTCATTTTTTTTCATTTCCGACATGCCGTCACGAAAGCGATAAATTGGCAACATTTGGAGTTTACGTAGCCAAAAACGTAATAAAGAAGAGCTAAAAACGCTTGCACGTGTAATAAACCAAGGATTTCGCGGGCTAGTGGTTGCAATAATCAAAGCATCCATAAATGCATTTTGATGGTTTATTGCAAAAATTATCGGTCCTTTTATTGGCACATTCTGCAAGCCTTCAACTTGTAACTTTTTGTAAAAAAAGCGATACCCTAGTGGGATATACCTCTTTAAAATACGATACAAAAGACCCGGCTTCATACAATAGGATTTACATACTTCAAACTGTAAAAGTACGACAGTTGAAAGCTAAAATCAAACTGTTTTGCAGAAGAAAACTAAAAATAATCAATTTGCCTGCAGATTACCCGACAAACGGAGCAATGCAGTTTCAAGTAATTTGATATCCAAAAGCAGGTTATTTAAGCGCAATTCGGCGCTTAAATAATTTCGTTGTGCTTCTCTGAATTCAAGCCCCGGCAAGTCACCCAACATAAAGCGCTCGGAAGCAATATTCAAGTTTTCTGAAGCTGTATACAGATTCTGCCTTTCCATTGCCAAGAGCCTTAATTTATTCATATAGCTGTTGTGATATTGCAGCAATTCCGAAGTTAATTCTAGCTCCAAAGCTTCAGTTCGGATGCGTGATTGTTCCAAGCCGATTTTGATATTTTGCTTTTCGCGCTTCATATTCAGGCCATTAAACAAATTCATGCTTGCTGTAAGGCCGTAACTAATTCCGGAAGATCGGTTCAATAATAAAAAACCGGATTCACTGTTTTGTGTCGTGAAATTATATCCCACATTCAGCCCTAATTCTGGCAGTTGTCGCGCTCTAATTTCACGTAATGCAAGCATTGCCATTTGTTCGTCGCTCCTTCCCAAAATGAGGGAAGTGTTTTGTGCAAGCATTTGTTCACGCAAGCCTTCAAACTGAATATCCGGATTGAACTGTATGGTATCTTTTACCACAAACTGAATATCTGCATTTCGTCCCATAATTTGATTCAGTTGAATCTTTAGCTGAGAACACTGGTCTTGAAGATTTAAATACAGGGCACTATCGGCATTCAAATCGACTTGTGCTTGCAGAAGCTCCAAGCGAGAGCCTGAACCCGTTTCTAAGTTACTGGAAGCAAGCTGATAGCGCTCCACACCAATTGCAAGTGTTTTTTCCACTACGGCACGCTGCTGATACAATTGCACCAGCGTATAATAAACCGAATAAATATTGCTGATGGTATTTTCAACTTGCAACAACAATTCCAACTCCGACTTCTCTTCCAAAAGCGAAAGCTGATCCAGCCTGCGAAACATGGCAAAACCATCAAAGATTGTCCAGTTTAGCTGAGCTCCCAAATTCAAAGCATCGGCTTTTGCACCATCAAGGTCGTTAATCTGTCCTGAGAAGAACTCTTGTTTTGTATTGGTCGTACTATAATTTTGAGAACCACTTACACTAAGGCGAGGCAGCATACCGGCATTTCCGATATGCTTATCATTCGAAGCTTTTGCCAGCTCCTGCTGTACCAAACGTATGCCGTAATTCTGCTCCAAGCCAATGTTTAATGCCTCATTCAAATCAAGGCGTTCTTGTGCAAAAGAAGCATTGCCAAGACAAATAAATACAGTGAGTATACTAAAAATCAGTGCTTTTTTCATGATGATACCTCCTCTGTTATTTTATTGTCAGCTTCTGCCGTGACACCAATGTTTGATACGGTTTTATCTTTTTCAGAAATATAGCAATACATGGCGGGAATTACATAAAGTGTCAAAATTGTCGCAAAAGTAAGTCCTCCAATAATTGCTGTTCCCATTGAGGCACGGCTTGCAGAGCCTGCACCCAATGCCAATGCAATAGGTACTGCACCCAAAATGGTGGAAAGGCTTGTCATGAGAATTGGACGAAAACGCACCACGGCTGCATCCAAAATGGCTTCTGCCTTTGATAAGCCGGCCGCCTTACGCTGATTGGCAAATTCCACTATCAGAATTCCGTTTTTTGATACAAGTCCAATCAGCATGATAATACCGATTTGACTAAAAATATTAAGTGTTTTATTAAAATACCATAAAGTGATAACAGCACCTGCCAATGCAAGAGGTACCGTAAACATGATAATCAGCGGGTCACGATAACTTTCAAATTGCGCAGCAAGTACAAGGAAGATAAGGACTATTGCCAGCGTAAAAGCAAATGCCAAACTTGATGAACTTTCTTCAAAATCTTTTGAAGTTCCGGCCAAGGCAGTGCTAAAGCTATCATCAAGCACTTCTTTTCCAATACGGTTCATTTCGATGATTCCGTCACCAATGGTTTTTCCGGTAGCCGGATTGGCAGAAACAGTTGCAGAAACAAAGCGATTGTATCGGTATAAAGCCGGTGGGTTTGTTTGTTCGGTAAGTGTAACAAGATTGGAAAGCTGAATCATTTGTCCTTCACTATTTTTGACAAATAAATTCTCCAAGTCCATGGGTTGCTGACGGTTACCTCTTTCAAGCTGTCCCACCACTTGATATTGTTTCCCATTCATGATAAAATAACCAAAGCGTTGTCCACTAAGCGTCAGCTGCAAGGTTTGTGCAATATCTTGAGCCGAAACACCCATTGAACGAGCCTTTTCACGATTAATAGAAACCTGAAGCTCAGGTTTATTAAATTTCAGGTTGAGGTCGGCAAATTGAAACACATCGCTACTAAGAACTTCACTCATAAATTTGGGAAGCACTTCTTTCAACTCTTCCAAATTACGTGCTTGAATAACATATTGCACCGGCATTCCTCCACGTTGACCGATAGATTGTTCCTGCATCACAAAACTACGCACTTGCGTAAGCTGTGAAAGCTCGCCTACAAGGGCATCTGCAATTTGTTGCTGCGTCCTGCTCCTTTCACTTGGGTCCACAAGGCGTAAACGTATCATTGCCGAGTTTACAGCGCTGGCACCCCCATATCCGGGAGATGTGATTGTAACCAATGAAAAAGTTTCAGGTATTTTTTCTTCCACAACCTGAATAACTTCTTTCACATACTCATCCATAAACTCAAAGGTGCTTCCTTCAGGACCTACTGCCCTGGCTGACATGCCTGAACGGTCTTCGAGAGGAGCCAGCTCAGATGATAACTGGTTACCCAACACAAAAATAAGTAAAGCCGAGACAGCAATAATTACAAAAGCCAACCATCTTCTACGTAAAAAGCTTTGCAAACTGTTGGAATAAATCGAAGTCAGCTTATTAAAAAACGGTTCCGTCTTTGTATAAATCCAGTTTTGCTTTTCTCTTTGCCTTAAAAGACGCGTGGAAAGCATAGGAGTAAGCGTAAGTGCCACAAAAGCCGAAATAATAACCGAGGCTGCCAGTACCACACCAAACTCTCGGAACAATCTTCCTGTAATCCCTTCAAGGAAGATAACCGGTAAAAACACTGTTGCCAAGGCTACAGTAGTTGCAATAATGGCAAAGAAAATTTCTGCCGAGCCTTCCAGTCCCGCTTGAAGCGGTTGCTGACCTTGTTCTATCTTGGTATAAATATTTTCAATAACCACAATAGCATCGTCCACCACAATACCAATTGCCAGTACTAGCCCTAAAAGCGTAAGGATATTAATTGAAAAGCCGGCAAAATACATCACGGAGAACGAACCAATCAAGGAGATGGGAATTACTGTTACCGGTATTAATGTCGTACGCCAATCGCGTAAAAACAAGAATATCACCAATACCACAAGTCCGAAAGCCAAATAAATTGTTTGTTGTACTTCGGTAATTGCATCGCGTATATAATCCGTATTATCAAAACCAATTCCCACCTCAATATCTTCCGGCAAATTGGTTTTAATTCTTTCCAATCTGCGGTACATTTCATCTGCAATCTCAATATGATTTGATCCGGGCTGCGGTACAATGGCATTTCCTACCATTGGCACCCCATCGCGGCGTAGCAGGGTACGGTCATTCAGTGGATAAAGCTCTGCATAGCCAATATCACGTAAACGAATTACACTGTTTTCTGTTTCTTTAATAATCAGATTATTAAACTCTTCTACCGTTTGCAGTCGACTGAGTGTACGCACTGTAAGTTCCACAGTATTTCCTTCTATGCGTCCGGATGGCAGCTCCAAGTTTTCACGTTGTAAGGCATTTCGCACATCCAAAGGGCTGAGGTTGTATGCCATCAGCAGGGAAGGGTCAATCCACAAGCGCATGGAGTATTCCTTTGATCCCCAAATTTGAATTTCGCTCACCCCGGGAATCGTTTGCAGGGATTCTTTAAACGTACGTTCCGCTATTTCCGTCAACTCCAATAAGGAGCGCTGCTCACTTTTGATGTTTAGAAAAATAATGGCGCTTGCATCGGCATCTGCTTTTGACACTATGGGTGGTTCAGCATCGGGAGGAAGCTTCCACAAGGCTCTTGAAACTTTATCGCGTACGTCATTTGCTGCGGTTTCCAAATCGATGGATAGGTCAAATTCAACGGTTATATTGCTGGCACCATCACGGCTTATTGAACTCAATGAACGAATACCTGCAATGCCGTTAATCGATTCTTCCAGAGGCTCGGTAATTTGTGTTTCTATCACATCCGCATTTGCACCAACATAAGCTGTACTTACTGTAATAATCGGCGGGTCCACGCTGGGATACTCACGCACTCCCAGCGACATGAGTCCAATGACACCAAAAAGTATGATGACGATGGACATGACGGTGGCCAAAACCGGCCTGTGTATACTTATTGACGATAAACTCATGGCTTAATTTATTTGAGTAAGTTCAACAGGCATGCCGGAGCGAAGCTGTAATAATCCGGAAGTAAGCACGGTATCGCCTTCTGCCAAGCCTTCCAGCACCTGAACATATCGCTCGGTACGTATACCTGTAACAATTAACATCTGCTGCGCTTCACCATTACGATACACAAAAACTTTGTTTGTTCCCATCTCGGGTATAATGGCTTCGGCAGGTATTTGCAATGCATTTAACAGATTTGATGCAGCTATTTCGATTCGTGCAAAGGCGCCGGGAACCAGCTTGCCAAATTCGTTGGGATAAAGCGCTCTGGCATTTAAACTACGGCTTTTAGGATCGATAACGGGTTCTACCGCATAAATTTCGGCATTAAAGCGCTCCGGATAGTTCTCAACTTCAAAATGAATTGGTGTGCCTTTACTTACAAAATTAGCATAGCGTTCGGGTATACTGAAATCTATTTTCAATGGTTTTGAACGTGCAAGGCGTACGATTTTTGTTCCGGGGCTTACAAAACTACCCTCACTAAGCAAGCGTAAACCAAGCAGCCCGTCAAAGGGAGCTTTAATTATTGTTTTATCAAGCTGTGCCTGCAGAAGTTGTGCTTCGGCTGCCAACGAATTCATTTCGGTAACCACCTGATCATAGCTTTGCTGACTGATGGCTTCACGCTCGAACAAAATGCGTTGACGCGCTTCCCTTTCTTTAGCAAGCTGAAGCTGATATGCATTTCGCGCGATTTGTGCCTGTAAGTCGGCATTGTTGATTGTCACTAACAAATCGCCCTTGCGCACCGGCATACCTTCCTTAAAATGAATGGATATGATTCGCCCGGAAGCCTCGGCAGATAGCTCCACCTGCTCATCGGGGACAAGCGAACCCGTGACTACAATAATATCTTGCATGGGCTCATTATGGACTACTTTAGCCCGTACAGGCAAAGCCTGTTGCCCTTTGGCACTACTACCTAAACCAACATCCTCAGCTTTTTTACTGAAAATACCCATCTTGTTTAAAATAAGGAACAAAATGAGTGCAAGTGTTAGGATAACACCTATAAGTTGTTTGATACGTTTTTTATTCATTGAATCTATAGCTAAATAGTTGTAACAATTTTATAATGGAATTTGTTCCGAAAGTACGAAAGTAATGCACTTCAATGATTAAAAACACATTGTTTCAGTTTTCGGTCAAAATAAATCATCAAAGTGCCAAAACAAACAGGTCGAACATATAAAATATTCGACCTGTGAGTATAGGTTTTTCGGTAAACTATTGCTGTTTCAGCAAGAAGTTTGATGTCAAATTAAGGTGAATTTGCTTTTTAGTAACGATCTAAGCAGTTTAAATCATCAAAAGCTATTTTTAAGCGCTCAATCATGGCAGCTTCACCTTCTCGCAACCATTTACGTGGGTCATAATACTTTTTATTCGGGTTAAATTCTCCTTCCGGGTTTCCTATTTGTCCTTGCAAATAATCGTGGTATTTCTTTTCAAAAACACGAATACCATCCCAAAATGCCCATTGAGTATCAGTATCAATATTCATTTTTACCACCCCATAATCCAATGATTCTTTAATCAGCTCGGGCTCGGAGCCTGATCCGCCATGGAACACAAAGCTTACAGGATTGTGATCGGTTTTAAATTTTTCTTGAATAAATGCTTGTGAGTCGCGTAAAATTTTAGGCTGTAACACTACATTACCCGGTTTATAAACTCCATGCACATTACCAAAAGCGGCGGCAATCGTAAAGCGGTCACTCACATTACTTAACTGTTCGTATGCATACGCCACCTCGTCGGGCTGGGTATATAATTTTGAAATATCCACGCCTGTATTGTCCACACCGTCTTCTTCCCCACCTGTAATACCGAGTTCTATCTCCAATGTCATGCCCATTTTCGACATGCGTTCGAGATAACGTTTACTAATTTCGATATTTTCTTCCAATGTTTCTTCGGATAAATCAAGCATATGTGAGCTAAACAAGGGCTTACCGTGCTGTTTGAAATATGCTTCTCCGGCATCTAACAAGCCGTCAATCCATGGGAGCAATTTTTTTGCGGCATGGTCCGTATGTAAAATAACGGGTATTCCATACATATCAGCAATCTGGTGTATATGGTATGCGCCCGAAACAGCTCCGGCTATTGCGGCTTTTTCTCCGCTGTTTGACAAGCCTTTTCCGGCATAAAAGGAAGCACCTCCGTTTGAAAATTGAATGATTACAGGTGAGTTAACGCTCCTAGAAGCTTCTAGCACTGCATTCACAGAGTTGGTTCCTACCACATTTACTGCGGGCAATGCAAAACGATGCTCTTTGGCAACTTTAAATATTTCTTGCAGCACATCACCTGATGCAACACCGGGGGCTACAATTGAAGATAATTTTCCTGACATGATTTACTATTTTTTAATGATTGATCTAACAAAAGTACTAGCTATGATTCGTAAAAATCGAGTGCAAAATTAGTAAAAAGCATTGAGATGTATAGGCTTAGATGAAATTCCGGGTAGTTAAAAAAGTAAAAAACAAATTAATTACTTAAGCCGATAAAGCATTAAAAATGACAAGCAAAAAGGATTATAAAATTTAGTATGATACTGTTATTCAATGTATTATCAGAAAGAGAGTCTCCTTTAATCAGTCTTCTCATCGCAGTTAAAATTCAAATTTCTTGATTTTTTGTCTAAAAACGAAAATCTTTTTGACTAATCTTATCGCAATCTGATTTAGCCTGCATAATTCAGCATTTCATAAGCTAGTCAATCTAAATTTATCATAATATGTTTATATTCTGTGTGTTAGTAGACTTTAGTGGTAATTTAAAAAGTGTTTATTATAAAATGAATTTTGATTTAATTTTGGCAATTTTATACGTTATGAGTTGTTCGCAGTAGTTGGCTACAGCTTCACAGCTCACGCCTTAAAATTTCTCAAAATTAAATTCATGAATTAAGCAGGTTAGGAGAAGAACAACAAAAAGCCAAGATAAATCTATAAAATACAAGCGAAATTTGAAAATTAAGTATCAATCCACTACTTAGAAAACTGTCAATTATTTTTACAGTCCGGTATTAAGGATTAACTTTGCAGCAGCTAAATATTTTGCATTCGGATGAAAAACAGCAATATACTTATTATCGATGATAACAAGAGCATACTCAG
>CAZQBU010000059.1:0-8735 GCA_964592175.1 uncultured Lentimicrobiaceae bacterium
GGTAAAAACCAAAGTACTTAATCCAACAAAAAAGCAAATTCAATTATTGGAAATGAAAATTTAAAAGTGGGTCATGCATTGCACAAAACAGGAAGTTAAAAATTTTATTAGTTTTTGTTAGCCTGCTTAATTCATGAATTTAATTTTGAGAAATTTTAAGGCATAAGCTGTGAAGCGAAGGTGTAGCCGAAGAGCGGTATGGATTTATCAATGATTATGAAGTAGTTGAGATTTCAAAGCCTGCTAAAACAGGTATTCTATTCGTAGTATCGCCATTCTTCCTCGGAGGCTGTAGTTGCTCATCGATAGCTGATTAAACGTATTGGTGAATACGCTATGATCCTTCACATTAAATAAGTTCACAACTTCGAATGATAAATCAATGCCACTTTTTTTTGTGCTATAGCATAGTTTGAAATCCATGAACACATATTTAACTGCATCATTGCCGGATACTATTGTATAACTGTGATTGGCATTTAATTCTGCAAGCAATCTTTTAAATATTGTGGTACCCAAACTAAGGTTTTGCTCAAAATTGTGCGCACGATAATTTAAATGGTCGATAGCTTTATTAGTTTCGTTTAAACTGTTAAAATGCCATGATAAGGAGGGATTATAATTCAGAGATACCGTCTGAAATAGCTTTTTATTTATGGTTGCTTGCAGAAATGCGTTTTTATTTTGAAACGATAACAATTCTTGATTAACCAATTGTCCGTATTTGTTTAAACCAATCATTGCTTTGACTGCAATGCTGCTTCTTAATGCGTAAAGATATTTGCTTGTGCCTAAATGAAGTTGCACAGTTTCATGACTGTTGTCGTATGGCAATAAAATTGTTTTAACGCTATTTGCGCTGATTTCATTTGCTAAGATACTGTTTGAGTTGATTTTATGATAAGTCAGCCCCGAATTCAAGAACAACATACTTACAGGATTTTCCATCCCATAATTTAAGGCTAACGAATGAATTTTACTTTCTTGCAGTTCTGCATTGTTGGAATGTATAAGCCTGTAATTCATTAATATAGCACCTTTATAAATGCTTTTTATATGGCTGAAAGGATTCGAGTAATTATAATTAAATTGAAGTTTATGTTTTTGGGAGATATCATAGCGTAAATCTATTGATGGCGAAAAAATAAGCTTTTGTTTAACAGTATTTTCCTCATATTCAGGCTGTTTATAATGTATATGTTGAAAAGAAATCGGTAGCTGAACTACGGATTTCAGATTCCTAGTGCTGTATGAGTATTTATTGCTGAGGTACAGATTTTCTTTGTTCCATTCTAGTGAGTTTCCTGCATCGATTGTGATAGGCTCGAAAAAGTCTTTTTGTTTAAAAAACAAGTCTGAATTAAATTGCTGGATTTGAGTAGCATAGCCCAATTTATATTCCTGTATCAGTTTTTTAGCGGGAATGGTGTACGCAACATATGCATTGGAGTAGGTGGTGGGGCTTGCTGTCTTTTGTACAATCGTATCGTAATATGCCTCTTTTCCGCTAATGTCGTATTTCAGTCCATCGTTTATGAGAAGTTGTTGTTCGTTATTGTTATAGTTGACTAACCATCTGAAAGTGAGTATGTTCTTGCCTTTGATATCCGGAATCCAACTGACATCATTTGAAAAATCTCGAATATTTTTTGTTAATGATTCTGTAAAAGGCGCTGAATTTAGATTTATAAGACCATTTTCAACAGATTTGGATAAATTTATTCTAAAGTTATTATTGAAATAATACTGTTCCTTGTTAATCATAAGATTAGCTGAGCTGATCAGCTTTTTGGGTTTACTATGTATCTCCTGTTGTTCATTGTATGTGATGGTATCATTTTTCACATAATATTCCTCGGTATTAAAATAGTTTAGGATATTGTTGTCTGTAAATCCTTGTAAATTTAGCCTGAATTGCAAACCATTCCTTCCATTGATTAGATTGTTGAAGTTTGCCAATGCTGACTTATTAGTATACCAAGTTTGTCGTGGTAGGCTAGGTGGTCCAACCGTTGCAAGCGATAAATCTATTGTTTCCGGCTGCTGATTCATATTATCAAGCAGATTTGCTGCTCCTAATTGCGATAAAGTGTTGTGGTAGTCTGTGCCTGCATTATTCGCCATCACAGAATTGATTAATTTCAAGTTTTTGTTTAGCAATATGGGGGTAAATGCAGCGTCATATAAACCGGGCAAGCCGCCGGCTGCCATCGTTTTATAGGTTGCTTTTAGTTTATTTTCATCTTTTAATACCAGATTCACGGCTACTTTATCTGATAATACTTTATTACGTAATACCTTGATTGGCTGAAAGTTTTTAATCACATCCACGCTTTCAATCATTTCTTTACGAATCATTTTTGGCAACTCAGCGTAACGACCATCCATCAGGTTATCGCCGTGGATATATAGATTCTCAATTTTTTTTCCATTGAAATAGATTGTGCCGTCGGCTGAAACTTCAAGCCCCGGCATACGCCTTAACACATCCCCAATACTTCTGTCTTCTTGTTGTGTAAAACTCGCCACATCGTATCGTAAGGTATCGCCTAGTGAATGGATCTGCGGCTTGCTTTTAACTTCTATCTCCGGAAGTGTAAAGGCTTCATGTTCAAGAAAGAAATCATATTCCCAAACCTTATCGATTAGCTTTGTTTTCTGATTTTTGTAGCCAATATATGTGACTTCTAACCAAAGTGGTACATCAGGTTTTGGTGGAATAATGTTTATAAAAAACTCACCTTTACTATTGGTAATGCCATAGTGAATAATACTTCCTTTTTCATCAACTAATTTGACGTGCGCATTAGGTAGGGCTTCATTGGCTTTGTTTTTTACCGTTCCGGTAAAAGTTTGCCCTTGGGCATAAACAAACTGAGGAGAAACAAGAATGAAACACCTAAAGCAAAGAAAAGCAATATGTAAAAGTGTTTTATTCACTAACAGAGGCTTTTAAGTTGACGGATTTCCTTACTTTATTTCCAATGGATTATACTTCTTTATGGTAGTAGATTGGGTTGTTCTTTTATGATCCTGATTGATGATACCCAATTTGGCATCCGGAAAAGCGGCCGACCATACAGATTCCGGGTCAGTAATAAATGCTTTTTTAATTTTGTTATAATTTTTGAGTTTTGTATCAATAAAAGTTTGATCTTCATTTTTGAAAAAAGAGGCAGTTGTTTCATTTTCGTCAAAAGGCTTATGAATTTTTTTAAAAATAAAAGCGACTTCATTACGGCTGTCTCTTGCCTCAAGTATAAGTCCCGGCAAGCCTGACAGCTTCCAGGGACCATCCTGTAATGGCAAATCCTGCGTAAACCAAACCTCATAGACACGACCTCCATAACGTCCACTGGCTTTTTGGCAATTATAATCACCAATGGTCTTTTGTTCGTTCATTATTTGCCAGTTAATTTCCGGAAGATTTGTTTCAGTTTTGTAGTCCTTGGGACCCATTGCTCCCCAAACACTAAGTTTTTTCGTAGTGAAATCCTTTAAAATCTGCTCATCCACAACCACATTGTCATTGTCAACAATGAGCAAAGGGCTGCCACTAACCACAGTCCTTTGACCGGATTCCTTTTCTGTAATCAGTATATTATCAGGTATTTTCGAATCAGTTCTTGATTGAAGCTGATCGTACATTTTTTCTGAAATATATCTACTGCTGTTTTTACCGACCGATAAAATCATATTGTCGGTAAAAAGTTTTTCTTTATGGCTCAAATCACGTACATGAGTAAACTCATACGTAATATGAAACAATACGGGCTCCTGTGCCCGACAGAAAAGACCCGATAAAAATAATGCGGAAACGATTAAAAAATACTTGAGTTTCATTTGGTTTAATTTTTTTCGCCGAGGCGGATGTTAATTTAGGGAATAAAGCTAATCAATCTGTTGAAGAATTCCCTTGCATTGTCATCCGAAAAGAAGGATATTTCATATTTTTAACTTTATCAGCACTTTTGAAATAAATTTGCTTCTTATCGCCTTATTTCAGCAGTTTTTAATAATTTGGTTTCAGGATTATAGGTATATATTCGTGAATCATCCTTTGTTACGACAAAATCATCAATATAATCCTTTAGTTTTATGTGTTTTACGGCTGTGCCATTCCAGTCGTATACATAAATATTCTTTCCAAAATATGGATGGCTTGCTTGTTCTGTACTACCAGAAAACAAAATGTAAATATAGTTGTCGGTAGTTTTTACACTTAGTGCGGCAAAGCGAGTTTTGGAATTTCGAACCAATAATTTCTTCCCGTCATATCCGTTCATAAAACTGAGATCCGCTTCAAATCCTTCCGCTCCTTTTACGATGATCGATTCCCTTGATTCTAAGTCAATTATCTCTATATGATCCGCATAGCGAGCGGCAAGCACGCATTTATCGGCTGATGGCTTCAAAGAAAGAAAACTTTCATTAGCCATTTTGTCTTCCCGGCTTAGCTTTTTCGAAACACTTTTAGCATACGGAATCAACTCATCAAGAACCTCAGCTGTTGTAAGCTTTAATCTGCTCAGCTTATAATCAGATTCGTAATTGCCACTGCCAATGAGCGTGGTATCGCTATCCATTTGCACTGAATAGTAAAATGAAGTCAATGACAATTCGTTCGATTCGGAAGCTTCTCTTTCGGACTGAAGTAATGGATTCAGAATGATTTTTTGTTTTCTTAGATCATAGACCCATATGTTTGAAGATACGATTCCATAAGACAAAAAGTCCATTGACTGCCCTGTTTTAAAACCAGCTTCCAAGTGCTGTCCAATCAATTCACGGTTATTCAGGTTTATTGAAGTAAAATGATGCGTAGAATTGTCTGAAGTGTTTCTGATGATTAGAACAGTATCATGGTATAACATTAATCCATTGGGATTAAACATGCCCAACTCCATATAATCACGTTCATCGGCTGTTTGAATGATTTGGGATTTGCTGAGTTCGGTGCCTTGAGCAGCTGTTTTGGTTAAATGCTTGCTACAAGCGCCAAGAAATAAAAGAAGTATTAAAAATGACTTAATGAAATTATGCATTAGAATATTGGTTTAAATAGAATTAAATTGCAACGCCACTGTCTTTATCACTGCAAGAATAGCGCAACTCCCTGTTTCAGTTAGGGTTGCAATTATAAAAAAAAACTCCAGCTACATCACCGGGAATTGTTAAAATATGTTAAAAACAATCAAATAAAATTAACTTCAGGTTCTAGTACGATACCGAACTTTGCTGTTATATCTGCTTTTATTTCCATTGCCAGATTGTAAATGTCGCGCCCGCTTGCTTTGCCATAATTTACCAATACCAATGCCTGCTTTGTGTGGACACCCGCATCGCCAATTCGTCTTCCTTTCCAGCCGGCTTTGTCAATCAACCAGCCTGCCGCAATTTTCATGCGTTCATATGTATCGGCATAAGCGACCACATCCGGATATGCGTTTTTTATGGCTTCAAAAACTGATTTTTCTACAATCGGATTTTTGAAAAAACTGCCTGCATTACCTAAGATGGCGGGGTCGGGCAATTTTGAAAGCCGAATCTTTTTCACTACTTCAGCTATATGTGCTATCGTTGCATCGCGGATGCCTAAGACATCCAATTCGGCTTTAATTGCACCATAACCAGGCTTGATTTGAGGCTTTTTGTTTAGTTTAAAATCAACTGAAAGGATAATAAATTGATTTTTATGGCTTGTTTTGAAAATACTGCTTCTGTAACCGAATTTACATTCCTTATTCGACAATTCGACTAGTTGACCGCTGCGAATATCCATTGCTTTTAAAGCCACGAAGCAGTCTTTCATTTCTACGCCATAAGCCCCAATATTTTGTATGGGAGCAGCTCCTAATTTACCCGGTATTAACGAAAGATTTTCAAGGCCGCCATATCCTTTTTTAACCATCTGATCTACAAAATCGGACCATTCTTCGCCTGCTGCAGCACGTACCAACACATGGCTGTCGGATTCTTCCAAAATATGAATGCCTTTGTTTTCCATTAAAACAATCAGTCCGTCGAAATAATTATCTAAAAACAGACAATTGCTTCCGCCTCCAAGCACCAAATAATTGGTATTTATCAAGGCATTCGACTCATACAATTGCTCAAGCCTATGTATGTCCTGCACCTTGAAAGCCTGTGAAGCAACGACATCCAGCCCAAAGCTGTTGTGCCTTTTTAAGGAATAGTCTTTAATCATGCGGGTGATTTTTCTTCAAAATTACGGAATTGCATTAGATGGACTCTTTGATTTGTTCATATTTTAACAAAAATCAAAAGATATTAACAAAAATACTATTTGCTGCAACTTTTTAGTTAAAGTTATCATCTGTGTTTATGTAATATATATTATTTGGGAGTTTTTACTTGAAGAAAGCAGTAGTTTCGGTTATAAATGATCTTTCTACGGATCAGCGGGTGCATAAATCATGTCTTGCCTTGCAAAAGGCAGGTTATGAAGTATTGCTGATTGGGCGTAAGCTGCCTCAAAGCCTCCCCTTATCGGATAGAAGCTATGCCTGCCGCCGGATGCGTCTTTTGTTTGTGAGAGGTCCTTTCTTTTATGCCGAATATAATCTGCGTCTCTTTTTCAAACTGCTTTTTAAGCCGGCACAATTGTATTTTTCAAATGATTTAGACACCCTGCTGCCTAATTTTCTTGTTTCCCGCCTATATCGCCGCCGGCTCATATACGACAGTCATGAGTATTTCACGGAAACGCCTGAGCTGGTAGATAGAAAAAGGGTGCAGCGCTTCTGGAAATTTTTAGAAAAGAAGATGTTACCCAAATTGGACTCCATGATTACGGTGAATGAGTCTATTGCCAATCTTTTTCGAGAGGAATACAAGCTGAAAGTCCAAATTGTCCGGAATATTCCACTAACTTATCAAGGCAGGAATTCAATCAGCCGTAAAGAGCTTGATCTTCCGGAAGATAAGAAGCTGTTAATCATGCAGGGAGCCGGAATTAATATCGAACGTGGTGCCGAGGAGTTGGTGGAGGCAATGCAGTTTCTGCCCGATATGCATTTGCTGATGATAGGTGGGGGCGATGTGTGGAAAGAGCTGCAAGAACGGGCTGCGACACTTGAAGTAGCCGAACGTATTCACTTTTTAGCACGCATGCCTTATGAAAAAATGATGGCATATACCCAAGTTGCCGATTTGGGATTAAGCCTTGATAAGCCCACAAATATCAATTATAAATTCAGCCTTCCGAATAAATTGTTTGACTATATACATGCCGGTATTCCGGTTTTGGTAAGCCGATTGCCCGAGTTGGAGCGCATAGTTGAAACATATGAAGTTGGTTCGTTTATCCCAAATCATCAGCCTGAAAAAATTGCCGAAGCGATAAAAGATATGTTTGGAGATGCTACGCGCTATGCACTATGGAAGCAAAATACCAAAAATGCGGCCGCAAACCTCAATTGGGAGCTTGAAGAACAGCAATTGTTAAACTATATAAATTCATAATTTATGGAAAAACATCTGCATATCGTTTCTTTTGATGTTCCGTGGCCCGCAAACTATGGCGGAGTGATAGATGTTTTCTATAAAATTAAGGCGCTTCATGCATTGGGAATTAAAATTCATCTGCATACTTATGAATATGGCAGGGGAGAAGCAGAAGAATTGAATAATTTTTGCGAAACAGTACGTTATTATAAGCGTGATATCGCAAAAACACAATTGTTTAAAAGCATTCCTTATATATTGAGCTCGCGCAATGATGAGGCATTGACAAATACGCTTTTGGAAGATAATCATCCCATTTTATTGGAAGGTTTACATACCTGTATGATCTTGAACGACAAGCGTTTTAGAGGAAGAAAAATTGTTGTGCGGATGCATAATA
Organism: uncultured Lentimicrobiaceae bacterium; assembly: GCA_964592175.1. Classification (GTDB taxonomy): domain Bacteria; phylum Bacteroidota; class Bacteroidia; order Bacteroidales; family F082; genus JALNZU01. The sequence continues at coordinate 7,868 of CAZQBU010000059.1, forward strand.
TCGAACATGATTATTACAATCATTTGGCTATCGCGGAAACCGATCTTTTCAAAAAATATTATTACCACAATGAGGCAAAAAAGCTGAAACGTTTTGAGCGCGTATTGAAGCATGCCTCTGCCGTTATTGCAATTTCACGTAAGGATGAAATGTATTTTGCTCCCAAATATCCGAATGTACATTTTATCCCTGCTTTTCATCCACATAATGAAGTGCTTTCTCCTATTGGGCTTGGCAGCTATGTGTTGTATCACGGCAATTTATCGGTTAGTGAAAATAAAAATGCCATTAAATTTTTATTGGAAGAGGTGTTTAACGATTTAACAACTCCTTTGGTAATTGCAGGGTTAAATCCTTCGCCTTCGCTTGAGCGCCTGATAGTGGACATGCCCCATGTGCGTTTGGTAGCAAACCCTACTGATGAAGAGATGTTTAAGCTGATTAATGAAGCCCAGCTGCATGTATTAATTACCTTTCAAGCCACCGGTTTAAAACTCAAGCTGCTGAACACCTTATACAATGGGCGATTCTGCCTTGTTAATGATAAAATGCTGAGTGGCAGCACCTTGGATGAGTTGTGTATTGTAGCCAATGATGCAGCTTCGTTAAAGCAACAGATAAAAAAGCTGTATAGACGTAGCTTTAGCGGCAGGGAGGTGATGCGCCGTAAAAAGCGACTAAGCCAACTATACCACAACGGAAGCAATGTCAAGAAACTTGTAGAAGTTTTATTTGACGAATAGATATGTGTTTTTGCGCATAAATACTATTGTTTGCATTAACCCATATCTTTTCAGAACAAAAAGTCTCTGTCGGGGCTTTGCCCTGCGACCCACTTCATTTTTTTGCCAAATTGCAAAAAAAAGGA
>CAZQBU010000060.1:0-8659 GCA_964592175.1 uncultured Lentimicrobiaceae bacterium
AGGAACTAAATAAGATAAAGCTGAGCAGCATCAGCACAAAGCTGATCAAAATCAAACCACGCCCGATTTTATCTTTTTTTAAATTTATCAAAAAGAGGCGCATACAAACAATATTAGGCACAAGCGACAATAAAGCCGGCACGGCAGCTTTGGAAAGCCAATAGGTATGCCCGAATATGGGTACAAGTATGAGTTGAATCAGTGCATAAGTGATGCCAAATAGCACTATCCCAACGAGAATACCTATAAAAATTGAATCGTTTTGGAAAAGAGACTTCATGTCGCAAATAATTGTATGTGAAGATTATGCCTTCAGCTACAAAAATAAACAGAAAAGCTTATAAATCCCAGCTTTTTAGCTTATCCATAAATTCATAGGCTGTCATATCGTAATGTACGGGTACAACTGCCACATAATTATTGTCCAAAGCCCATTGATCGGTATCCTCTCCGTTATCGTAGAGTTGAAAACGACCTGTGAGCCAATGGTAGTCTTTCCCACTTGGATCATTTCGTGAGTCAAGCCCCTCCTCCCATCTGGCTTTGGCTTGTCGACAAATTTTAATGCCTTTAAATGCTTCATTTGAGTTTGCCGGGAGGTTTACATTCAAGCATATCCCTTGAGGAAGGCCTTTTTCCAATACTTCTTTGGTGATGGCTATAATGGCTTCTTCGACATGACTAAAATCGGCATCAAGGCTGTAGTCGTTTAAGCTAAATCCTATTGAAGGAATGCCGTCAATGCATCCTTCGATGACGGCAGCCATGGTACCCGAATAAATTACATTTACAGATGCATTTGAGCCGTGATTTATTCCCGACACCAAAATATCAGGCTTGCCGTTTAATACCACTGTTTCGCCAAGTTTCACACAATCTACCGGAGTACCATTACAGATATACTCCTCATAATCAGGCGTTTTTGTTACTGTTTTTATACGTAATGGTGTTTTAATGGTGATAGCATGTCCCATAGCCGACATTGCTTGATCGCTGGCAACCACCACCACACGTCCGAGCTTTCGCATAATCTCGATTAGTTTGCGTAAGCCGGGTGCAAAATAACCGTCATCATTTGTAATTAAAATAGTAGGTTTCAAAATCTTATCTTTCATCATTAGTTTGTACGTCAATATTTGTTACTCCTGCCGAGATGATAAATTTCATCACATCAGTAGGAGAAGCATTAATAGGTGTCACATTTTCTGCCGGGACAATAAATAAATTCCCTGACCATGCATACGAATGTGGCAAATATACGGCAAGCTTTTCTTCGGGCACGCCCAAAAGCTTTAAATCTTTATTGGTCACAAAGCCAATCTTTTGGAGATCATAACCTTTTCCAACTTTTACCAGTACCGGTTCCGTAAATCGCTTTTTCTGCCCGACGAAAGCCGAAACAAGGTCCTTTATTGAGGTATAAATCAGCTTGATAAATGGTGCTTTTGACAATAAAGCATCCAAATATGCGACAAAAGGTCGAAACAATAAGCTTGAGGCAAGCCAGCCAAACAAGCTGATAGACACCAATAACACAAGAATCCCCAATCCGGGGATATGGCGGTTTAATAAGTTATCCAAATAGCCTATCAACAGCCCGTCAATCCAGCCAAAAATAATTAACAGCCCCCAAATGGTAATGCTTAAAGGAGCAATAAACAGCAGCCCTTGAAAAAAATAGTAGAGCAGCTTTTTAACCGTTAACTTCATACTAATGCGCTTCATTTGTCAAAAAGTTTTTCAGTTCCACATAAAGCTTTTGAGTAGGCAGCCCCATCACATTATAAAACGAACCTTTTATCTTCCGAATGGCAATATAGCCTATCCACTCTTGAATGCCGTATGCTCCGGCTTTGTCAAAAGGCTTATATCGGTCGACATACCAGTCAATCTCGGCTGCGGTCAATTCATCAAACAGCACTTCGGTACAATCGGAAAAAACATGCTTGCTAGTTTTTGTTCGAAAGCAAATTCCGGTAATGACCTGATGCCATTTCCCTGACAGCTGCTCCAACATATGAACAGCTTCTGCCCTATCTGCCGGTTTATTTAATATGGTTTCTCCGGTAAGGACTATGGTATCAGCCGTGATAAGCAGGAAATTTTCCGGTAACTCCGACTCAGTGAATGCATCGGCTTTAATTTCACTTAAATATGCCGCCACTTCTGCCCGTGGTATATCATCAGGGAAAGATTCGTCAGCTTCTTTTGTGAGTACCCGAAAAGGCAATTCCATGCCACTAAAAAGCTGTTGCCGCCTGGGTGACTTTGAGGCTAGGACTATTTCATAATTTCCTAAGGGGAGTAAATGTATCATGGTAAAAAAATCATGGATAAAATTCCAAAAAGCAAAATAAGTTTGAGTAATTGTGAAGCCTGATAAAAATGCTTTTTATCTGAAACAAATGCCAGGCGAAGAATCAATGCAGCTGTCAGCACGGCAGCAGGGATAAGTGCAAAGCAAACTGCTTTCATATTGCTATAAAAAAGTATCAGCTGCCAAAAACCTATCATCGAAAACAAAATTACTGTCAAACTAACGGCAATAATTCTTGTTTGTCGTTTGCCAATGGCAACTGCCAAGGTCTTACAGTTTTCTGCTTTATCAGCTTCAACATTTTTAATGTCTTTTACGATTTCCACTATCAAATGTATAGCAAGCACAAATAATGTATATGGTAAAATTAGCCCGGTAATTGTCGGCATTACACTAATAGCTTCGGAAAACGAGAATGGATTTGCTCGCAGCATAAAAAAGTCGAGCAGCCACACAATACTAATCGTAAAAGCAGCAGCAAGGGATATTGCCAAATTCCCGATAAGCGGAATGCATTTATAGCGATACGAATAAAACCATAATATTCCTGCTCCCAAAAACAACAGCAATGGAAGCTGCATGCTACTGCTTAGCCAGCCCACAGCAATTCCTGCCAACAGCCCGCCTAATGTGTGTGAACGATATAACCACCATGCCGCTTGCTCGCTAATATGGGTACCAATAATCAGCTTTTCCGGATTGTTGCGCTTAGCTATTTGGAAATCTTGGATGTCATTTACCACAAAGCCTGCAGCAGCAATAAGTACTACAGCCAACACTAATAAGGCAAAAGGCAAAGCTGTCGAACTATTTTCAACACCGGCTTGTGAAAGATTTGGTAAAATAATTTTGTAACGCGTGAGCAGCATGCCGAGCACAAGCATTCCCAGGTTTTGCCAGCGTATTAGCCTTAAATAGTATTGCATAAGCTAGTAATTACCAGAGATGGGCATCACCCGTCATCCATTTCTTTTGGACTTTGAGCACTTGCTCAATAATTTCGCGTACGCTGCCATGCCCACCTTTGTAATGGCTTATATAATGGCTTATCCTTTTAATTTCTTCAGCGGCATCAGCAGGACAAACCGCCAATCCGGCGGCTTTCATGGGTAAGTAATCGGGTATGTCGTCCCCCATATATAGTACTTCTTCCGTTTTCAAGTTTTTGTCTTTCAAATAGTTCTCAAAAACTTCAATTTTATTGCTTACCCCTAAAAACACATCCGTCACTTGCAGTGCTTCAAAACGTTTTTCCATGGATGGAGAATAGCCACCCGAAATCACGGCAATATTATAACCGAGTTTTTTGGCAAGCTGCAGTGCATATCCATCTTTTACATTAGCGGTACGTAATGGTTCGCCATGATTATTAATAATTATAGTGCCATCAGTCATTACGCCATCGTAATCAAAAATAAACGTAGTAATGTGATGTAAGCGCGATTTGTAGTTACTCATTTGTATTGTTATGGTATGAATTTATAATATAATTTGTCATTAACTGATAGATTTCGGCAATTTGCGGCTTGTCTTCCAATAATTTTAAATGCTTTTCTATAGTCCCTTGATCGTTTCGCCTTGCGGGACCTGTTTGCCCTTCGCGGGGATCGACCTCCAACGCCTTTTGTGCCGTTTCCAATAATAAGGGATGCAAAACTGAAAAGTCCAAACCGTATTCATCCAACAGCTCTTTTGCCACAATATACAAGGCATTACTAAAATTGGACGTCATGACGGCTGCCAAATGCAAAATACGCCTTTGCTCAATGGTAGAAGCTATGATTTTCGGGCTTAATCCCGCAGCCAGCTGTCGAAGCAGCTCAAGGTCATCTGCTTCATCCGCTTCGATGAAAAACGGCACTTTCGAAAAATCCACTTCCCTTTCAAACGTAAAAGTTTGTAACGGATAAAACACAGCTTTCCGCTTGTGCTTGCTGTTTATTTCATGTCGGTCGCGAAAGCCTGCCGTATGTGCTACACAGCCGTTTATAAGCGGCAGTTCAGCACTTAAAGAGCCGATTGCATCATCAGAAACAGCCATTATAAGCATGGCAACATCCGGATTGATTAGCGAAATATCGTGAATTGCTTCTGCATTTAATTTTTCGGCTAATGCATTTGCCTTTTCCAGGTTTCGCCCATAAACTTGAACAATATGGTGTCCGGCTTGAAACAAGGCATTGCCGAGATGCGTGGCAACACGTCCGGCACCTAGGATTGATACACTATAAGAAACAGCAGCTTTCACAATTTAATTTTTCACGAAATTACAACATTTTGAGTGATTTCAACGAATTTCAAAGCAAAGGGGCTTCACTAAAGCTTAAGGCGAAAAAGCATCTCTGGTTTGCTTGGCAAAACAGTAGTCATAAAACAAAATCACTAAACAATTGTTTATGAAAGAGCAAAAGCTATTTCAACTATGTCGACTTACTCAATCAAAGATTTGGAACGCCTCACAGGCATCAAAGCACATACCATTCGCGCATGGGAAAAACGCTATGGAATTGTGGAGCCCAAAAGAAGCGAATCGAACATCAGAGCGTATACCGATAAAGATTTACGTAAGTTGATGAATATATCTATTCTCAATCGTAACGGCTTAAAGATTTCCAAAATCGCACAAATGAGCTTGCAAGAGCTAAATCAAAAAACAATGGAAATCACGCGCCCTGAATCGGCTTACCAAAACCAAATTGAAAGCCTTGTAGTGGCGATGATTGAGTTTAATGAAGAGAAATTTGAGAAGATTTTGGCTCAAAGTATCATGAATCTCGGCTTTGAAGAAACATTATACCAACTTATTTATCCATTTTTTCAAAAAACAGGCATGCTATGGCAAACAGGAGCGATAAATCCGGCTCAAGAGCATTTTATCAGCAATTTGATACGCATGAAACTGTTTGTGGCTATTGACGGATTATCCTATTCCGTGAAGCCTGATGCCAAAAAGATCATCCTATTCCTGCCCGAATGGGAATTGCATGAAATTGGTATGCTGACTCATTTTTATCTTGCCCGCAAATACGGTTTAAAAGTGTATTACCTTGGACCAAATATTCCACTGCAAGACCTTTTTATCATGGCAAAAAAGGTGGATCCGGATATTGTTGCCACCTCATTTGTTTCAGCCGTCAATTCAAAGCTTCTGAAAGATTATATCCATAAAGTTGCCACTCATTTTAAAGCAAAACAGTTTTATATCAGCGGAATGCATGCATCCGAAATTGGCTTTCAGCTGCCCGAAAACACCCGTCTCATGTCTTGTGCCGCCGAATTCAAGGAATTACTTGAATGTTTAACCAATTGATTTTCTTGTATTTATCCTGATTCTTCGATTTAAATGCTTGCATAATTCAAAAATTGACTAATTTGCGCCTTTAAATCATTTTAGAATGAAACGAACTGTTATCAATCTCTTACGCCAAGCAAGCGAACAGTTTGGCGATGCAGCTTATTTGAATCAAAAGGGAAATGACGGATGGGTATCCGAAAGTTTTAACGATGTACTCGAAAAATCAGGGCATTTTGCATTGGCATTATTGCAAGCCGGTATTAATCCGGGCGACAGAATTGCAATGATAGTAGAAGGGCGGAATGATTGGATTATCACCGAGTATGGAATTTTACGTGCAGGAAGCATTAATGTGCCACTGAGTATCAAACTGTTGCCGGAAGAAATACAGTTTAGGCTTTCGCATGCCGAATGCAGAGCAATTATCTTTTCTTCAAATACGATTGAAAGTGTATTGAAATCGATTGATACAAAGCAAGATGAACTTCCATTGCTGATTTACATTGATACCAATATTGATAAACACAAGGAACTTTTAGAAAGCTTTGGATTAAATGCCGAAAAAGATTTTATTTTCTTACGATCAATGTATGAAAAGGGAAAAGTTTTGGCAGCAACGGAAACTCAAAAGCTGGATGATATTGAAGCGAAGATTGAAGAAGATCAGGTAGTTACCATATCGTACACATCCGGGACAACCGGAAACCCAAAAGGTATTATGCTGACGCACCTAAACTATTGGGCAAACAGCACGGATGCCATGAGTATTTTTGATGTGAATAAAGGCGATAAACTGATGCTCATTTTACCGCTCGATCATTCGTTTGCACATACGGTTGGCATTTATGCAAGTGCGGTAAAAGGGCTTTCGATATATTTTGCCGATGCCAGAAACGGGAATAAGAGTGTACTGAAAAACATTCCTAAAAACTTAAAGGAAGCCAATCCTCATTTCATGCTGACTGTACCCGCTTTAACCGGAAGCTTCATGAATAAAATGAAGGAAGGCGTAGGAGAAAAAGGAAAACTGATTGCCGGTTTGTTTGAAAAAGGTGTTGCTGCCGGTATTAAATTATACGGCAATGGATTTAACAAAGCCCCAAGCGGAAGCATAGGTGAACGAATTGTATATAAAATAGCCTATAACTTGATTTTCAAGAAGCTGCAAAAAGTATTTGGCGATAACTTCCGATTTAATGTAGGCGGAGGCGCCCTGCTCGATATCTCACAACAACAGTTTTTTGCTGCCATCGGAGCCCCTGTTTTTCAAGGATACGGGCTCACGGAAGCGACCCCCATCATATCCGCCAACACACCGGGACGCCATAAATTAGGCACTTCGGGCATGGTGCTGCCGGGAATAGAGTGTAAAATAGTGGATGATGCTGGAAAAACCGTTCCAAACGGGGTAAAAGGTGAAATTGTAATTCGTGGCAATAATGTCATGAAAGGATATTATAATAATCCTGAAGCCACAGCAGAGGTAATCCGTGACGGATGGCTATTTTCAGGCGACCTCGGATATATTGACGAAGACGACTTTTTAGTGGTGGTCGGTCGCGAAAAGGCATTGCTGATAAGTAGTGCAGGCGAAAAATATTCTCCTGAAGGAATTGAAGAAGCTATCATGAATAGCTCGGAGCTGGTCAGCCAAGTAATGGTATATAATGATATGTCGCCTTATACCGTCGCAGTGATTAACTTGGAACACGGAAAAATTAACGAATTGATAAAAGAACAGAATTTATCAAATCCGGAGCAATTGCTGGAGCAGATTAAAAAATCATTCTATTCCTACAAAACTACGGAGGTTTATAAAGGACAAATTCCTGAAATTTGGGCGCCCCAAAGCTTCATTATCGGAAAAGAAGACTTTAGTGAGCAAAATCAAATGATTAACTCCACCATGAAAATGGTCCGCCATAAAGTGCTTAACCATTATAAAAAGGAAGTCGATTTTATGTATTCCAAGGAAGGAAATCAACCTTTAAATCAAATTAATTTAGACAATTTACAAGCTTTATACTTCAAAAATAAGTGATTTTGATTCGATTTTTTAGCTGATTTTTTGATTTTCGGACATTTTTATCCTTTATTTTTTCTATTTAACATTTATTTAGATTTCAACAACTTACGACATATCAATATATTAGGATATGATTTTATGATTTTTTGCGTGAGCGGGCTTCAAACTGCTTGACAGTATTTTTTGTTTGTTTAATTTTGCATACAGAAACATTAAACAAAAAATATAGAAACATGACAGCAATTGAATTCAACTATAACCTCACCGGACTTCAACCTTATTTAGAAATTTTTGCTAGACAGCTTACCGGAAACGAGGATGATGCCAAAGACCTTTTACAAGAGACTTATCTCAAAGCTTTGGTGTATCGCGAGAAATATGTGAACAACAATAATTTCAAAGCATGGGTTTCAACCATTATGAAAAACATCTTCATCAACAATTACAGAAGGAAAAAACGTATACAAACCTTTATTGATCAGACAGATAACCTGTATCACATCAATTCAGGTGCAGAAGATACCCAATACAATCCGCTTTCAATTATTGCCACCAAAGAACTTACGCAAGGCATTGAATCCTTGGATAAAGAGTTTCGCAGAGCTTTTGATATGTATAACGAAGGTTATAAATACAAAGAAATTGCAGATGAGCTAAACCTTACAATAGGTACTGTGAAAAGCAGAATTTTCTACAGCAGAAAGAAGTTAATGAAAAGCTTAAGCGAATTCGAAAACTAAAATCATTGGTTTTGCATACTTTTCTTGTTTAACGACTGATAAGCTTCGCTTAAACAAGAAAAGTATTTATATTTTGTTCGCGCTATCTCCTGTCCTTGGCATATATTTCCAGTAAAATATTTATTTTTATTTTAATAGTTTTCTTTCAGCTTATTCATTAAGTCTGAAAACCATTGCAATACTTTCTTAGATTCCTCATTACTATGGAATGACAGCCGGGGTAGTTGGGATAAGGAGTTCCTTACATAGGTGGCTGCGATGCCTATATAAGGAACTCTCTC
>CAZQBU010000061.1:0-8612 GCA_964592175.1 uncultured Lentimicrobiaceae bacterium
TTACAACACCGGATTCAATCATTTCACGCAGAAGGTCATTTCCTTCACGGGTACGTTCACCCACGCCGGCAAATACCGACATTCCTGAATAGGATTTCGCGATATTGTTAATTAACTCCATGATGATCACCGTTTTACCTACACCGGCACCACCAAACAAGCCTACTTTTCCTCCTTTGGAGTAAGGCTCGATGAGGTCAATTACTTTAATTCCGGTATAAAGCACTTCGGATTGTGTTGAAAGGTACTCATACTTTGGAGGCAGCTTATGAATGCTGTATCGCTTGCTTTCCTCCATCGGCTTAAGGCCATCGATGGGTTCCCCAATCACGTTAAATAATCTTCCTTTAATCTGATCACCTCCGGGCATGGAAATTGGATGTCCAAGGATAACGGCTTCCATCCCGCGTCTGAGACCGTCGGTTGAATCCATTGCAATGGTTCGCACCGTGTTTTCACCAATGCCCTGCTGCACCTCGAGAATAAGCTTTTCGCCGTTTTCGCGACGGATCTCCAGTGCATCATGAAGATCAGGCAGTTGAATATCGTTATCAAAGGCCACGTCTACAACAGGCCCGATAATTTGTACTATACGTCCGCTTTTTGTCTGATTCATGTGTTGTTATGATGTGATTTTTAAAGTCAATGTATATATGTTTGCAAAGATAATTTTTTACCCGTAATAAGCCTCCTAATATGGCAGATTTTTTTGCCCTCACGGGCAGAATTGGCTTTTTTATAGGTTTTTCAGGAATTTTCGTTGAAATAACAGCAGCCATAACACCCCTATAGTGATGGATGCATCGGCAATATTGAAGACCGGACGGAAGAATATAAAATATCCGTCGCTTCCAAATAAAAAATCGGGCAGCCATGATGCTGCTTCGGATTGTTTTATCACAAGAATTGGAAAATACAACATATCGACCACCTTTCCTTGAAGGAAGCCGGCATAACCTCCGCCTTCGGGCAGAAATTCTGCTACATGATGAAAGCTGCTATGGCTGAAAATTTTTCCGTAGAAGGTACTGTCGATAATATTTCCAAGTGCACCGGCAGTAATTAGTGAAATACCAAAAACAGGTCCGAAAGGACTTTTCTTTTTGGTAAGCAAATAGAGATAGATTCCGATAGCGGATACGGCAATAATACGAAACAAGCTGAGTGCCAGCTTGCCATATTCTCCGGCAAACTGTATGCCGAATGCCATGCCGTTATTTTCGGTAAAATGAATAATGAACCAGTTGCCGAATACTGAAAACTCCTGACCGATAGTCATTGTCAGCTTGATATAAAACTTTAGCAGCTGATCGGCTATCAGCACCAAAAAAATAATCAATAGGGGTTTTTTCACGTTTTATGCTTCGATATGGGAAATAACATATACCCCCGAGTTATTTATCTCAGGAAATAAAATGAAAATCTATTACAGCCGGTGTTTTCAAATTTTGTTTATTAATTACTCCCCTGCTGTAATTTAGCTTCGATACTAAGCGTTGCATGAGGTACAATTCTAAGTCGCTCTTTTGCGATTAATTTACCTGTTGCTCTGCAAACACCGTAGGTTTTATTCTCAATCCGGATTAACGCATTTTCCAGATTATTGATAAACTTTTGCTGACGGGCAGCAAGTCTTCCATTTTCTTCTTTTGACAGCACATGATATCCTTCTTCCAAAATTTTAAATGTCGGTGAAGTATCGTTAGTGCCATTCTCACTATCATTGGAAAGTGCTTCCGTCAACAGTTTCAAATCAGACCTTGCCTTTTCCAGCTTGAGATGAATGATTTCTCTAAACTCTTCCAGTTCTGCATCTGAGTAACGCGTTTTTGCCGTTTCGGTTTGCTCCGCCTGTAATTTCTCTTTCATGGCATTATAGTATTAATAGTCTGACAACGATTCATTTTCAGAATCCGGTATAAATATAGTACAAATATTTGTTATACAGTCATAAATAATTTAAAAATCAGTTAATCTATCTTTGAAATTCGCAGTTTTACCTTTACTCCTTCAATCAGTTCTTGTTCCACTGCATCCGCTTCATTATCCAGATTCGTCAGCTGCAAGCTTGCCAAGGTTTCGGAACATATATAATCCCTAAAAGCAGCCAAGGCATCCACCATTTCGCCCGAAGCCGCAACTTCCAGCAAAATACGATCGGTAACTTCCAGCCCCGAATCTTTACGCAGATTCTGTACCCTATTCACCAATTCGCGTGCCAAACCTTCTTGCAGCAATTCGGGGGTAAGGGTTACATCAAGTGCTACCGTAAGCTTATCCATAGTGGCTACAGTCCAGCCGGGTATGTCTTCAGTAACAATCTCCACATCGTCAATACCGAGAATTACCTCTTGTTGATCCAGCTGAAACTTGTATTCACCGGTAGTTTCAATTTGTTTGATATCAAATTGCGAGAAAGCTGCCAAAGTACCGGAAATCTGTTTCATCAGCTTGCCGTAACGCGGTCCCAATGTTTTAAAATTCGGTTTAATCTTTTTAATCAAGATGCCGGTATCGTCGCTCAGATAGTCGATCATTTTTACGTTCACTTCGGATAATATCAGATTTTCGACTGCCTGCAGCTGCTGTTTCATCTTTGGATTCAGCACCGGTATCATAATTGAATTAAGCGGTTGGCGCACCCGAATATTTACTTTTTTACGTAGTGACAGCACCATGGATGAAACATCTTGTGCCATTTCCATTCGCTCTTCCAAGTCTTTGTCGATAAAGTCCGGATTGGCTTTGGGGAAGTCGGTCAAGTGTATGGATTCTTCTTTTCGCTTGCCGCTTGCTGCATTCAGGTCGCGGAAAAGCTGTTCGGTAAAGAATGGTGCAATGGGTGAAGCGAGCTGCGCCACAGTTTCGAGGCAAGTATACAGGGTTTGATAAGCTGAAATCTTATCTTCGGTATAGCTTCCTTTCCAGAAACGGCGACGCGACAAGCGCACATACCAATTGCTGAGGTGTTCATCCACAAAATCTTGTATCGCTCTTCCCGCACGTGTGGGTTCATAGGCAGAATAAGCTTCGTCTACCGTGTGTATCAATGAGTTGAGCTCAGATAATATCCAACGGTCAATTTCAGGACGTTCCGCAAAGGGGATATCGTCTTCGGCATACACAAAGCCGTCAATATTTGCGTATAATGCAAAGAAGGCATAGGTGTTATAGAGTGTGCCAAAGAATTTTCTACGCACCTCATCAAGTCCGTTCAAGTCAAATTTAAGGTTGTCCCAAGGCTGTGCATTGGTAATCATATACCAGCGTGTGGCATCCGGTCCATACTTTTCAATTGTTTCGAACGGGTCCACTGCATTACCTAGGCGCTTGGACATTTTATTTCCTTTTTTATCCAGCACCAATCCATTGGATACCACAGTTTTAAATGCTACTGAATCGAAGAGCATGGTGGCAATGGCATGGAGTGTAAAAAACCATCCACGCGTTTGGTCCACCCCTTCGGCAATGAAATCAGCCGGGAAGTTTTGCTCAAACTGTGCTACATTTTCAAAGGGATAATGCATCTGCGCATAGGGCATGGCACCGGAATCGAACCATACGTCAATCAAGTCTATTTCGCGATACATCGGCTTGCCGGATGGCGATTTGAGCACGATGCGGTCCGCATAGGGACGGTGCAAATCAAAGCTGTTATAGTTTTCTTCGCTAAAGTCCTTTGGATCAAATTCGGCAAAGGGATTTTCGGTCATTAAGCCTGCTTCCACAGCTTCTTCTACCGCCTTTTTTAAGTCTTCCACCGAGCCATAGCAAGCTTGTTCGGTTTTGTCTTCGGTTGTCCAGATAGGAAGTGGCACCCCCCAAAAGCGTGAGCGCGATAAGTTCCAGTCAACCAGATTTTCGAGCCAGTTTCCGAAGCGGCCTTCACCTGTGGCGCGTGGCTTCCAGTTAATGGTTTTATTCAATTCCAACATGCGCTCTTTGAAAGCGGTTGTACGAATAAACCAGCTATCCATCGGGTAATAAAGAACCGGCTTGTCGGTACGCCAGCAATGCGGATAGCTGTGTACATATTTTTCAATGCGAAATGCCTTGTCTTCCTTTTTCAGCATGACAACCAGATCGACATCCAATGTTTCGGCATCGGCTGGCAGGCTTTCGTCGTATTCATTTTTCACAAAACGTCCGGCAAATTCGCCATACAATTCGGAGTTTACATATTCTTCAATAAAATCAGGGCTTAAGTCTTCTAACCGATAAAATCGCCCTTGCAGGTCGACCATCGGACGTCTTTCGCCTTCTTTATCGAGAAGGATCAAAGGTGCAATTCCACTTTGTTTGGCTACACGGTCGTCATCGGCTCCAAAAGTGGGTGCGATATGCACTATTCCGGTACCGTCGGCTGTAGTTACAAAGTCGCCGGTTATTACCTTAAAGGCATCGCCCATTGGCTTTACCCACGGAATAAGTTGACGATAGCGCCAGCCTTCGATACGCTTTCCTTTAAATTCAGCTAAAATGCTGTAAGGCAGCTTTTTATCATTGGCTTTATAGTCTTCAAAAGCAGCATCTTCAAATTGTGCATCAAAATAAGAAGTTATCAAGTCTTTAGCTAAAATCACTTGTATGGGCTGTGCCGAATAAGGATTAAATGTCTTAATCAGTACATAATCGATATTTGCTCCTACGGCAAGTGCCGTATTTGATGGCAAGGTCCAAGGCGTGGTGGTCCAAGCCAAGAGGTACAAGGGAAGTTCGCTTTGTAGGGGTAAACCGGCAAAGGCATCTACATCAGCCTGATCTTCAGCTTTTACCAAAAACTGTACGGTGGCAGATGTGTCTTTTACATCGCGGTAGCAGCCGGGCTGATTCAGCTCATGGGTACTGAGGCCAGTACCGGCAGCAGGCGAATACGGCTGAATGGTATAGCCTTTATACAAAAGCCCCTTTTCATATAATTTGGATAACAAATGCCAAACCGATTCGATGTATTTATTGTCAAAAGTGATATAGGGATTATCCAAATCAACCCAATAGCCCATACTTTTTGTCAGCTCATCCCAAAGGTCTTTATACTGCATCACCTCTTTGCGGCATGCAAGATTGTATTCCTCGACACTGATTGTCTTTCCGATATCTTCTTTGGTAATGCCCAATGATTTTTCCACACCAATTTCTACGGGCAGTCCGTGGGTATCCCAGCCTGCTTTGCGTTCTACCAGTTTTCCTTTCAACGTTTGGTATCGGCAGAATATATCTTTTATGGCACGAGCCATCACATGATGTATGCCGGGCACCCCGTTTGCGGAGGGTGGTCCTTCATAAAACACATAAGGTTCAGCATCTTTACGGATGTCAAGGCTTTTTTGAAAGATGTCTTCTGTTTCCCAAAATTTACGGATATCTTTTCCAATCTGGGAGAGGTTTAACTGTTTGTACTCTTTATACTTCACTGTTATATGTGTTTATTCAATTGAAAATCAGTAGATAAAAATAAGGTGCAAAGGTAGTAAAAATCATTTGAAAAATTAACCACCCTTTGCTGTTTACTATATCGCCAAGAAACAATCTGTGGGATATTGTTTTGGGCAAACATACGGAATGCGGCACAAAAAAACCGGCTTTCACCGGTTAATTTTTTCTAATTTATTTTGGGTCATATGCCCATTTCAGCCAGATGGAGCCCCAGGTGAAGCCTCCTCCAAATGCAGCCAGAATGATATTATCGCCTTTTTTAAGTTGATTTTCCCATTCCCACAGGCAGATTGGAAGTGTACCGCTTGTGGTATTACCATAGCGTTCAATATTTATCATCACCTGCTCCTTTTGTATACGCATACGGCGTGCGGTAGCTTCGATGATGCGCATATTTGCCTGATGCGGCACAAGCCATGCAATATCGTCGGAAGTAAGATTGTTCTTTTCCATGATGGCAACTGCTACATCTGCCATATTGGTTACGGCAAACTTAAATACGGCTTGTCCTTCTTGATACACAAAATGTTCTTTTGCATCAATCGTTGCATAAGATGGTGGTTTTGCCGAGCCACCGGCTTTCATGTGCAAATGTTGCATGCCCGCGCCGTCGCTTTGGAGTATCGAATCCATTATTCCTACGCCTTCGATAGTAGGTTCAAGCAATACAGCCCCGCCTCCATCGCCAAAAAGCACACAGGTTTGACGGTCGGTATAGTCAATAATGGACGACATTTTATCGGCTCCCACAACAATTACTTTTTTATGGGTTCCGCTTTCAACAAATTTTGAAGCGGTTACCAATGCATAAAGAAAGCCGGAGCATGCCGCGTTGATATCAAAGCTGAATGCGTTTTTTATGCCGCAGTTATGACTGATGATATTTGCCGTTGCCGGAAACATCATATCCGGTGTTACGGTCGAGCAGATGAGCATATCTACTTCTTCCGGCTTGGTGCCGGTTTTTTCGAGCAAGCCTTTTACTGCTTCAGTACCAATCACCGAAGTGCCTTTGCCTTCACCTTTTAATATATGGCGCTCGCGAATGCCCGTGCGTGTGAGTATCCACTCATCGGTAGTGTCAACCATCTTTTCGAGCTCCTGATTGGTCAATACATATTCCGGTACCCAAGCATGTATACCCGTAATAGCAGCATTGTATTTTTTCATAATTCCTTGGTTTTAAGATTCATCATTAATTTTTGGTAAAATCATTGATGGCTCCAATTATTTTTTTATTCAATTCTGAAGCGGCAATATCTCTAGCAAGCAGCATCATATTTTTTATCGCCATCGGACTGCTGATTCCATGTCCGATAACCACATTTTTATTGATGCCGATGATAGGGCTTCCGCCGTAAAGTTCGTAATTAAAACGCGAAAAATAGCTATCAAGCAATTCTCTTTTTTCCATAAGCCGATAGATAGCTTCAATTTGCTTGATTACAATATTACCAGTAAAGCCGTCACAAACAATCACATCCGCCTTTTGGCGAAACAAATCGCGACTTTCGATATTACCGATAAATTGAAAATATGGACTGTCTTTCATGATGGCATGGGCAGTCTGCAGCAAATTATTGCCTTTATTTTCTTCAGCACCTATATTTAATAGTCCCACCTTTGGATTTTCTATTTGCAACACATGCTCGGCATAAAGTTTACCCAATAAGCCAAATTGGTTCAGCATTTCGGCTTTTGCATCCGGATTGGTCCCTACATCAAGTAATATATTGTATCCTCCATCCACTTTTGGGATGAGCACTCCGCTTGCCGGGCGAATAATACCGGTGATGGTATGTACCATATTTACGGCACCAACCATCATTGCTCCGCTATTTCCTGCACTGGCGAAAGCGTCCAGCTTATCGTTTACAAGATCGCGGAAGCCGGCTACGATACCGGAATTTGGTTTGGATTGAAAGGTGGAAGTTGACTTCTCCCCCATGCCGATTATTTCGGGTGCATGTACCAGTTCGATATTTTGGTATTGGGGAAGTCGGTCGGTCAGATAATTGCCAATTAGTTTTTCATCACCATATAGCACGAGGGTAGTATCAGTTGCCAACTCGGGGAGTAGCAACTGCAAACTATCCAATGTAACGGAAGGGGCGAAATCGCCTCCAAATACATCTAATCCCAGGCGCATGGTTTGGCAACTCTTGCTAAAAGCTTATACCTGAATCAGGTAAGAGCCTATTATTGAGCTGCCATTACAAGTTTACCCTTGTAGTACAGGTCGCCGTCAACATAATATGCACGGTGGTATACGTGAGTAGTACCGGTGGTAGGGCATTTTGCCAACTGGGGCATTTTGATACCGTCATGCGATCTTCTTTTATCTCTTCTCGACTTCGACTGTTTTCTTTTTGGATGTGCCATTGTTCTATTAATTTATTTATGGATAATTATCTTTTTAATTTTTTCAACGCTTCCCAGCGCGGATCTGTTTCTTCTTGTTCCGAAATATTTTTTAACCGTTCGAGTGCTTCGGGATTGCAGATGCTGTTTCCGTCGGCATCCTCAGGGTGTATTTTTTGGATTGGCAACGCCAGAATTGTATATTCGTAGAGTAGCTGATATACATCAAACTCATGCAAGTCTGTGGGTATTACAATCACTTCTTCCGATTCTTCTTCATAATGGTCACCAAATTTAAGTATCAGCTGTTCATGATTTTCGATTTGCTGTTGAAATAAATCGCCACATCTGTCACAAATCACTTCGAGCCAGCCACTTATATGGAAATTCAGTTCAATCATATTGTCTCTTTTATCCAGTTCAAGATCGACTTGTACCAGACCATTTGAGACCTCTTCATAGGCTTCTTTTTCAAAGAAAGCCTTATCCAGTTTGAATACATAATGTTTCAAACCTGTTGAGAGGCCTGCCAAAGGCAATATATATTCACGTTCAGCTTTCACTATCTAAACCCATTTCTTCAAAAAAATCGGGCGGCAAAGTTAGAAAATTATCTTGTGTGATACAAATTATTGTAGTAAAGTGCTGATAATTATGTATAAATGTGTATATTTTGGCGAAGATGCAAATAAATTTTCAAAAAATATTTGGAGAAATACAAAATTAGCTTAATTTTGCATCCTCAATTTGAGGAATACACTCCTCCTTAGCTCAGTCGGTTAGAGCATCTGACTGTTAATCAGAGGGTCGCTGGT
>CAZQBU010000062.1:0-8463 GCA_964592175.1 uncultured Lentimicrobiaceae bacterium
ACCAAAACTAAATTAATAATTAACCAAAACGGTCAACCCTATTTAGGGAAGTACAGCCCTTGCTTTTTATAAATTATCTTCTTATTATTGTAGCCTGTTCGTAACCAATGATGAAAATGATATTTAGCAGCCATACCCCCCCTCTCCACAAAAGCAATGACTTTGGCGGTTTGGCTGGCATAGTGGGTCGGATTGTTTGTTATTGCCATCAATTTTTACACGCACTCTTGTTTCACAAACTGTTTGTGCGGTGTTGCACGACAAAATATATCTTTTGGCTGGGGAAAAATAAGTTCGATCGATGACTGCCGTTATTAATTAATTGACGGCGTACCTTCATTTTTTTTAATTATTATCATTTTCAATTAAAATCTTCAAACGATGAAAAACTTAAAATTAATCAATTTGTCTCAGAATGCATTAAGTCAAATCAAAGGTGGTGAAGAAGGCGGCGGTGGTACAGCACCAGCTTGTAGTTGTACATGTAGTTGTAGTGGTGAAGATACAACTTATAATATGAATAGGTCAACAACCACAAGTGCAACTAATCACTCAACAATGAAGTCATTAGCAAATCCAACATAATTGACTTAGTTTAAGGCTGTATTTTAGGCTCACTATTTTCACCAACAGTATGAATTTGAATTATAATATACAGCCTTAATCTTTTAATTTTAACATTTCTTAATTATTTATTAATAAAGGTATTAAGGGTAATTCAATAATGAAAAAAACACTTCTATTTCTATTCCTTTTCTATTCATTTCATATCTCTTTTGGCCAAATACAAAGAAATATTGCAATCTATCCTTTTGCTGATACAATACCTCCACAATTTAAGGAGGTTTTTAAGTTTTGGAATAATTATATGGATGAATTAAATATTGTAAACCTTAAAAATGGTGCCCTCCTAAATGATATGCCAGAGCAATTAAAAGTCTATTGGTCTGAAAAAGATAATTCTATGTTTGACTTCCCCGATCTTTACTATGCGTATTTTCGGTCTAAAGGAAATGTATGGTACACAAACGATACTGAATATTTCTTAGGCATAACCAATCGGGGAGATGACCTGTACCAAATTAATACAATGTTCAAAACAACTGAGGAATCACCATTTAGAGGGTTTCCCTCGGCATTTTTAACGATATATGTTAGAAAGACCAAAAATGGACTCCAACTGGAAAATGCTTTCAACCATCATTCAAGAATAGTAAGAAGAGAAACATCTACTAATATAATATATTATTACCCAATCGAATACGAATTTAACGATAGTCTGTCAGGCTTATTGGATTGGAGAATTGAGCAGTTTAAAAAGGGTTTAAACCTCCAATGCTCAAAACCAATCAACTATGTTTTATCACATAGGATGACCGATATTTCACAATTGTTTGGTGTTGATTACAATTATTTCGATTATGGTAGTGTTTCAAATACCATTCAAGGAGGTTACACGCCTTTAAATAACATGGTTTACATTGGAGGCGGTGGAGAGAACTACTTTCACGAGATAATTCATGTTTTATTAAGCAACTATGAAAGAGGGAAATATGCTTTATTTGAGGAAGGTGTTGCTACATATTTTGGTGAGCATGTTGGTTGTACATATAAAGAGCATATGCCACGTTTTAAAAGATTCTTAAACCAAAATGTATGGATTGATTTGTCTCAGAGCTTTTTTGGTCATTCAAAGGTAAGTATTAATAATATTGAAAATGAGATGCTAAAGAAAGAGAATGAAGAAATTTCACAGTTTAGGGATTTAGAGTCAAGCTATAATTTCCAGTATATGATCCATGCTGTTTTATGCGAAATTGCATTTAAAGATGGTGGGTACGAAAAAGTAAAAGACCTATTTCTCTGCAAAGCCGATAACGAGGATCAATTCTACAACTGTATTGAAGAAGTGTTAAAGATAAAACGGGCTGATGTGAATACTTATTTGAGAAATTTCATCAACAATAATTATTAAAAACAAGAAAGTTTTGCTCCGTAGAATACTGGGGGCAAATAACTTATGTTTTTCTGATACATATTATTTTGAGCCTAAAATAGACCGTTAATGAGTTTTTTGTTTATCAAATTCATTTACCCACAAGTAGGTAAACAGTATGCTGGTTTGACGGATATAACAGACTGGTTCGCTAGTTTTTGTCATCAATTTTTACACAGCCGTTTTTTGCAAACATAAAGAATCACATCAAACAAAAAGCTTGAATTCCTAGCCTCTTGTTATTGAATTGCTTGTGAACTTGACAAAGGAATTGACTTTGATTATTTTTGTATGAATGTTTTTTTGTTTCGTAATGTTTTTTCAAAAAAAGAAGTTTATATATTTGTGTTATTAATCAATTACTCATTAAACCAGTTGAATTATGAAGAAAGTTTTATTATTTAGTTTTATGTTGCTTTTTGGAGCAATCCTTTTTGCTCAAAATCCAAAAAGCGATTTTGGCGTTATGTCGGGCAATGCCCCTGATTATGGTGTTTTATTCAAGGAAGCGAAGTATTCGCCATCGGTTTATACTCCTGCAACAACAGCACTTCCTCCGATGAAATCCGGCAAGGAAACAAATTTTGTTACTGTCATCCCTATTGGTACTTCTGCGAATGCATTAGGTCACTTTGTCGGCTCTCGTACAGCCAATATCTCGGTTAACAACGAACTGAATACCGTGGTGTATACGCATAGGCTCCAAAGCCCAAGCGGTAATCATATTGGCTATGATGTGTCATTCGATCGCGGTTTGAATTGGCAGGTGGATCAGATTAGTTATGACCCTACTTTAGCAGGATATAGTCCCGGACGTTATCCCCTTGGACTTTTATACAATCCCGAAGGAAATACCAATCCACAAAATGCATATCATACGTATTTTGCACCTGCTTTGGATGGTAGCCTTGGTGTTGACAACTCATGGGGAGGTATTGTATTTGGTGCCAAGAAATTTGCTGAGGGCTCGCAAGCTGCTCAAAACAGCTTTAACTCAAATGGAGATATTCATTGGTATTTACCTTCTGCTTATACCATTCAGGCTAATGGCACGGCATGGGCAGTGGACGCACGTACCGATTGGGATGGTACAACATCCACCTATGACGGTATATTAAATATTGCCAAAGGTACTTTTGATCCGGACTTGGGAATTTATGAATATGAAGTAGATCAATGGCCCTTTGACGTGCAAGAAGGAAGAGGTATTAACGATATTGAAATCGCATTTTCACCTGACGGCATGACCGGATGGATTGTATTGTTAACTACAAAACCCGAACTATTGCCTTATACTTCCTATCATCCTATTTTCTTTAAAACCACAGATGGCGGTGAAAGTTGGAGTGATGAAATTGAAGTACAGCTTGGAGGTGTTGACGGATTAGAAGCCGTAAAACAATTCATTACAGATGAGGACTTGGAAAACTTTTATTCTCCTGACCCCGTACCTCCACGTGATGAGATTCCCTATTATATCGGATATTATTTGGACTTGGTTGTGGATGCCTGGGGTAACCCGCATATTAGCGGTAATGTAATGCTTACCAATCCTGAAGAAAACTCAATTTATACCAATCCTGCATATAATGCTCCTTTCCATATTTGGTCTCCTGACGGAGGCGCGAGCTGGGATTCATTTAAATTGACAACGATTCATCAGTATAAAGCTGAGTTTGACGGCAATGTATCACATTATAATCATAATCAGGTTTCCTCTTCACCCGATGGTACAGTCATTTTCTTTTCATGGCTCGACAGCGATATAGAAGAAGCAACAGATAATACCCGTCCGGATATTTATTTCCGCGATTTCTTGCCTTATGAAGGTGCAAATGGTGTGCATGGCGAAACAGAAAATGTTACACTCTTTAGTGCCGCCATGTGGAAGGCAAATTGGGCAAATATGCCGGAACGCGTATTTGAAGAATCCGTAGGAGAAAATGCTGTTGAATATACCATTCCATGGGTATATCAATCATTATCAGCTAGTAATAGTGGTTCGGATCCTGTTCAGTTTAACTATATATCTAATTTTAAAAAGACCTATAATCTTACAGGAATCAATAAATATTTTGTTGAAGAAATTGCTTCAGTAAGTCAAAATCAGCCGAATCCATTCAGCGATATCACGGATGTATATCTTACGCTTATTAAAAATTCGTCCGTAAGCCTTGATGTATTCTCCTTAACAGGACAAAAACTGAGTACACAACATCATTCAAACTTGCCTGCAGGAGTACATAAACTTACTATTGACGGAAGTAATTTGGCACAAGGTATTTATTTCTACTCAATAACCACTGCGAATCAGCAGATTACTAAAAAAATGATTGTAAAATAATTTTATATCATAACTAAAATAAGCTGCCTGTAAATTTTATGGGCAGCTTTTTTATTTAGCCTGCTTAATTCATGAATTATGCAGCTTAGCTTGAACAGCTTGTTGGCCAATCCATTATCTTCAATACTTTTCGGAACTCATTTTGATAGTCGGCTTTAATGGTAAGAGGGCGTTGGCTTACAGGATGAATTAACTCAATAGAAAGGGCATGTAACAACAAGCTGTTATGATTCCATTGTTCAAGAAAGATTTTATTTTGTTTGTTACAGCCATAAGGTCGGTCACCTATGATGGGATGAAATATATGTGCAAAATGCTTCCGAATTTGATGCATCCTGCCTGTCAGTGGTTTTATTTCAGCTAATGAATAGCGTGAGGTTTGGAATTTTCCCGATGGAATGTTTAATTCGGCACGATAAAGGCATTTATAATGGGTGATGGCTTCTTGTATTTTTCCATTTTCATTCTTTAAAGGATAATCGATAATCCCTTCATCATCAATATATCCTCGTACCACTGCATGATATGTCCTTTTTATTTCACGCTGCATAAATGCCTGATGCAGAAGTCGGTTTATTTCGGGATTAAAAGAAAACAACAACAGCCCGCTTGTTTTTCTATCAAGCCGATGTGCAGGATATACATATTTACCCAAGATATTGCGTAGTTTTTGTAACGCAAATTCGGTGACATCATCTGCGATACGGCTTCGGTGAACCAATAATCCATGTGGTTTATTGATTGCAACCAAATAATCGTCTTGATAACAAATTTCCATTATCGCCTGCTTAATATTGCAAAAATGCACTAAATAAAAGTTTTTGATGGGTTTATGGCTAAAAATATGCACTAAAAACCAAACTAATTGCAGATTTTTCTTGGTATTAACGTTTTTTTTTAAACTTTTGCAGAATAAGAAGCTGTTATCTTTCTCGGCAATAAAAATCGGATTAAAATTAAACCCATGAATAACAAATTAGTCTTAGTGGCTTTTGGCGGAAATGCGCTCTTACGCGCAGGTCAACAAGGTACTATTCAAGAGCAATTAGCCAATGTATATGACAGTTGTAAAAGCCTGTTGCCTTTTATTAAACAAGGTTATAATTTGGTTATTGCACATGGAAACGGACCACAAGTCGGGAATGCGATGTTGCGCAATATTGCCGGAAACAAGCTGTATGGGTTGCCATTGATGCCACTCGACATTTGTGGGAGTTATACACAAGGCTATATAGGCTATATTATTGAACAACAGTTTAGAAATATCTTAATTCATGAGGGTATTGATAAGAATATCATTACTTTGGTAACTCAAGTAGAGGTAGATGCTGAGGATGAAGCTTTTCAACGACCGGTCAAGCCGGTGGGACCTTATTTTAGTGCGGAAGAAGTGCGCGCCTTGTTGGCACAAAATCCGGAGGAAACATATGTTCAAGACCCCAAAAGGCAAGCTTATCGAAAAGTAGTTGCCTCACCTGCACCTGTTGAAATTAAGAATACCGACATAGTTGCGCGCTTGGCACGGGAAGGTACTATTGTGATTACGGTTGGCGGAGGAGGCATACCAATAATAAAACATGCAGATAATAGCTATTCAGGCACAGAAGCTGTAATTGATAAGGACTTGGCTTCGGCTTTGATGGCAGCTACCATTGGAGCGGATGAATTTTATATTCTTACGGATATTCCGCAGGTCTGTTTGAATTTTAATACACCAAATGAGAAAAAACTAGGCAGATTAACGCTTGAAGAGGCAAGAAATTATTTATCCGAGGGTCATTTCAGCGAAGGCAGCATGGCGCCTAAAATCAGAGCTGCAATGCATTTCATCGAAAAGGGCGGTAAAGAATGTATTATTACGGATGCCGAACATTTACATATACCAAATGCCGGCACACGAATTGTTTCATAGAATGAAGCAAAAAAATAGAAGGCTCTTTTAAAAACCATATTCGCAGGCTTTGATATCTTTGCCCTTTGAAAGCCCTTAAAATTATTATCATGAAAAATGTTCTGGAACAACTAAAAGGCATGACCCGAGTGGTAGCCGATACCGGTGATTTTGAATCGATGCGTCAATACAAGCCTGTAGATGCAACTACCAATCCCTCATTGATTTATAGTGCTGCAAAGGATGAAAAATATTCACATTTGATGGATGAAGCCATTGCTTGGTCTGTGGCACAAACCAGCTCGAAAGACCAACAAATTGCACTTTGTTTGGATCGCCTTGCTGTTAATTTCGGAAAAGAAATTTTAAAAATAATTCCCGGACGTGTGTCCACCGAGGTAGATGCGCGTTTATCTTTCGATACCGAAGCTACAATCAAAAAGGCACGCCAATTAATTCAAATGTATGAGTCAGAAGGGATTGAGCGCGAAAGAATTTTAATCAAGATTGCAGCAAGCTGGGAAGGGATTCGGGCTGCGGAAATTTTAGAAAAAGAACAAATACATACAAATCTGACTTTATTATTCAGTAAGATTCAAGCCATTGCATGTGCGGAAGCAGGTGTAAAACTGATTTCACCCTTTGTGGGTAGAATCCTCGACTGGTATAAGCATGTCAAAAAACTGGAAGTCAAAAACCCGGCTGAAGACCCCGGA
Organism: uncultured Lentimicrobiaceae bacterium; assembly: GCA_964592175.1. Classification (GTDB taxonomy): domain Bacteria; phylum Bacteroidota; class Bacteroidia; order Bacteroidales; family F082; genus JALNZU01. The sequence goes on from CAZQBU010000062.1 coordinate 6,948, forward strand.
GTGGTTTCAGTAAGGGATATTTATTTTTATTATAAAAAGTTTGCATATTCCACCGAAATCATGGGAGCCAGCTTCCGTAATACCGATCAAATTATTGAGCTTGCCGGATGCGATTTGCTTACTATCTCACCCTCACTTTTGGCTGAACTGGAAAGCGATTACAGCACCATAGAAACCAAATTGGATGTAATTAGCGCACAAAAGATTGCTTTAGAGCCAATTTATCCGGATGAAAAGCAATTCAGATGGGAGTTGAATGAGGATGCCATGGCTACCGAAAAACTTGCTGAAGGCATACGTCGATTTACAGCCGATTTGATTTTACTTGAAGATGTGGTAAAAGAACGCATGCTTTCGAAGAATTAGACAGTTGCTGTCTTCATCAAAATTTGTAATTTTGCAATCAAAAGGCCCTATAGTTCAAGGGATAGAACGAAAGTTTCCTAAACTTTAAATCCAGGTTCGAGTCCTGGTGGGGCTACAAAGAAAGCCGTAATATGCGCTTAATCAACATTGTATGATTTTTACGATTGAAAAAGTCCGGCTTGTTTTTAAACCGATTTGACTTGTTGAAGTTGGTTATATTGTGTGTTTTGTAGAAAGCATCTTTCCACAACTAAAAACACTTACCCTCATAACCGCCTCGAAAGCTTTCGAGGGTTCCGATATTTGATCGGAAGGGGAGTCGTGCCCAAATGAAAGCACGAAACACCTGCCCTCATAACCGGGATGGGCGGGGAGGCCCGCATGAATGGGGGAGCAGCACCCGCCCAAGAATCAAAAAAAATGCTTGTAAATCTTGCAAGGCAGCCCTGCGAAAGCTTTCGCAGGGCTGTTATAGCTTGTTAGGAGGTCGAGCATTAACTTTTAAAGCAGGTTATTCCCACTAAATTTTAGTAAGGCTTGATATAGCACTCCTAATAAGCGACGCAACCTTGCTTAGATTTACGCGGTTTTGTGTTTGCGGGGAGGTTCCGATTATTCATGCTTGATTTTTGCGTCCTTTTTATCAAGAAAAAGGACGAAAAAGACGATATGTTTTGTGTGTAGAAATGCTGTTTATTGCATTAACCCACATTTAATCAAAGCATGATATCTCTGGCGGGGCTTTGCCCTGCGACCCACTTCATTTTTTTGCCACATTGCAAAAAAAAGGAAGCAAAAAAAGAATGATGGAGCTTATAAGGCTCCTGCTACGCACCGCTTATGGGCTTAATGCTTCATGCTCTTTTTTTATTACGCTGCGCTTCATAAAAACGCAATTCCGCATTCCGCGAAAACTTTCGGGACAAAGCTGTCGCTGGAATAAGCTCCTACGCCAAGTAATAACAACTGCTAGGATTATATCTATTGTATTGGCGACTGACGTCCATTCCATCACTAAAGCACCTTCCAGAACAAGGATTTTCAAGCATCAATATAATCATGAAACACTTGCCCCCATAACCGGGCTGGGCGCGTGGGCCCGCATGAATGCGGAGCAGCGCTCGCCTGAAAACACAAAAGTGCATGTAAA
>CAZQBU010000063.1:0-8300 GCA_964592175.1 uncultured Lentimicrobiaceae bacterium
AACATAGGAGCTACCGGCACTTATTTTTCCATCCACAGCAATCTTTTCACCGGGTTTCACTAAAATGATATCTCCCGGATTTACTTCTTGCACAGAACATTGTACTTCTTCACCGTTTTCACGAATTAAAGTCAGCGTTTTGGGCTGTAGCCCCATTAATTTACGTATGGCTGATGAAGTATTTACCTTTGCTTTTTCTTCCAGCAATCGACCTAAAAGAATAAACGCAATAATCACAGCTGCAGCTTCAAAATAAACATGAGGCTCAAGCCCTCTTGAAAGCCAAACTTTTGGAAAAAGCATATTGAACACACTAAATAAATATGCAATTCCGGTACTTAGAGCCACCAAAGTATCCATATTGGCTGAACCATGTTTAGCCTGCTTCCAACCATTGATAAAAAAGTCTCGACCAAACCAAAAAACAACCGGTGTGGCAAAAACCCACATGATATAATCAGCATAAGGTGCATTCATAAAGAACATCCCATACATAAACACGGGAAATGCCAATATCACAGCCCAGATTGTACGCTTTTTAAGCTTTTTGTAATTCTTTTCATGAATGGCATCCAAGGTTTGCTGCTGCGTTTCATCATCTTCAATAAGTAAGTCATAGCCAACTGATTGCAACGTTCTCTTCATTGCAAATGGGTCCGTCATATTGGGCAAATATTCCACCGTGATATTCTTTGAAGCAAAATTCACAGCTGCTTCTGTAACACCCGGCATGGCTTTTATCATGCTTTCGGCGCTCACAGCACATGCAGCACACGATAAATCCAAAACAGGAAGTGTTTTTTTAAATGTTGTCACACCATAACCCATTGCTTTAATGCTTTTTATTGCATTTTGAACTGCTTCAGGATTATCGACTTGAATGACAGCCCGTCGGTTATTAAATTCAACATGATGTTGTCCAACACCTTCAATTGTATCCAGCCCCCTATCAATTATTGATGCACAATGATCACTTTCGAGTCCTTCCAACGGAAGAAATATATCTTCATTTATCTTCGTCATGTCAGATTAATTTTATTGTACAAAATTGACAATAAAAAACTAATTGACTGTTACACTATTATGGATATGATTTGTAAAGTTTAGACTTTATCCAAAGGGGTTCTTCTATTTTTCTTTATTTGTCTAAAATGGCTGGGTGTCAGACCGGTTACTTTTTTAAACTGATTACTCAAATAAGCCACGCTCGAATAATCCAGTTTATAGGCTATCTCGCTCAAAGTCAGTTCATCATAAACTAATAGTTCTTTGACTTTTTCTATTTTCTGCGCAATAAAGTATTTTTCGATAGTAACACCTTCTACTTCAGAAAAAAGCTTGGATAAATATTGATAATCATGATTTACTGCATTGGCAATCACTTCGGAAAGATTGGTTTTCATACGCTCTTTTTGATGATGTACCAATTCGATAATGACAATTTTTATCTTTTCGATTATTTGTGATTTTTTATCATCAATTAACTCAAAGCCCAATGGTTCCAAGGCATTATATACCAATGTCTTTTGTTGTTCATCAAGATTTTGTTCGAGTTCAACCTCCCCGAGCTGGATATGCTTTACGCCAAATCCGAGTTTTTCTAATTCGTTTTCCACCACCATGATACAGCGGTTACAAACCATATTTTTTATATAAAGCTTTGCCATTTGTTAGAGATTTTCAGCCAAACAAAAGTATAATTAATTCACTAAAGTAGAAATAAACCCGAATTGTTTGCTGTTGAACTATGTTTTCATTTCCACTACAACAATCTGAAGCCGTATATTCTTATTATTTAGCTTCTTTTATTATTTATAATAAGTGCTGCCAATACACCCGGTATCCAACCAAGTAAAGTGAGTATTACCACTATTAAAACCGAGCCACAGCCTTTATCTATTACAGCTAAAGGAGGAAAAATGATGCATAATATTGCACGAAGAAAGGACATAGTTTCAAAATTAAACTGTAAAATTAAGAAAAAGCATACTAAAAACCTTAGGCAGCTGCTTTTCCACGCTAATTTTTGCTTGATTATTTATTTTTAACTTAGTCTGCTTAGATCTTGAATTTTATTTTATAATAAATACTTTATAAAATCACTAGCAAAAATCTCTTAACGCATTGTTTATGATATTGTTACTATAAATTAAGATTAACAAGCTTATGAACTGGCAAATTATGCAGCTTAGCTGTCAAATTCAAATTCTTGCGTATCTTTAAGCATTCAAATTTTTAAGAAAATGAAAAGAATTATTTTCCTTCTTTTGGCACTTTATTTTAGTCACACTCTATTTTCTCAGGACACATTTTCTATTGTGGCCGTTGATACTGTGAGTGGTCAAATTGGAAGTGCGGGTGCAAGCTGCATCGATCAGTCTGCCATTGCGGGCGGAGCAATTATCATAAGCGATATTATTCCAGGGCGCGGAGCTATTCATACACAATCATATTGGAATAACACCAATCAGGTAAATGCCCGTAACCGCATGCTTGCCGGTGATTCTCCCGATGAAATAATTCAATGGCTCATCACCAACGATGTACACAATCAAGCCGGTTTACGCCAATATGGCATTGTAGATTTTGATGAGGATGGGCGTGCACGTTCAGCTGCTTTTACCGGCAACAATTGTTTAGACTGGAAAGGTCATCGCAACGGAATTGTTTATGCAATTCAAGGCAATATATTATTAGGACAAGCTATTCTGGATTCTATGGAAACTGCCTTCAATAGTACGGAAGGTCCCTTATCCGATAAACTCATGGCTGCACTTCAGAGGGCAAATATACCCGGTGCTGATTCACGCTGTTTAAATCAAGGGGTTTCATCGCTTTCTGCTTTCATTAGAATGGCAAATCCAAATGACACGGAAAATAACTTCATACTCGACCTGAATGTGCCTCAAACAGCTTATGGAGTGGAGCCCATTGACTCATTGCAAGTACTTTACGACCAATGGAAAACAATAATTGCCATTTCTGAACATGAAGGCGATTCCTTTGAATGGGAGTGTTATCCAAATCCAGCTCAAAACGCTATATATTATTCACTACCTCAACATCCGGGAAAAGCCGAGATATACCTTTATAATAATCACGGACAAGTTGTGAAAAAATTTCAAATTAATAATGCCAAAGGACAGCTTAACCTCCACAATATCAAAAGCGGACAATATTATATTCGATTCATTACGAACAGTATAAGAAGCAAGCCGAAAAAGATTATTTTACAAAATTAGTTTCCACTTTATTGAATCAACATTTTCTTAAAACGATTGTTTACAATAAAAGCAATTGAAAATCGTTTCAAAATCTATAGCTTTTATCTTATGAAACATTTCTACAGACAGATATTCTTCTTTAGCCTGATGGCATTTCTTCTGCCAAATGCTGTTTTGGCACAAAGTGGTGGACGCGGCACATACGATTTCCTAAATGTAGCTATTCCGGCACGTGTTGCTGCCTTGGGAGGCAATACAGTTGCAATTGACGATGATGACATCCAACTGACACTGTTCAACCCTGCCCTTATTACTGAAGGCGTTCACAACCAATTAGGTTTATCTTATGTAGATTACTATAGCGATATACATTTTAGCAGCATACAATATGGCAGGTCCATAAAAAACGTGGGAAACTTCGTAGGGACTCTTCAGTATCACAACTACGGAACATTTGAATATGCCGATGAAGCCGGAAATCGATACGGCAACTTTTATGCTTCAGATTTTGCTGCCATGCTGGGTTGGGGGCGGCAACTTGATTCGTCGTTCAGCATAGGAGCACAAGCAAAATTCATAAATTCAAGTTACGAATCCTACCATTCATTTGGTATTGCGGTGGATGTAGCAGGTGTTTATCAAAGCAATAGCGGCTGGTTATTTTCATTGACTGCACGCAATATTGGAAGCGAGTTGAAATCTTATCTACCGGGTGATGGAAGTGTGATGCCATTCAGCATGCAGCTGGCTGCTTCAAAAAGATTGGAGCATGTTCCATTTCGTTTTATGATTGTTTATGACCATCTTCAAAAATGGGATTTGACGTATAATGACCCCATTGACTTGAAAGATAAGATAGATCCAATAACAGGTAGTGTCCAAAAGCCAAATAATGTCGAACACTTTGCGGATCAGCTGATGCGCCACTTTATTTTAGGAGGCGAATTATATATTGGGAAAAATCTAAGCCTTCGTGCCAGCTACAATTACAAACGAAGACAAGAAATGGTAATTCCCGACAAATTGGCAATGATTGGTTTTGCTTGGGGAGTGGGAATTAAAGTGTCAAAATTTGAAATCAACTACAGCAGATCCACCTTTCATGTAGTTGGCTCTCCCAACTATTTTAGCATTTCCACAAATTTGGATGAGTTTAAACGATAGTTTTATCAAGCTTCAAATTGTATCTTTGCCTGCGTTAGAATATCTATTATGTATTTGCAGCAAATTAAACTCACTGATTTTAAAAACTATTCTTCAGCAGATTTAGAGTTTTCTGAAAAAATAAATTGCCTAATCGGTAATAATGGCTCCGGAAAAACAAATATGCTGGATGCAGTATATTATTTATCATTCTGCAAAAGTTATTTTAACACCATCGACCAACAAAATATCCGACACGGAGAAGCATTTTTCACGATTCAGGGTCAATATAAACGGAATGACGATACAGATTTAGTAAGCTGTGCGCAGAAAAGGAACCAAAAGAAGTCTTTCAAATTCAATAAAAAGGAATACAGCCGTCTTGCCGATCATATTGGCAAGCTACCTTTGGTAATGATTTCACCCTACGACCGCGACCTCATCAACGAAGGCAGTGACTTGCGCCGAAAATTTATCGATAGCATGATTTCCCAGTCGGATAGCGTTTATCTTGATACCTTAATCAAGTACAATAAATTGTTGGCACAACGAAACTTCCTTTTACGCAAACTTGCTGAGACAAAACAATTTGATCCTCATCTTTTTGAAGTCATTAATATACAAATGGAAGAAGCTGCCAATGTGATTTACGAAAAACGCAAGTTGTTTTTAGAAGGATTTATTCCAATCTTCGAGAAATATTATGCTTTTGTTTCCGGAAGTAGCGAAACAGTTGCAATAGATTATGAAACCACCTTAGGAGATATTCCTTTGGTGCAACAATTAAAGAATCATCTTGAGCGTGACCGTATACTAAAGTTCACGGGAGCCGGTACGCACAAAGACGATCTAAAATGGCTCATCAACGGCTACCCATTAAAAAGATTTGGCTCGCAAGGACAACAAAAAAGCTTCGTGATAGCATTAAAACTAGCTCAGTTTGAGCATACACGTGAACGAGTTGGCTATAAACCCATATTGTTGTTTGATGATATTTTTGATAAATTGGATGATCAAAGAGTGGAACAAATCATCCGATTAGTCGGACAAGACAGTTTTGGTCAAGTATTTATTACAGATACGCAACAACAACGGATTATGCGACTTTTTGAAACAAGCAATATTGACCACCGCTTATTTGAAGTAAAATCAGGGAAAATAATACCTCTAATACAATAAATAACATGAACAGGAGCAACGAAATGTCATTAGGGGATGCAATTGAGGCTGTCTTCAAACAATATCACTTGCAAGATAAAATTGATGGAATCCGTATTATTAATGCATGGCCAAAAGTGGCCGGTAAAATGATCGAAAACCATACAACAGATTTGTTCGTAAAAAACAATGTTTTATTTGTATACATCGATTCGGATGTAATTCGCAATGAATTAAGCTATTCACGGGAGTTACTAATAAAGAACCTAAACAAGGAAACAGGAAAAGATTTTTTGAAGGATATCGTATTTAAATAAGCTTCATTTGAGTTTTTAAAATTCGCCATATGGAAGACCTGCTCATTTTTGTCCCCAGATCCACAAACCGACTACGTTATATTTTCGGCTTAATTCTGGAAAATATACTGGGATTACCATATCGTTTTACTTCAGATACAAATCTTTATAAAAGCTATGAAGGTCCCAAATTTTGCTATAATTCGCAAGCAATTGATGAGGGAGTATTTTTTAAATCATCTCTCCTCCTATTCGAGCGTGAAATCGTCAATCAAGAGTTGAAGTTTATCGATTTCAAAGACACTAAAGCATTTTTTCCGGTTTATCACAAACAGTCCCTTCTACCTTTTGATCTTTTTGCTGCAAGCTTTTATTTAGTCAGCCGATATGAAGAATATCTCCCTTATGTACGTGATAATTATGGACGCTTTGAGGCTGATTCAAGCTTTTTGCATGAAATAGGCATGCTGCAAAAGCCATTAATCAATCTGTGGGCTATCGAGCTTAAGGAAATATTACTCAGCTATTTTCCTCGCTTAAAACCTCAAACGCTCGCTTATCAATTTATCCCCACCTATGATATCGATTTAGCCTGGGCATATCTGCATAAAGGTCTTTATCGTAGTTTGGGTGCATATTTCAGGGATATATTAGCGGGAGACACTACTGAAATCATTAAGCGAACAAAGGTATTGCGTGGAAAAGAGCAAGACCCATATGATACCTTCCAACTACAAATTGATTTGCAAAAGCAATACAATCTTCGCCCAATTTACTTCATATTATTTGCACATTATTCACAGTTTGACAAGAATATATCACGTAGAAACCCGGCATTTCGACGGTTGATTCGTCATTTAGGAGACCATGCAAGTATCGGTATTCATCCCAGCTTTGCTTCAGCTACAGATATTGAGTTTTTAAAAGAAGAAATTCAAACTTTATCTGAGGTGGTACATAGTGAAATATCGTGTAGTCGCCAGCATTATTTACGCCTTAAGCTACCCACTACCTATCAGCGCTTAATCGAGCTGGATATTACAGATGATTACAGCATGGGCTTTGCATCGCAAGCCGGATTTCGAGCCGGTATTGCAAGCAAGTTTATGTTTTACGATTTGGAGCATGATGTCCCAACTAAATTATGTATTCATCCGCTTAGCGTGATGGACGGCAGCCTGAAAGACTATATGAAACTCGACATCGAAGCCGCCAAAGAGCAGATTAACAAGCTTATACAAGAAGTAAAACATGTGAATGGTACATTTATCAGCTTATGGCATAACGAAAGTTTAAGTGATGAAAAACGGTGGACAGGTTGGAAGGAAGTATATATTGATTTAATTAAAAATGCCCAAACTTAATCCATGATTCGATATTTAAAACATCACGAGATTGATAAAACCAAATGGGATATTTGTATTCGTAATTCATTTAACGGAAACATTTATGCTTGGTCATGGTATCTGGATATCGTACACAAAAACTGGGAAGCACTGGTAGAAGGCGATTACACACGGGTTTTTCCACTTACGGGAAACAAACGCTTTGGAATTCATTATTTGTTTCAGCCATTTTTTGCACAACAGCTCGGTATTTACTCGCCGCAAATATTAAATCCTCAAATTATTGAAGACTTTTTAAAAGCTATTCCAAAACACTACCGTTATGTGGAAATTCGTCTCAACACCCATAACAAAATCACCAAGAATGCACAGTTTAACATCAATCAACACCGGAATCATGAATTAGATTTGATACACACCTACGACAAGTTATACAGCAACTACAACACCAATACCAAACGGAATTTAAAAAAGGCCAATGCATCAGGTTTGACTTTAATGAAAAACATCCGACCTGAGGAAATCATCAATCTTTTTCGTCAAAACAGGGGTCGTACAATAAGTCATTGGAATGACCGTGAATACAATCGTTTGATAAAACTCGTATATGCCGGTTTGTATAAAGGAGTTGCCTTGGTTTATGGAGCTTATACGCCAAATAACGATTTGTGTGCAGGTGCTGTATTTATGAAAAGTCATGGTAAAATCGTGTTTTTATTCTCCGGTGCAAACCAAATCGGAAGAGAATATCAAGCGCTCAGCTTTTTACTTGATTTAGTAATTCGGGAGCACGCCCCCGGACAATATGTATTTGATTTTGAAGGATCTGACAATGACCAGCTTGCCCGTTATTACAAGGGCTTCGGGAGCAAAGAAACATCCTACCCGGGCATCCATATCAATCGTTTACAACTTCCTTTACGAATTATGGTAAATAGCGTAAAGAAAGCACGGCAATTTATCAATCGATAAAACGAATCTATGCTTTTTTGAATGATTTTCGAAAATATACTCTCAAAAATCACTTTTCCTTGTAAATTCTCCCACTTTGAGTGAAGATATCACCTTAATTATCTTATTCCCGACTTGTCCACCCCTACAATCTTTAATTTGTAAATCATTAATAATCAGGT
>CAZQBU010000064.1:0-8029 GCA_964592175.1 uncultured Lentimicrobiaceae bacterium
GGCCACGAAAGAATTCGTGGTCTGTTATAGCTTGTTAGGAGTAGTAAAATCTTCTGTAAAGTAAATTTATTCCACTTAATTTTATTAATGGATGAGAAAAATCTCCTAACAAGCGACGTAACCTTGCTTAGATTTATATGCTTTGTCAAGTGCGGGGAGGCCGATTATTCATGCTTGATTTTTCTGTCCTTTTTATCAAGAAAAAGGACAAAGGACTTATATGTTTTGTGTGTAAGATTGTCGCTAGCATGATGTTTCGTCCTTATAGGACGTGGTAAAAACTTGCTGCAACAGTTTTTACAAAGCTTGCGTCCCTCCGGGACAGCATTTGTGCCTGCTTTTATGTTAATTGAGCATAAACAAACTAAAAACACTCGCCCTTATAACCGGGTCGGGCGGGAGGCCATGCATGAATACGGGAGCAGCGCTCGCCTAAGAATTGGCAAAGCATAATAAATCTTGCAAGGCAGGCCACGAAAGAATTCGTGGTCTGTTATAGCTTGTTAGGAGTAGTAAAATCTTCTGTAAAGTAAATTTATTCCACTTAATTTTATTAATGGATGAGAAAAATCTCCTAACAAGCGACGTAACCTTGCTTAGATTTATATGCTTTGTCAAGTGCGGGGAGGCCGATTATTCATGCTTGATTTTTCTGTCCTTTTTATCAAGAAAAAGGACAAAGGACTTATATGTTTTGTGTGTAAGATTGTCGCTAGCATGATGTTTCGTCCTTATTGGACGTGGTAAAAACTTGCTGCAACAGTTTTTACAAACATTTCATTCCTACGGAACGGCGTTTATGTATGAATTTCAATCAATTTACATTCACCTCGACGGAAACAATTGGACTATATTGCACAAACAAAAACTAAAAACACTTCAAAATAGCACCGGGTTGGGCGGGGTGGAGGCATGAATGCGGAGCAGCGCCAGCATGAAAACACAAAAGTGCATGTAAATCTCGCAAGGTCCCGATAATGTCGGGACCTGAAGGCGCTGTTTTTAGGTTGTATGGAGGTCGGAAAATATGATAAAAGCAAGTTCATTCCAAGTGACTTATAAAAAACTATGGTTTCAATTCCATGCAACCGTAGCAACCTTGCTTAGATTTACGCAGTTTTGTGTTTGCGGGGAGGCCGATTATTCATGCAAACAAGTTTTGGTACTTTTACTTTAAAAGTACGAAAATAAATTCAACTAGTACTTGATATTGTAGCCTTGTGCTCCATTCATTCATGCTTGATTTTCCGTCCTTTTTATCAAGAAAAAGGACAAAAGAAGAAAGTCATGCCTGGGAGTTTTAGGCTAAAAGCATGATTTATGAGAAAAGCATAAAATGATTCTCCCAATAAGCGACCCAAGCTTGCTTGAGCTACTAAAAGAAAGGATGTCATTTTAAGCCCGCATATAGCAGGCTGGACCCAGGAATCAAACCAAAGGATGGCAGTTTTGCTCGTGTAAAAAATCACCGGCAAATTTAAAGAAGATGAATAAAAAAAGGCTGATTTCTCAGCCTTTTAGATTGTGTTTACCAATTTAATATACGGTAAAAATCATACTCTTCCGGATTTGGCAGAAACTGTTTTGCCGCCACATAATCTTCAGGTCCAATAAATTGCAGCCCGTTGCGGAATACAGATTTAGTTTTTTCGCCTTCAATATTCACGAGGCGCGGTGTGATAATACCGTTTTCATCGGTCAAGTCTTTCAGATACAAGGGACGTACAGTACCTAATGCATTAGCGGTAACCATGGCTCCTGTTACGCCTTGATCAAATAACTCTTTCACTCCATATCCCAAGAAACCGCAATACATCAAGTCGAAGGAGCTGGGATTGACACAACGCAGCTCATAGCCCAATTCTACCGGACGGCTTTTAATGCTGATATTAAGTTCTTTCAGCCTGTGCTGTACTAACATATTGAAAATATGTGCTTTACTTACATTGCCCAACTCGGGATGTCCGTGCTCATCATAAGTGAAATCAATTCCTGAAGAAACGACTTCCTGATCTGTCATGAAGTGAAAAACTCCTTCACTGATAATTACAACACCGTATTTAATACCCAAGATTCTGCGTTTTACCATGGATGAAATTATCAGGCTGATAATACGTTCAAATGTAATTTCCACATTTTGAAACATCTCAGGTATGATAATCATAGGAAAATGGCAAGAAGCACCAATGCTAAAAGCCAGGTGACCTGCTTCACGCCCCATGGCTGACATTACAAACCAGTTGCCGCTCGTACGTGCATCTTCATAAACTGTCTGAGCAATACGAACCCCCTCATCCTTAGCTGAATAATAGCCGAAGGTTGGAGTGCCTTCAGGTAAAGGAAGGTCGTTGTCAATGGTTTTGGGAACGTGGATATTTTGTATTTTAACGTTGTTTTCGACCAAGAAATTTGTGATTCTGTTGGCGGTAGAAGCCGTATCGTCTCCACCAATCGTTACCAATAGTCGTACATTATGTTTTGTAAAGAAATCTGTTTTAAACTCTTCATCTTTTGGCTTATAACGACTCATTTGAATAGCTGAGCCACCCATCTTTTGAATGCTGTCAGCCAGAATAAAGTCAAACTCCATTAAAACAGGCTTATCTGCAAACAGATTTTTAAAGCCCTCATTCAGTCCGATGACTCGGTAACCACTTTTAAGAAATACTTTGGCAACCGTACTGATTACGGTATTAATGCCCGGTGCCGGACCTCCTCCGGCTAAAATAACTACTGATTCTCTCATTGATTAATAAATTTCGGCAAAGATAATAGATTTGGAAAAATAAAGATTCTTGATGAAATTTTCCTTAAAACGTCTTTACACAGCATGTTTGAACGCCTTTCCCGCCTGATTGATATTTTGGAAAATACGAAAAACATGGAAAAATTGTCCAAGAAGCCTTTAAGTTTGAATGAAAACATGTACTTTTGTTTTAAATATCCTTTAAATCAATTATTGTAACGATGAAGTACTTCTATCAAAAAGCATTAATCCTTATTTTGGGTTTATTGTTTGCTGCCCCTACATTTGCGCAGCGGGAAACAAATTCAGAAGCCTTGCTTACATTAAGCAAAGAGCAAGAAAAAGAATGGAAACAGAAAGAAAAAAGAGTTAAACGTTATGCCCGTCTGCATAATATTGAAATCCGGCAAGAGTTCCCCGACGGTAAAGTCGTTGAGCTTATTGACGTGATTGACGGCCAGCCTATTTATTACAAGACTGATAATATTGGTGCTGCCATCACTACTCGTGCTAACCAATTGTGGGAAGGCGGAAGTGTAGGTGTTGTGGTGGAAGGGGAAGGCTATAGCAATGTCGGTATTTGGGATGGCGGTGCTGTACGTCGTACCCACCAAGAGTTTAACAATACCGGTGTACAGCGTGTGACACAACCTGATAATGCTGGCTCACAGTCGGCACATGCCACACACGTTGCCGGAACCATCGTTGCAGGTGGAGTAAATGCCAATGCCAAAGGGATGGCACCCAAAGCCCAGCTTAAAGCATATGACTGGAACTCCGTGGAAAGTGAAATGACAGCCGCCGCAAATGCAGGCATGGAAATCTCAAACCACTCATGGGGTATGGTTCGTGGATGGGACTATAATCAAAATACAAATAACTGGCAGTGGTATGGAGATGCTAATGTAGCCCCGATGGAGGATTATCTGTTCGGATTTTATAACTCACAAGCCCGTACTTGGGATATCATTTCTTATAATGCCCCTTACTTCTTAATTTCCAAATCGGCAGGTAACGACCGTGGTGAAGGACCATCCGATGCCGGTGTTGGCGATAAGCCCGAAAAAGACGGTGGTGCTGATGGATTTGACTGTATCGGTGGCGCTGGAGTAGCCAAAAACACCATGAGCGTTGGTGCAGTAAGAGAGGTACTGAACTATACCGGACCTTCCAGTGTGGTAATGAGTAGCTTTAGCGGTTGGGGTCCGGCTGATGACGGACGTATCAAGCCGGATGTGGTAGGTAAAGGAGTAGGTGTATATTCTGCATCTTCAACCTCAAACTCATCCTACACAACAATGGACGGTACAAGTATGTCAGGACCCAACGTAGTGGGAACAATGGTACTGCTGCAACAGTTATACCAACAAACACACGATGATGAGCCAATGAGATCATCTACTCTTAAAGGATTGGTAATACATACTGCCGATGAAGCAGGACCACATCCCGGACCGGATTATATGTTTGGATGGGGACTGGTAAATGCTGAAAAAGCAGGACAAATTATACTCGAAGACGGTGGAATGCAGAATGTTATTGACGAAATTACTCTCAATAACGGTGATGTATTTACCCGCGAGGTGACCGTATCAGGTGGACAGCCTTTACGTGTAACAATCTGCTGGACAGATAGAAACGGTAATGTGCCCTCACCAAGCCTTAACCCGAGAACACCTATCATCGTACACGACCTCGACCTACGTATCTTGGATGAAAGCTTAAATATATTTTACCCCTATAAGTTAGATCCTGAGAATCCGGCAAATGCCGCTACCACAGATTCTAAAAACTCAGTGGATAATGTGGAAATGGTTCATATCGAAAATCCGGAACCTGGCACCTATACTATTATGGTAGACCATGCCGGAAACTTAAATCCGAATCAAGTATTTTCAATCATTATTTCCGGAATTGATGAGTTTTCAGGTGTACCCGAATGCTCCGCAGGAATGATAAATCCTGAAAACGGATATCAAGATGCGTTTTTAAATCATAATGTAACCTGGTTACCCGCCCCATTTGCAACCGGATACGATGTATATTTTGGTACTGATGGTGGCGGAACACAAACCCCCACAAACGTATTGAATGGAGATTTCCAAACTGATAATTTCTTCAGCTTGCCTTTAAACCCTTCAACTACATACTACTTACAGGTGATGCCTAGAAATAGCTACGGTATTAATGAGTGCGAAACGATTTATACATTCACTACCATGGACCTTTTGGAAGAATTTCCGTATTTGACAGACGTGGAAGGCGTAAGCCCACCGGAATTCCCTTATGGATGGCAATCAGTGGATAATGGACCACTAGAATGGACAACAACTTCCTTAATCGGACATAACAGCGGCAAATCATTTGCATGCTTTACCCAAAGTGGTAATGCCATGCCACTGGACAACTGGCTTATTTCACCTCCGATGAAAGTAGATGCGGGAAAAGAATACTTTATCTCATGGTCATATCGCTGCTTCTTCCCAACAACACCCGAAGCATTAAGCGTATATTGGGGTTTTCAAGCTGATACCGAATCACTTACTAACTTGATTTGGGAAGATACTGAATTTGCCGATCAAAACTGGCTTATTGCAAACGGGCTTGTAAGACCTTATAGCGATGATTATATCTTCCTTGGTTTCCATGCGCATACCGAAAGCGGAATGGGACAATTCATTGATAATATCCTAGTAGAAGATTGGGGTCCTGTAGGTATCGAAGATGCACCCGAAAAGCAAATTCGTTTGGCCTATCAAGATGGGCAATTCATGGTAAATTCCGCTTTGGATTTATCCGGAGCAAACTTTACTGTAATGAATACTGCCGGACAACTTATTTTTAACGAACATATTTCTTCAGGCATGAACTATGCAAAAGCGTTGCAGCTGCCCGGAGGAGTTTATATTGTAAGCGTTAAATCAAACGATATTGAAAAAACCGCAAAGCTATTTGTAAAATAAACAGCGGTTGAAAGTATAGAAAACGCAGCTTCCTAACTCCTGGAGGCTGCGTTTTTTAATTGATTTAAGTTGTAGGCACTTTTTGAAGAAATTTGCAAGCCGAAATTCACAAAAAAGGGCTATTTTTACACATTATTTCAATTAAAATTATATTTATGGAACAAGTCAAAGCCTATATTGAATCCAATAAGGATAGATTTTTGGAAGAGTTGTTTGGTTTGATTCGAATTCCTTCGATCAGCTCATTGTCAGAACATAAACCGGATATGCAAAAAGCCGCTGAATATTGGCGTGATAGCATATTGCAGGCCGGAGCCGATAAGGCGGAGGTGATGCCTACCGATGGTAATCCGGTAGTATATGGCGAAAAAATTATCGATCCCGGCTTACCTACTGTATTGGTTTACGGACACTATGACGTGATGCCTGTTGACCCGCTCGAACTCTGGGATAGCCCTCCATTTGAGCCCGAGATTCGCGATGGTAAAATTTGGGCACGCGGTGCCGATGACGACAAAGGACAAGCCTTTATGCATGCCAAAGCCTTTGAAACACTTGTAAGGACGGATAATTTGCCTTGCAATGTGAAGTTTATGATTGAAGGCGAAGAAGAAATAGGCTCACCAAATCTTGGAAAATGGTGTGAAGAAAATAAAGAAATGCTAAAAGCGGATGTGATATTGGTTTCCGATACCAGCTTAATTGGCGCGGATATCCCATCCATCACAACCGGGCTCAGAGGCTTGTCGTATTGGCAAGTAGAAGTTACCGGACCAAACAGAGACCTTCACTCAGGTTTGTTTGGTGGAGCTGTGGCAAACCCGATTAATACACTAGCCGAAATGATTGCATCCATGGTGGACGAGAACAATCATATCACCATCCCCGGCTTTTATGATGATGTATTGGAAGCTACTCCCGCCGAGCGCGAATTGTTAAATAAAGCTCCCTTTAGCGAACAAGCATATAAAGATGCATTGGATGTAGCTGAGCTGAGAGGCGAAAAAGGATATACCACCATTGAGCATACCGGAATCCGTCCTACATTTGACGTTTGCGGTATCTGGGGAGGATATACGGGCGAAGGAGCAAAGACCGTACTGCCTTCAAAGGCTTATGCAAAGATTTCATGCCGCTTGGTTCCCAATCAGCATCATGAAAAGATTGGAAAACTGTTCCAAGAACATTTTGAAAAGATAGCTCCTGCTTCGGTTAAAGTAAATGTGGAATATCTTCATGGCGGACAAGCCTATGTATGCCCCATCGATTTGCCTGCATATAAAGCAGCAGAAAAAGCCTATTTTGAAACCTATGGCAAGCAGCCGATACCCATGCGCAGCGGAGGAAGTATCCCGATTATTTCAACTTTTGAAGAAATTTTAGGACTTAAATCCGTACTGATGGGCTTTGGACTTGAGTCGGATGCCATCCACTCGCCAAATGAAAATTATCCGCTCGAAAACTTTTATAAAGGAATAGAAACCATTAGCTGGTTCTACCATTATTTTGCACAGATTGAAAAAGCACCAATTGCTTAATCGAATCAATACTGATAAGGAAGGCAGCCGAAAGGTTGCCTTTTTTAGTTTGGCTTATTGATGAAGTTGTTTTTGTTCTTTTTTCTTGATAAAACAGCTGCAAAATCATCTATGAAGTTTGTAGAGGATATTGATTCAGGATATTCGCGATATGAAAGCTAAGCTAACTATCAGTTATGTCTTAAAAGAAATTAAGAGATGCCATATTCTTCATAAACTTTCATCAAGAAATATCAGACGACTCCCGTATAATAATATCTACCGGTAAAACGATCTGATGCACTTCAGTGTTTTGCTTGTTAATCAGTTGATTGTGCAGTATTCTGAAGGCTTCTTGACTTAGCTTATCAATAGGCTGGTCGATGGCAGAAATAGAAGGTTTTGTGTATTCAAAATATTCGGCATCATCAAAACCAATGAGTGCCACCTCTTCCGGAATACGTAGATTTAGCTTACGAAGGTATTTAATGGAAAGTGAGGTGAGCTTGTTATTGAGGCTAAAGATAGCCCGCGGCATACTGTCTGTTTGGAATAAATACTGCAGGCGTTCTCGCACGGTGTTTTCCATATTGTCGAATGGGATACGAATAATTCTATCCTCCGATAATTGCAGTCCTTCATCCTGCATGGCCTCCGTAAAACCGTTGATACGTTCTCGTATGGAAGAAATATGGTTGGGCGAAATCACCATTAATGCGATATCGTGCATCCCTTGGGTAAGTAAATGACGTGCTGCTAATCGTGCCCCACCGAAATTATCTACTACTATGCTGCTCGACTCG
>CAZQBU010000065.1:0-7999 GCA_964592175.1 uncultured Lentimicrobiaceae bacterium
GCCAGGATAGACGATATAGTCCGCCTGGCTCATGAATACAAGGTGGATGGAATTATTGATACCAATTTGCAGTTCTGCAACCTTTACTCTACTGAAAGTTACCTGATCAAACAGGTTATGACTGAGCATAATATACCCATAATGCACATCGAGACGGATTACAGCGAGCAGGATTTTGAGCAACTCCGGACCAGAGTAGAAGCTTTTCTGGAGATGCTGAGGAAGTAGGTTTTTAAGCTGGAAAGTAGTAGCTATGATTGGTATGTATTATTTCCGAACCATCAGGCGGGGTTGCGTCTTAAGAAAGAACTTGACGAACGAGACATTAAAGCCAGGATTTCTCCAACACCACGAGAGGCCAGTAAGAGCTGCGGTATTTCGTTGATCGTGGATGAAGGCGACCTTCCGTTGATTAAGCAAATCATTGCGAAAAATAATATTCAGATTCTCAAGATCGTCTCTCTTGCCAGGAAAGAGTGGAAATACCGCAGCACTTGAGCATTTATGCTTGTTAATCACAGCGTAGTTCGGTTGAATTAACTGGATTGGCCGAAACAGACTAGAATAACTAGTGACTATTTATCATGCTCTGCGTCCTTATATAGATTATTGGCAGCACCATATCAGAAAGAATTGCCGGAAGCTGAAAAAAATATTAGCCAGAAAGGGGTTAAACGCATGAAAGCTGGGGTTCGCAACCAACTGACCGGAACAGTAGTTGAAATTAAAGAAGGTGACATCATGGCAGAGGTAATTATTCAAGTAGGGGATAACCAGATCACATCGGTGATGACCACAGATTCGCTTAAGGAAGCTGGGTTTAAAGTGGGAAATGAAGCCACCGCTCTGATCAAAGCCATAAATGTTGTTATGATCAAATAAAATGGAGGATCAAAATGACCATAATATTCAAAATACTCAAGATATAAGTAAAATAGAGGATACTGTTGAAATAGTATCCTCTATTTTTTGGGGTATACTAAGTTGTGAGTTGTTATTACTGGATAAACATTGTATCAAGCCTCATCTATCTATACTGCTTGCAGACAAGCTACAAGCCATTGTATAATTGGAAAAAGAAGTAAAATATTAATAAGGATTTAGATGGAGGTGCTGATATGGAGAAACGAATACAGGATGAGCTGAACACCCTTAGGGATATTATAGTGAACACCGTTCCTGTGAAACAGATATTTCTGTTCGGCTCCTATGCAGGAGGCACGCCACACGCTGACTCAGACTTGGACATTTACGTGGTAATGCCCGAGAATGCCAACATTAGAGAAATTGATGCGATGAGATTGATTCGCAAAGCAATTCGCGATATAAAAACAATGCCTGTGGATGTGGTTGTCAGTAAAGACAATAAGTTTAATCAGCGTAAATCTACCCCTAGCATTGAGCGGCAAATCGTGCAGGAGGGTATGATACTTTATGGATAACCTAACTCAGGCCCGAGAATGGCAAAGATTTGCAGCGATGGATCTGAACAGTGCTGAGTATCTTCTTGATATGCACCCTGTTCCTGTAGAAATCATCTGCTATCACTGCCAGCAATCTGCTGAGAAATATCTTAAGGGCTATCTTGTTTTGTTCGGACAGAATCCTCCTAAAATACATGATTTAGACGAGCTCTGCAAGCTGGCTATGAAGTTGTCTGATACCTTTATAGATATTGCTGACCAATGCTCAGACCTAACAGCTTACGGAGTTCAGCCGAGGTATCCAATGGAGCTGATGTTAGAAGAACAGGATATGCAGCAGGCACTGAATAGCGCAAAAGTAATTAGGGATTTTGTTCTAGTCCTTGCGCCGGAGATGGTTTCGAAGGAGCATATTTAATAAACGGTAAGTCCAAAACTCTACCTTTGTGCCCCTGCACTACATCTCCTAAGCCTTTGGCGCTCAGGTCATGTGGTTCCCTGCCAGCAGTTCGGTTAGCGTAGCAAGATAAGAATCAAACGAAATAAATATGAAAGAGGGCGGCTATCCATTACGGATAGCCGCCCTCTTTCCAAGACGACTAACGTTTCGTTTGTCTTATTGGTTGACTTGGTTATACTAAAAACAGGTAATTAAATCTTAAGATATGTCAGTGATTCTTTTCCTTTAGGGTTTTTATCCATGCTGGAACATGGACTTATAGGTTTTTTAATGCTCATCTGCTACTTTTGATTTAATCATAATGCAGATTTTTATGAATTATGGAAATAATAAAATGAAATATAATGTGAAGGAAGGTGATAAAATGACTAACAATAATGTTGTACCCAATAGATTGATAAACGAAAAATCGCCTTATTTGTTACAGCACGCTTACAATCCAGTAGATTGGTTCCCATGGGGCCAAGAAGCATTTGACAAAGCGAAGCTCGAAGATAAGCCGATATTTCTTTCTATTGGGTACTCATAGCGTTGGTTATAGAAACCAACTTGCCATTGGTGCCATGTAATGGAGAGGGAGTCTTTCGAGGACCAGGAAGTGGCTGATCTACTTAACCAGTACTTCGTGGCTGTCAAAGTAGACCGGGAGGAACGCCCTGATATAGATACTATCTATATGGAGGTGTGCCAGGCCATGACCGGCCACGGGGGTTGGCCCTTGACGATTATAATGACCCCGGACAAGAAGCCGTTCTATGCGACTACTTACCTGCCCAAAAACAGTCGACAGGGGATAAGCGGTCTTATGCAGGTACTTCCCAAAATATATGATCTGTGGATCAAAGAAAGAGGAATGGTACTGAATTCCAGCGATCATATAAGTGAATACATCAAGACCCTGGACGAGAATATTACTTCTTCAGTAATATCCGAGGAAACATTTGATAAGGCTTTCGAACAGCTGGTATCCAATTTTGATCAGGTATATGGAGGATTTGGCCGGGCTCCCAAATTTCCCAGTCCCCATAACCTCTACTATTTGATGCGCTATTATGAATTAAAAGGTGAAATAAAGGCCCTGGACATGGTAGAAAAAACCCTGCAATCCATGTACCAGGGAGGGATATACGACCATATTGGTTTTGGCTTTGCTCGTTATTCAACGGACCGGTACTGGCTGGCACCTCATTTTGAAAAAATGCTGTATGATAATGCTTTACTGGCCATTGCCTACCTGGAAGCCTATCAAATTACCGGCAAGGAATTGTACGCCAGAGTAGCCCGGGAAATTTTCAGCTATATTTTAAGAGACATGACATCGCCCGAAGGTGCATTTTTTTCGGCCCAGGATGCAGATTCAGAAGGAGTAGAGGGGAAATTCTATGTGTGGACCGAGGAAGAAGTTCTTTCCCTTCTAGGGGAAGTAGAAGGCCAGCGTTTCACCCGGCTTTATGATATAAGCAGGGAGGGAAACTTTGAAGGCAAGAATATACCTAACCTTATCAAAGGTATGATTGAGGAGGATGAAAGGCAACAGACTGAGGGAGTCCGAGCCAAGCTGTTCAAGCATCGCAAAGAAAGAGTACACCCCCATAAAGATGATAAGATATTGACAGCCTGGAATGGGCTAATGATAGCAGCACTGGCCATAGGCGCTCGGGTATTAAAAGATCCTGCTTATTTAAAGGCGGCAGAAAAGGCATCGTCCTTTATTTTGGATCAAATGAGAAGAGAAGATGGGAGACTGCTGGCCCGGTACCGTGACCAACAGGCCCTTTACCCCGCTTATGCACTGGATTATGCTGCCATAGTATGGGCACTTATTGAGCTTTACCAAGCTGGATTTGACAGCCGTTATTTAGAAACTGCGGTACAGTTAAATCAGGATTTAATTACCTATTTTTGGGATAATAAAGAGGGGGGGGTATTCTTCTATGGAGAAGATGGAGAGCAACTACTGACCCGTCCTAAAGAGATTTATGACGGAGCCCTTCCCTCCAGCAATTCCTTAACGCTTATGAATTTAATCAGGCTGAGTCGTATAATCGGTGATATTTCCTTGGAAGAAAAGGCTGAGCAAGGGATAAAATTGTTTAGTGGTAAGGTTAAGGAGCATCCAGCAGCCTATTCGTTTTTCCTGACTTCAGCCTTGAATTACTTCCATCCAGGACAGGAGATAGTAATAGTAGGGGATAAAGAGGATCCGGACAGTTTGAGTTTTCTGGATAAGATCAACGGCAGCTTTATGCCCCGGGCCCTGGTTATGTTCAAAGAGAACGAGCATAACGAGTTTATGGATAAGATTCCTTTTCTCCAGGAAATGAAAAAAGTGAATGACCAGGCGACAGTATACCTATGCGAAAATAATGCCTGCCTGCCGCCCATTAACACCCTGGAACAATTCGACCAGCAGGTAAAAAGAATAAGATTATAAGTTTCATCCCAGGCCACGGGGACAGGTTCCTTGGCCCGCTGAAAATCAGGCGGGCCAAGGAACCTGTCCCCGTGGTCTGTTGTTACCCATTTATTTTGTATTAGCTTAATTAGATCATGGAAAGCTATAAAGGTTAATATGATTTAAGGGAGATGATAATTTGCTTAAAAGAGTATTTACAGTATTGTTCTTGTCCACCTTTTTGCTTGGTTCATTCGGCAATAATATAGCTTGGGCTGGATCATACGGCACTAGGGGTCAGATAATCGATAATACTGATTATCCTACCTTATATTTAGCAGAAACTCCTTTACAGGGAGAAGCGGTGTGGATGGTACAGGCATGTTTGAAAGAAATGGGATTTGAGATAGAGCCGAATGGAATATATGATAAAACGACCAGCAACATGGTTAGTATATTTCAACTATCCAATGGCTTAAAAGCAGATGGGGTAGTTAATGAGGCGGTATGGATAGCCCTGTTGGCCAACGATGAGGAGGATTCATTTTGTGCTACTTCAACAGAACAAGATCAAGCAGGCCGAATGTTAATTGTGATTGATGTAGCGGCCCGAAGCTTGGTTTTGTATGAAGATGACCAGGAAGTATGCCGGTATCCAGTAGCAGTAGGAAAATCATCAACACCCACCCCTATTGGGGAATGGAAAGTCATTCATAAGGGAGTAGGATGGGGGAATGGTTTTGGTACTCGCTGGATGGGTCTCAATGTGTCCTGGGGCATATTTGGAATTCATGGTACTAACAAACCTGGTTCTATCGGCACTTATGCCTCCCATGGCTGTATACGGATGTTTAACCGGGATGTAGAAAAACTTTATCCGCTGGTTCCCTGGGGCTGTCGGGTAAAGATTGTCAATGACGGGAAAATGGTACCCGATACCATAACCCCAGTAGAAGTTAAGAAGAAATCCAGCGGTCAGAAAGTGGTGTACGTGCAGAGCCGACTGAAGGAACTTGGAGTTGAATTTGATGGTGCGGACGGTAGGTTTGGTAATATGACTGAACTGGCGGTTAAATACTTTCAAGTCTGGCACGGTTTAGAACCCACCGGAGTGGTAGATGAAGAAACATATCGGGCTATGGGAATGATTGAATAGGGTGTTGGATCGAATGCAGGAGCTACGGGAGATATCTAATTAAGCGTGAAATGGATATAGTAGGGGGGCATGCCCCCCCTTAGTTCTAGCCTTCTTGTTCTAGTTCAAAGCTTTGTTCCATGCCTTTTTCAATGTTATTAATGTGTTCAACCATCTTTTCTCTCGCCTTTTGGGGATTTCTTTCTATTATCGCTTCATAGATGGCTTCATGTTCGTCAATTATCTCCCGGGTATTTCTTAATAACAGCTTTTCTCGATCAATTCTAAAGGTATGGTGCATAAGATCAGCTACGGTATTCATAATTCTTAGCAATATCGAGTTTTGGGTTGCTTCGGCTATGGCAAAATGAAACTTTAAATCATATTCTACTGCTAACTGGGTATTTTCTGCGGACTTCATTTGATCCAGACTATGTCTTATCTTAATTAGGTTATTCTCATCTGCCCTTAAGGCGGCCAGGGCTGCCGATTCACTTTCCAGTACCCGTCGGACTTCCATCATTTGCTGGCCGGGATTCCTTTCTACTGCCAGTACAAAGGCCAGCGGCTTAAACGTTTCTGAACTGCTGGTTTTCCTGACAAAGGTGCCTTCACCAGGACGTATATCCAGAATGCCAAATGCTTCCATGGCGGTTAGGGCTTCTCTTACCGATGCTCTGCTTACCCCCATGGATTCAGACATTTCTCTTTCTGAGGGCAGTTTATGCCCGGCCTTTAACTCTCCCTTGGCTATCAAATCTCGGAGCTGGTCAACAATCTCTTCATATATTTTCTTGGTTACTATAGGCTGAAAGACCAAATTAATCAGCACCTGCTTTCATTTATTAAATATAGAACTCCATACTTAATTTTACCTGAATTTAGGCCTAATGCATATTCTAATTGTTGAAACAAAGAACATCCGTCGTTAGGTACGTTATCTTTTATGCTCCCTTGTTTATTTTAATTATTCACCTCCAGGGATTTTTGTATAATGAATAATATATTTTGTCTGAGAATGGATTGATTTAGCCACGGTCCTATGGGGTTTATTTTTTTCAGTTGAAAGGATTAAGTTTCAACCGATAGTTTGCATGTCTACTTTAATTGCAGTCAGGGTATGATAAAATAGGAAATATGAGGCATATTTAAGGAGTTGTTAGGCGATGAAGAATACGCTAGATTCGTTAAATGCAGGTTTTGAATCCGAGTTAAGAGAAAAAGAACTGCCAATTGCACCCTCAGACAAACATATTGCTCTTTCCCCCACCCCAGCCATAAGCAAGGTCAGCAACCAGAATCAGAAATGCGGGGGTTATTATATTGATATAGGTAAGGAGGAGACTATCAGCAATATTAGCTTGAGTATAAGCATGTATGCTAATCTGGTGCTGCTTATAGGAAGTAGTGTTTTGGGGCATGGAGATGATCAGCAAGGCAGCACCTTAATGAACAGTTTTGTATATGCTATTACACGTCTAGAAACTGTTCCTGCCACTATAATATTTATAAACAGCGGCGTGTTTCTGGTTAGTGAGGGTTCTCCAGTGCTAGAGTACTTAAAGCAGTTGGAAGATCGAGGGGTAGAAATCATTTCCAGTGCCAGCTGTCTGGAGTATTATAATCTACAGGATAAGCTTAGAGTAGGCTATTTCAGTAATATGTTTTCCATTACTGAAAAGCTTTTTGCGGCTGCTAGACTTATTGCCATATAGCTTTAATAAAGGCAGGGGATAATATTGCTTGAATTAGATACCACAGTTTTGCAGAATTTAATTCAAAACAAGCGGTGGGGGAAATTACGGGAGGAGTTATCGGCCTGGCCGGTTGCTGATATAGGTGAATTCTTATTTGAACTGGACAAAGCAGACCAGGTTATTGTCTTCCGACTTTTGCCACGGCATATATCTTCCGAAGTCTTCACTTTTCTTAAGCGGGAACAGCGGAATGAATTGCTGACTGCATTAAGCGATGAGGAGACCAGAAGTTTGCTGCATAATCTGGAACCAGATGACCGCACTAATCTATTTGAAGAGTTGCCAGGCCGGGTTACCCAGAAACTGCTTAACCTTTTAAGTCCTCAGGAACTGGAGAAAACCCGGGAACTGATGGGATACCCGGAAGAAAGTATTGGTCGTATAATGACTCCCAATTATGTTGCAGTCAGACCCGAGTGGACCATTGGGCAGGGTTTGCAGCAGATACGTGCCAAAGGAAAAGAAGACAGTGAGACCCTGAATGTAATCTATGTTGCGGATTCTAATTGGAAGCTTCTCGATGCTTTAGAATTGCAGCGTTTTATCTTCAACCCTCCTGATACTAGTATTGAAAAAATTATGGATAATACCTTTATCAGTTTGTCAGCATTTGAGGATAGAGAAGAAGCGGTCCATGTCATGTCCAAGTATGATATGTCAGCTCTGCCGGTTGTAGATTCGGAAGGAGTTCTGCTGGGGGTAGTAACGTTTGATGATGTTATGGACATTGCTGAAGAGGAAGCTACGGAAGACTTTCATAAAGGAGCCGCGGTAGCGCCCCTAAAAAATAGTTATTATGAAACCGGTGCCGGAGAACTATATAAAAAG
>CAZQBU010000066.1:0-7984 GCA_964592175.1 uncultured Lentimicrobiaceae bacterium
AAAAATGTTTTTAATCCCGAAAATTAGAAATTATTCTGTTTTCTGAAAGTGCCTTATTCATGGCACTAGTGTTTTTAAATATTAGTTGAGTGCCAAAGGTATACTTTTTTCGTAAGTAGCAAAATTTCTTATGATTTTTTAAATAATGATTTCACAGCTTGCTTCGCCAATTGGATATCTGCCTTCCCAATTAATAGCTCGGATGTTTTAGTAGCTGTATCCTTTTTAAAAACGAACCATTGATAAGTTGCGGTGGCAATATACGCCATGCTGGCAGCTAGTCCGGCGCCTAGAACTCCAAAAACCGGTATGAGGATAAATAAAGCCGGAATGGTTACGCAAAGACCTACTAATGAGGCGTAAAGATTGTATTTTGGCCTTCCTGTGCCGGCAAAATAATGACTAAATATGGTGTTGGCGGATAAGGCTACAACTCCGATACCTAAACTGAAAATTACTTGCTTCATGCCTGAGAAACTTTTGCTAAATACAAAAGCAAAAAATGATTCTGGCAACATGACCAAAAATAATACTGCCAAAAATGTTACTATGACACTGAATTTTAATAGTTGTAAACTGAGTTCTGTAGCATATTTTTTGTCATCACGATTTGCGATACTACTTATTTGAACAAGTGCAATACTTTGCCCGATAAGGCGCATTCCCTCCGTTACCTGAGTTCCGGAATGGTAAACTCCCAATTGGGAAAGTCCGATAAAATTGCGAATCACATAAAATCCCAAACGCTTGTTCAAGGTATGTACAATACTGGACAGTTGGGTCATGCTACCAAAATTGAACAGCTCATTAAAACTTGCTTTTTGTTTTGTTTCATCCATCTTTCTGAAATGGAGAAATACGATGCTATAGCCCGGTATCAGTGTAAATAAGAAAGAAAAGTAAAGTGCATATACATATGCTTTTTCATCTCGTATGTTGAATCCGAAGATGAATATTGCCATAAATATCAGCGTGACACTGAATTGCAGAATAAATAAGATGTTAAACGATTTTATCTTTTCTCTGCCTAAAAGCATATATTGATTGATGTTAAACAGGCTATTTAGTCCTGCCAATGCAATAATATGCCAGCCATAACCTTTTGGAACGATCGTATAATATAATTTCGGCAACACCAGAAATAGTAGTCCGAATAGAAGAATACTTGAAATTAAGATGAGTAACAACCATTTGAAGGCTTGATTCTGTAATTGACGCGGATTTCGCTTACCGGCAAAAAAAATGATTGGATTAGTAATTATATCTGCGACTAATATCAATAGTGATATATCGAGTAAGATAAGACCGGCAGTACCCCAAGCATCTGTTCCCAGATAATTGGTTGCCATCCATAATAGCACGATGCTGGATATGGCATTTAATATGCGTGAACCGGAAGTGCCTATTATTTTTCGTAAAATCATCTTTTTTTGGTTTTTAAATACCATTGATGGCGTAGCCCCCATAAACTACAGATAAAGCGTTTGCCGTCTATTACCGTAAAACGCGAATTTCCGTTTATAGTATGCAAACCTTTAGAGAATTTACTGTGTTTGTTGGGATGTATCACACTTATTTCAGATTCTTTAAATGATTCTTGTGTTATTTCTAGCTCATTAAGTCGTACAAAGCGTCCATAGCTCCCGGCACAATCTTGTGAAAATCGATACAGCTTGTTATCCTTGATAAATGGACTTCCTGCATTTCTAGATGATTGTATATCAGTCTTTAAAGGATTCAGTGTATGCATTTTATATGGACCTTCAAAGTGTTCGGAATAAGCTGCACTTATGCTGCCTGAAGGCAAATCCTTTGTTCCGAACAACAGCCACCAAAAGTCATTTTCATGAAATAATATGGGGTCAATCACTGCAATATTATCAATCAAAGTGGAGGCAAACCGGAAGTTTTGCTCTGCACTGTCCCATTTATATAAGTCAAGCTTACCTGAGGAAAAATTTTCGGGCAGGCAATATAAATTTTGCTCGTGTATGAAGACAAATGGAAAGGATTGATGTGTTTCTATTTGCAGTACTTCTCTGAAGTGTTTAAACGCTTCGGATTCTTTGGCTGAAACAATAAAGCCTTTTCCGGTTCGGTAATCAAATTTTTCGGCAAAAACATATGTGTCATCTTCCCATTCAATTAGGAATGGGTCTGCGATATACTGATACCTTTTGGGCTTGTCAAGCCATTTAATGTCCTTCAAAGCACTTTCACTGTCTTTCAGAAAATCATCCAACGCAATGGGAATCACAGCAGTATTCCAATCTTCTTGCAGAAGTAAAGTATGTAAATGATAAGCTATTCTGCGCCAAAACATTTTTAAACCAAACAATAGCATGATGCTGTTTGTCGGTGGTTTATAGATGGGTGCTTTTGACTTGGAAAGTGTCGGGCAAAGTTGTCCTAGCTGAATGAGTTTGGCAGCGCGGGATGGGAGGTAAGCACTTTTCATATAAATCTGATCCAACTGTGCCTTCCATGAATGTTGTATTACCGGAAAACAAATACGTTGAAGAATGATGCCCCCATCCAGCCGATCCGTAAGTTGCTGTAATATAACTCCATTACTAATATGTTTGTGATATACCTCATAAAAGCCGGGAGGTCCACCACGAATAATGCGCTCATCATCGTGATGAAATGACCAGACTCCCCATTTTGCTGCTTTTAAGATGTCTCCGCCAATAATGTTGAAGCCATAACGTAGGATAAAATCCAATTGATGTGATCGGATATGTTTAATATCTGACTCTTCAAAATGTTGTCTTTGCCCTTTTTGAATTGTTTTTACAGCTAAAATTTTTGGTTCAGAAATAATAGCACGTAAATCACGTCTTTCTTTTGCTTTTGGTCGAAAACAAAAGCGATACCAAAGCTTAAAAAACAGCCGATTCCAAGGATAAGATTTGAGTTTATTTCGGAAACTTAGCTGTGGGGCACTATTTGTATTTAAAATAATAAGCTCCGGTATATGTCCTGCATCAAGCAATTGACGAATACTATCAAACTGCCATTGCTCCACTTCAAAACTATTTATCATTAGCCCAAAGCGAAGTGGCTTTGTAGATGGTACATATTCGTCTTTACTATTCTTCATAAATTGAAGCTTCTTTAAGTGGCTTATACAAAAGTATGGTATTTTAATTAGTTTCACTGATTATTCATAGCTCACATAAGGTTTTAATCGCTCAAATTCTGCTTCATCAAGCTTTATTAAACGCATTAAAGTAGTGTCGGATTGAATAAAGCCGCGCCGGTCGCGCTGATTCATTATAGCTTTTACTTGTTCGAATTCAAGATATGGATGCTTCAATAATTCTTTAAATGTAAGATGATTAATTTTCAGTTTTATAATATGCTTATTTTCTACAAAAAAATAAGGGCTTATCTGATTGAATTTGAGCTCATCAATGCCATATACTTCAAGTAGTTGTTCAATATGGTTATATCCGCCTAATGCCTGTCTATACTTTAAGATTCTATGGGAAAACCAGGGGCCTATTCCGGGTAATTTTATCAGTTCGAGTGAATCCACTTGGTTGATTTCTATGGGAGCACTTGGCTCTTTAGGTTCAAAGTTTGTCTTTATTTCTTCCTTTTTCGATGTTTTTTCTACGGGAGATGCCGAGTTTGTGGGTACCGGATTTTCCAGTATAATATAGGGTTCCAATATGGCGTATTCTTCAGCGCTAATTGTGTAAATTTTAGCAAAATCTTCATTACGATAAAATTTGCCTCCGCTTCGTTTGTAGTTTAATATATTTCGGATTTGGTTTTCCTTTAAACCTAATTCTCTCCATTTTTCTTCGGATAAATGATTTGGATTAAATGGGAAAGGATTTAAATTTTGTTGGACTACGGAAACATCCGGATTGCTGTAATCAAAGTCCGGCTTGTTTGTTGAAGGCTTTTGTTTTGAAAAAGAATGCGCATAAAACTGAATGCTGTCATCTAAGCCTTGTACTTCGGTAAAGGGCGATTTTATAAAACGATTTGACAAAAGAAGCGTAGCAATTGTTCCAAGCATTATGGCAACCAATGCCAATATTGCAAACTGCTCTTTTCTATTAAACTCAAATAAAACTTTAAAAAAGTTCATGTTTCTCAATATGAGTTTTACACTTATTCGAGCAGCAAATTAGTAAATAAAACTTATAAATGGCAAAATATTAAAAATTGAGTATTCCCAATCCGTTTAAAAACACGATTCCTATAGCTATAGGTGCGATATAACGGATTATAAACATGAATACAGGCAATAGTCGGAACTTGAAGCTATTATTATTTGTGATTTCGTCAACAATAATTTGTTTTTTCAGCTTCCAACCCAAGAATATAACCAACAAGAATCCTCCTAATGGCAACATCACATTCGCTGATACAAAATCAAACACATCAAAAAGATTATGCTCCATAAGCTGTAAAGATGATAACGGACCTTGGCTAAGGGTGCAAAGGGCACCTAAAAGATTAATGCTGACCGCAGCTATTATGGTCGCTTTTTTTCGCGAGATATTTAATTCTTCCGAGAAATAAGCTACTGCTACTTCCAATAACGATATTGTAGATGTAAGTGCTGCAATACTCAGTAATACGAAAAAGATTATAGAAAAGAAGTAGCCACCGGGTATTTGTTCAAAAATCATCGGCAAGGTGATAAAAACCAATCCGGGACCGGATTCAGGTGCTATTCCGAAAGCAAATACTGCAGGGAAGATAGCTATTCCTGCTAATATGGAAATAGCAAAGTCTGACATGGTTACGGAGAAGGTAATTCCGGGAAGTCGATCTTTTTTACTGATATACGACCCATATGTAATCATGGTACCCATTCCCAAGCTCAATGAGAAAAAGGCTTGTCCCAAGGCTTGGAGAAAGCTGTCGGCATTAAGTTTGCTAAAATCGGGTTTAAATAGAAAGCTCAAGCCTTCGGAGGCGCCTGTCAGTGTTACGGATCGGATACCCAAGCCAATAATTAGTACGAGCAGGGCAGGCATAAGTATTTTTGTGTACTTTTCAATGCCATTTTTGATGCCGTTAAATACGATGAAAGCAGTCATGAACATAAACACTACTTGCCAAATAAGTGGGCGAAAGCCACTTGTGTGAAAATTCACAAATAGCTCATTTAGCTGTTCTCCATTTTTGCCTTTAAACCCTTGGCTGATTGCTTGATATAGGTATTCCAGTGTCCATCCGGCCACAGTGCTGTAAAATGCTAAAATCAGAAATGCTGCTATCAATCCAAAATATCCTACCAGTGGCCACTTTGTGTTTGGAGCCAGTCTTTTGTATGCACCAATAGGATTTCGTTGGGCACTACGCCCGATTAGAAACTCTGAAAGCATTACGGGCATGCCTATAATAAACACAAATAAAAGGTATACGAGGAGAAATGCTGCTCCACCATTTTCACCTGCTATATATGGGAATCGCCAAATATTACCCAAACCTATTGCTGAACCTACTGCTGCAGCGATAATGCCAATTTTGGAGCCAAAACTGTCACGATTCAAAATTTCGTTCTTTGCCATTTTAATGCGTTTTTCAAGGGTTAATAGTCAAGTCTTCAATAATCCTCTTGGTTAAATTCAAAACTCAAGCGTGAATTTGAAGCATATCGCTTCCTTTCGAAGCTGCTTCTTGCTGCTTGAAATAATTTGATTTACTTTTAGTTATGCTGTAACCCATTTCTTATTTTTTATTCAAGTTATGATAAAGTTGTGGCATGTATTTTAAACTTATTCGTATCTAAGTGATTCAATAGGGTCAACGGCAGCTGCTTTATTTGCCGGGATATATCCGGAAACCAAAGCTACGATAAAACATAAAATCACAGCTAGGATAATCCAAGCCCATGGGATAATAAATGCGCTTCCAATAAAAAATGAAAGGAGGTTTCCAACTCCGATTCCGGCTAAAATACCAAAAAAGCCTCCAATTTGTGCAATAACAATTGCTTCTATCAAAAATTGGTTTCGAATGGTTTCTTTTGTTGCACCTATTGCTTTGCGTATTCCAATTTCTTGTGTTCGTTCTGTAACGGATACCAACATAATATTCATCAGGCCGATAGCGGCACCAAATAATGTTATCAGCCCAATAAATGTAGCGCCAAGGCGAATTTGTCCGGTTAAATCAATCAGCATATCAGCAATATTATTGCTTTTAATGATTGAAAATGAGCTTTCTGCTCCGGTATCATCTTTCCTGATGATACGAAACAAACCGGTTGCTTCTTCAATGGCTAAGTCTAGCTCTTCTGCCGAATGCGTACGAACAGTGACAGTGTAATTCATGTTTGGGCGCGAATAATATTGCCTGACATTGTTGAGCGGTATTAAGCAATTTTGGTCTCCACTAAACCCTATGCTTGATCCTTTTTCTTCAAGTATTCCGATAATACGGTATTTGCCCGGCCCGACCGAAATGATTTCTCCAATAGGATTTTCGTTTTCTTTGAACAGATTATTTATAATGGTTTTCCCTAAGATGGCCACATGACTGCCTTGTTCCACTTCGGCAGTAGTCATATTGCGCCCAAATTCGAGCTCATATCCCGAATTAAATAAATAGTTTTCATCAATCCCGACAATTTGTATATTTGGATTGGTTTTCTCCAGTTTATATTTCAAGGTCGTATTGCCTGAGCCATACGTGTATATGCTTGTAGAGGCAGGGAAATCAAATTCGCTTTTAAATAGTGAAGCTTCTCTGTAGTCAATTGTTTTATTCCATTTCGGGCTCGTTGTACGTCCTCCGATTTGAATGACCATATCCCTACTGTTAATGCTAAAAGTATTGGCTCCCAGCATGGAGAAGTTTTCGTTAAGATAATATTTTATCGAATCTATTGCGGTAAGTATTCCCACAAGTGCCATAATCCCAAAACCTATAATTGCTATGGTCAGAATAGTACGTAATGATTGGCTTCTGATCGATTCAAAGGCAATTTTAATATTTTCGGTATGGGTTTTTCGGCTCATTTGTTTTATTCATTCTTTGTGCCGAATGCTAAATCACCGGCATCGCCTAGACCCGGGACGATATATGCTTGTGCAGTGAGCTCATCGTCAATAGCACCTATCCATATATTAAGATTCCGGAGTGACAAATTTCGCTTTACATATTCCAATCCTTCAACGCTTGCCAAGGCAGTAACAATATGAATATGCGAAGGCATTCCGATAGCAAGCATACCGCGAAGTGATTTCACCAATGATGCCCCGGTTGCTAACATAGGGTCACTGAGAATCAGGATTTTATTAGTTATATCAGGGCTTGAAATATACTCTACACGTATGTCAAAGGATTCACTTTTGTGGTATTTTCTATAGGCAGTAATAAATGAGTTATCAGCCCCATCAAAATAGTTTAATAAACCTTGATGCATTGGTAGTCCGGCCCTGAGAATGGTTGCCAAAACAGGCTGCTCTCGAATTACTTGCATCGTTGAAGTGCCTAGAGGAGTAATGATTTCTTTTGATTCATATGGAAATGTCTTACTGATTTCATAGGCAAAAACTTCTCCTATTCGTTCCAGATTTCTGCGAAAACGCATGCGGTCCTGTTGAACATCCACATCACGTAATTCGGCAATAAATTGATTAAAAATTGAATTTGTAGCTCCTAGATTGTGTACCATTAAACTGTATTTTATGGAACAAAAATAAGATAATTAAGGTGATATCTTCACTCAAAGTGGGAGAATTTGAAAGGAAAAGTGATTTTTGAGAGCATATTTTCGAAAATCATTCAAAAAAGCACAGATTCGTTTTATCGATTGATAAATTGCCGTGCTTTCTTTACGCTATTTACCATAATTCGTAAAGGAAGTTGTAAACGATTGATATGGATGCCCGGGTAGGATGTTTCTTTGCTCCCGAAGCCCTTGTAATAACGGGCAAGCTGATCATTGTCAGAACCTGACTTGTCCATTTTAGGTCAGCAGATTCAATTTGGTTAAAAATTCAATTAT
>CAZQBU010000067.1:0-2544 GCA_964592175.1 uncultured Lentimicrobiaceae bacterium
CATCGAACGACATTAGTGCCCAAGCTGATGGGACTACAGTATTTTATCGCATCTCAGCTACTGATAATGATGGTGCTGTCAGCAATAGCGGCGAACAGTCTTATATCATAAAAGACCCTTTAACAAGCACACTCCCCTATTCCGAAACATTTGACGACAACCTAAATAATGTCTATTTATATACAGTAAGTGGTTCAAAACCATGGTATTTCTACAATAATTCTGCAACTGCCAATGCCCATCAAGGTGATTTCCCTGAAGAGCACTGGCTCATCTTGCCGGGCATTAATTTGGATAATTACAATCAAGAGATATTGTCCTTTACTACCTATGCACAATATGGAACATATGATGAAGAAAATTATCTAAAGCTGTTTTATTCTACAGATTATGCAGGACTTGGGGATATTGGTTTAGCCGCATGGACTGAAGTCGCATTCGAAAAACCTGAAGTGAGTACGACAGAACAATCTGCTCATTCGGGAAATATCGACATCTCACATATTATTGGTTCCAACGTATATTTTGCGTTCAAGTATTATTCGAATGGAAATCCCACCAGATGGAGAGTGGACGATATTTTCATTTATGAAGATATTGAAAATCCTGCTACCCATCTTGCTTTTGTAAACTTCCCCTCTATCGGA
This sequence comes from uncultured Lentimicrobiaceae bacterium, assembly GCA_964592175.1. GTDB lineage: Bacteria > Bacteroidota > Bacteroidia > Bacteroidales > F082 > JALNZU01. The sequence goes on from CAZQBU010000067.1 coordinate 648, forward strand.
GAAACAGGAAATCCGCTAACTGCTTTTACTGTAGAAGCCAGAAGAGCCGATGAAAGCGTCGACTTTAACTATACCGGAGAAATCAGTATATCCATGGCTATGGGTGCACGAAGCCTAGGTGGCACCTTGACGCAAACAGCAATTGCAGGTATTGCTACTTTTAGCGATATTGTATTTAATAATGAAGGTTCATATCAGCTTGAGGCTACATCAGTTGGCTTAACTGGGGCTCAAAGTTCATTTATTGAGATCACCAATTCGCCCACAGCAACAGAAGTACTTTTACCGCTTTATATTGCAAATGGGGCAAACGGAAATCGAATTCCTTATGCATTTAGAGCTAAATTGGATTATTTAGTGCCAAATGCAACCTATAAATATACAAATCAGGTAGTGGATGCGGGAGACGGTCCCACTACAAACGGTGCAGGAAACGTAATTTATGTGAACGAAGACGGGACAATTACACGTCAAACTGCCAATCCATCCTTTACAGTGCCCGGCAGCTATGGTGAATTTACTACAGATGCAAATGGTAGTTTTATCGGTTGGTTTATGGTCGAGCCTACCAATAATGCACGCTTTGCAGCCGGGAATGAGGTTTTTATGCGCATTCGCTTAAATGACGGAGCAGAAGGAACAGCCATTCATAGTCGCTTAACATTAAATAATCCTGTACAGGTTATCAGTTTTGGTACTGAAGCCGTACCAAATGATGGAACCGGAATAGTCGGACGTACCGGCTTTAATCCCAATAATATGGTCATACTTTTTGATAATGAAAACGGAGAAAGCAGACCTTTATATGGATCCCAAGTTGAATCAACAGGAATTGAGTTTATTGGAACCACTTGGGCAGACTTCTATAAAAATGAAGTAGCCGGAATGAACGGAGCATGGGGCGGGATTGTACCAAACATCAATGCGAATGGAGTGAGATTAGTTCAAGAAATAGCCTTGGCAGACGGGAATGTTGTTACAAGCATCAGTTCTGAAGATGGAATCTGGGGCGAAACAAACACAGTAAATCCAAGTGGTGGAAAAGATGATATTTTGATGATTTTATTGGATCAATCGCCACAGATTGTAGTGAATCCTCAGCAGTTATCCGGATTTGGTTATGTGTTTGGACAAGGACCTTCCGAAGCGCAAGCATTTAGTGTAGAAGGAAGCTACTTAAATGCAGATATCCTTATAGCAGCACCGCAGGACTTTGAAATTTCATTAAGTGAACAAAGTGGATATACCGCACAGCTTGTACTTCCGCAAGATGATGGCATTGTGGAGCCAAGCCAAGTATTTGTGCGCTTAAAAGCAGGACTTGATGTAGGTGAATACGAGCAGGTGATTACTGTCAGCACCGAAGGAGCACAAAGCTTGGAAATTGCATTAAGCGGAAGCGTGATTGAAGACTTCTTCCATCCTGAAAGCCATGTAACGGCATTTGTAGCGGAAGCAACAGACCATCAAAGCATTAAGCTGACATGGGCGGATGCAATTCCACAAGCAGATGCGTATTTAATTAAAGGCTCAAGCATTGGTTTTGAAGATATTCAAAATCCACAAGACGGAATCGTAGAAGACAATGATTTATTGGTGCAAAATGTAGCGGCAGGCGTTGAAACTCATACATTTAACGCACTAGAAGTAAACACCTCATACTTCTTCAAAATATTCCCATACAATCAAAGTCAGAGCGATATATTGTACAAAACTGACGGAGAATTACCACAAGCTACAGCAACAACTTTGGCCGAGCCACAAATGAATACGGAGCTCTTGCCATTGTATTTTGGTGCAAATAATAATCGTCTACCTTATGCATTCAGGGCATCTTTCAATGGATTGCAAGCAAATGCCACCTATAAATATATTAATCAGGTGGTGGATGAAAATG
>CAZQBU010000067.1:2644-7703 GCA_964592175.1 uncultured Lentimicrobiaceae bacterium
CTGAAGCAGTGCAAATGCTGGCATTTGGAACAGAAGCGGATGAAAATATGGGAACGGCTCTGCGTGGAAGCTCCACATTCCAATCAGGAAACTTTGTTTTCCTCTACGGTACTAACGAAAGACCATTAGCAGGTAGCAGCGTGGAAGTAACGGGTGTAGATTATGCTGCAGTGAATGCATATGCAGCATTTTATAAAAATGATGTGAGCGGTGTGGAAGGTGCATGGGGAACCATCGTGCCAAACGTAAATAATGATGGAATACAGCGCATCGAACACCGAAGCAATGCCGATGGTCAGCTGATTGAAGCCTTAGTATCCGAAGACGGACAATGGTATCAAACAAATACCATAAACCCGAATGGTGGATTGGCAAATGTATTGCTGATTGAGTTGGATCAATCGCCACAGATTGCGGTGAATCCTCAGCAACTATACGGCTTTGGTTATGTGTTTGGACAAGGACCTTCCGAAGCTCAAGCATTTAGTGTAGAAGGCAGCTACTTAAATGCAGATATCGTAGTAGCAGCACCACAGGACTTTGAAATTGCCTTGGGTGAACAGTCCGAATTTGGAGCACAGATTACTCTTAAGCAAGAAAACGGTTTTGTAGAGCCAATCCAATTATTTGTTCGCTTAAAAGCAGGACTTGATGTAGGTGAATACGAGCAAGTGATTAGCATCAGCACCGAAGGAACAGAACCCTTGGAGCTGATAGTAATCGGTACAGTTGAAGAGGCAATTTACTCTCCTGAAAGCTATCCTACTAATTTTGTTGCAACAGTAAATTCCATGACTTCAATCAGCCTGAGTTGGACTGACGCATTACCTGCAGCAGAAGCTTATCTCATTAAAGCTAGCGATATAGGCTTTGAAGAAATAAGCCTTCCGCTTGACGGCATTGCAGAAATGGATGGCGCATTTGTAAAAAATATCGGAGCAGGTGTTGAAGAATTCACTTTCAACGGATTAGAACCCGAAACCACATATTATTTCAGCATATTCCCTTATAACGGAAGTGCAGAAAAGATAAAATATAAAACTGATGGAGACTATCCGCAGGCATCCAGCAAAACCCTGGGAGAGGTTACACTTACCACAGTGATTTTACCACAATTTATGCAAGGAACGAATGGCACTAACAACACGCGTTTACCCTATGCTTTCCGTGCAACAATAAGTAATTTATTACCAAACAGCACCTATAGATTTATTAATCAAGTTGTTAGTCAAACAGACGGTCCCACAGCCGGTGGAGCCGGTAATCCGATTTACGCTACTTGCTATCACTTCTGTAGAAGCACCAGTCCAAGCTTAAAGAATGAAGGACATTATGGTGAGTTTGTCAGCGACAATAATGGTGAATATAGCGGATGGTTTATAGTTGAGCCTAGCGGAAATGCACGATTTACGCCCGGCAATCAAGTGATGATGCGCCTGCGATTAAATGATGGTAAAGGCGGCACTTCAGTAGCAACTTATTTAACATCTGAAGCTGTGCAAGTCATTAACTTCAGCGAAAATGCTGATGAAAAATCCGGCACGGGATTACGAGCTGTTTCATCTTCAGCACCTCGTAACTTTGCTTTCATTTATGATAATACAGGAGGAAGTGGCAGACCATTGTACGGAACAAGTATTGAGACTACCGGAATAGATTTCGCTTCAATTACTTCATATCCGACATTTTATAGAGAAGAAGTCTCCGGTCAAAACGGCTCTTGGGGAGCTATAGTGCCCAACTTAAATAACAAGGGTATACAACGTGTTGAAGAGCGCGATTTGGCTACCGGTAAAATAGTTAGTGTAAAAACTTCCAATAATGGTTATTGGGATAATGTAAGCACTACAAATCCTCGGGGTGGCATCAATGAAATCCTGGTTTTGGATTTGGACGATTCCATTATGCGTGAAACAATTGCCGGTCAGTTGAAATTATTCAATGCGAATGAAACTCCTGTACCGACACCAAATCCGGAGAACATATTTTATATTCAACTGTTTGAAAACGGTATTGCAGTACGTCCACGTCAATTAATTAGCCGCAATTCATTAGAGAATTTAGATGCATATTATTCATTTGGCAATCTTGACAAGGAACATAGTTACAGCATACGTATTTGGGAATCAAATACCAGTAATAGTGTTGAAAAAGGCTGGATGTGGAACAACTGGGGTGGTGCAAACGCTGTTGATGCATTGATAATCAGCTATATGGCAGTAGGGAATCCCATAGTTGAAAACTTCCCATGGATAGTCGGAGAAGGCTCAATTACTGATTTCGGATTTGATTTGGCTGATGTCAACAACAATGGACAAATTAATTCATTGGATGCATTGCAACTGATGTATCGTGTTATTGGTCGTGACGATGCCACAAGCTTCCCAAATGGAAAGCATGATTTTGTAATATCCGCTGCTTTACTCGACAGCCATCAAGAGTTATGCTATCCCCAAGCCCCGGAAGTAGCTTTTGTAACACATGGCACTTATGCAGCAGGAAGTCCGGCGAGTGAAGTATATTATGAAGCCTTCTTGCCACAATTATCGGACGGCTTGAATGTGTTCAATATTTACCTCAGCCCTGTTGGCGATTTGAATGCTTCATTTATGCCACAAAACACAAAGCAGCAAGTACGTCATGCTGATGCAGCAATTAAAAAAGTAGTTCAGCCCGGTGACCGCATTGAAATTCCGGTATATATTTCCGAAGATGCAGAGCTGGCAGCCTACAATTTCAGTTTGAACTACGATCCAAACGTATTAGAGATATTAGAACTTACAAGTACTGCATTATTTACACATGATGTGCAAAATGCACAAATCAATATCGGATGGTTGGGCTCAATGCCTGAATACATCTCCTCTGCAGAAGAGCTTCTTATGATTGAAGCAGTTGTAAAAGAAGTACCTGCCGATGGAAATATATTATTTGTAAACCATGCGAACAACTCATTTGCTTCAGCAACAGCAGAAGCAGTTGATGGACTTCACATTAAATCCATAAAACTCAAAGTGAAAGAAGAAGAAGCTTTCCGGGCACAAGTGTATCCCAATCCTTTTGGAGAACGTTCGGCAATTTATATGCAACTGCCCGAAAACGGGAAACTAACGATTAGCATTCTTGATCAGTTGGGCAAAACTGTTATAACACAAACTGCCTTTGTATCTGAATCAAATAAGCTATTTGAATTAGACAAGAACAGCCTAAATGGCAGCGGTATCTATCATTATCGCCTCATTTTGGAAGGTCAAAACAAGCAGCATCTGCTTCAAGGGAAAATCATCTTAACCAAATAATCATCCCGATTGATTACGCATACAGCCCGAAGTTCTTTACTTCGGGCTGTGTCTTTTTATTAGGAGTTTAAAGTGTATATCACCTTGAAATCAAGTCTTTTAAAGCTTTTTTTACTCTTTCCAAACCAAAATACTTGTTGCTTTCAGGGGATTTTCTCCTATCAAAATTTCTTTGCCTATCGCATCTTTCATTTCATAGGGATTATCGGTATAGTTTACCGCCACCATAAAGCCGTCACGCCATTCGCTAAAAACACCCAAAGGCAGATTTGCTATGTCCACTCCTGCCCTTTCGTACACATTGCGAACGATTTCACGTTCTAAATCTCCATCATGCGTGAGTACGCCAATAAATGTCACCGAGCCTTTGCCAAGTTTATGGTATGTCGCGGCAGCTTTCCCTGCATAAAACTGATCGCTATAGGTCGCAAGCACTTTAGTTTCGGGAAATGGCTTAAGAATTTCAGCCCATCTGCTCCAGCTATAATTTGTTCCGGCAGCTTGTACTCCCGCTTGGCTTGAAGCAGGGAGCATATCAAAAAACTCTATCTCAGCGCCAATCAAATCCGTTATCGGAGCAGCCAATTTATCTTCAAAGAAATGTCCATTTTTATCTTTATGACCGCTACGGCAACTTAGTATCAAATGACCGCCCTCTTTGACATATTCTGTCCATTTTTCAACCAGATTTTCATCAATAAGTTGAAATGCCGGAGCAATAATGAAAGGATATTCTGAAAAATCATCATGTTCTGAAATAAAATCCATAGGTGCGCCGGCCGATTTAGCAATAGAGGTAAAAAGATTACGCAATCGCCATGTATTCCATTGGGTTGTTTGAGGTTGAATTGCTAAATCCCACAGATTTTCATGGTCCCAAAGTAAGCCGGTTTTACGTTTTTCTAATTTTTCGGGCATTATGGCATCTTTTGTAAAATGGCTTCGAAGCATTTTCATATCTTCAATTGCTTGCACAAATTCTTTCCCTCCCTGCGTGAGGCTACCTCCATCTGTTCCTACAATTCCATCATGATACATCTCACTGCTGAATAATGGATGTCGGTAGCGATAGGTACAAGCAAATGAACAGCCTCCACCAAAGGCTTGCATCAGCCACATATGCACCGTACCGGGCTCGAGCTGAGGATTGACAGACGCCCAATTCACTTGCCCGGGCTGCAGTTCCATAAGTCCGGTAACACCGCTAATAGAACGAAAATAATCGCAAGCTTCATAAATACGATAAGGATTTCCTGTCCTGAAATTATTACCACCCAAGGCATTCCATCCACTCACCGGATACATGGTAAAACTAGAAAAATCCAAGCGATTGGCTCTGCGTGGATCGGCGGCGGCAATGCCATTTGTATAGTTTGTAGTAATCCATTGATCAGGCAATATGTATTGACGGAGAATATCAGCTTGTTCATTTAAAAAATCAGCTGTTTGATCGGCTGTAAACCGTTTAAAATCAAGGATTGCATGCGGACTCAACTTATCTTCTTCATTCATTATCTCATTGGGAATGAGAACCTGATTGAAATTATCGTAACGGATACTCCAAAAGCTACCACCCCAAGCTGCGTTTAGCTTTTCGATTTGCTCATATTTATCTTCAAGCCAATTTCTGAAGGCTTTTAAAGCTGATGGGCTATAATCCGGTGTGGCAAGAGGTTCATTATCAATCTGCCAGCCCCATATTCTATTATCTTGCCCGTATCTTTTCCCTAGCTCATGCACTATTATGGCAAGTTTCTCAC
>CAZQBU010000068.1:0-5290 GCA_964592175.1 uncultured Lentimicrobiaceae bacterium
TTCCGGTGGCCTGCCTTGCAAGATTTACTACACTTATTTGATTCACCCGGGCGCTGCTCCCCCATTCATGCATGGCTCCCCGCCCAGCCCTAGATAAAGGGCGCGTGTTTTTAGTTTGTTTATGCTCAGTTTACTTAAAAGCTGGCATAAAAGCTGTCTCGTAGGGACACAAGCTTTGTAAAAACTGTTGCCGCAAGTTTGGGACAAAACACCCTGCCAGTAACAGTTGCCACACAAAAAACATAGCTTTGGTCGTCCTTTTTCTTGATAAAAAGGACGCAAAAATCAAGCATGAATGAATGGAGCACAAGGCAACAATATCAAGTGCTAGTTGAGTTTCTTTTCGTACTTTTAAAGTAAAAGTACCAAAACTTGTTGCATGAATGATCGACCTCCCCGCACTTGACAAAGCATATAAATCTAAGCAAGGTTGCGATGCTTGTTAGGAGTGCTATATTGATCATTACTATAATAAATTGGGAAACAAACTGCTTTAAAAGCTGTTTTTTGTCCTCCTAACAAGCTATAACAGCCCACGAATACATTCGTGGGCTGCCTTGCAAGATTTATTATGCTTTGCCAATTCTCAGGCGAGCGCTGCTCCGCATTCATGCGGGCTCCCCGCCCAGCCCTAGATAAAGGGCGCGTGTTTTTAGTTTGTTTATTAAAAGCAGGCATAAATACTGTTCCGGAGGGTTGAAACATCCTCCTAGCGATAGTTTTACACACAAAACACATAACTCTTTCGTACTTTTTCTTGATAAAAAGGACCAAAAATCAAGCATGAATGAATGGGTCTCCGCACTCTCAAGAAAGCACGTAAATCTAAACAAGGTTGCGTCGGTTGTAAGGAGGTTTGTTCTTTGTCTGGAAGATATCAAGTGGAATGAAATTTCATTACTATTTATCAATTCTACTCCTTACAACCTCAAACAGCCCACGAAAGTATTCGCGGGCTGCCTTGTAAGATTTACTGTGCTTTCTTGATTCACCCGGGCGCTGCTCCCCCATTCATGCATGGCTCCCCGCCCGACCCGGGAAAGATTTGAAGTGTTTTTAGTTTGTTTATGCTCAGTTTACTTAAAAGCTGGCATAAATACTGTTCCGGAGGGTTGAAACATCCTCCTAGCGATAGTTTTACACGCAAAACACATAACTCTTTCGTCCTTTTTCTTGATAAAAACAAGCATGAATGAATGGGTCTTAAAGCAGTTCGAGCAGTTCGTGAGCCTCAGTGCCCGAACTTCTGATAAAACAAAAGCGGACCGAAAAACTTCAGTCCGCTTTTGTGGTCGTTCGTGCTGCTTTGCCCTAGAGCATTCTAGCAGCCGTCAGTTCATTTACTTCTGAAGGTGAATCATCGTGCCGTTCAGGCTTTGAGTACGTGTTGCTCCTTCAAATTGTAGTCTGTAGAAGTAAGTGCCGCTGTTTATAAGCTTATCGCCATGAAGCTGCACGCTGTATCGGCCGGCTTCTTGAGCTTCTTCAACAAGTTTTACTACCTCTTGACCTAATGAATTGTATACTATCAGCTGCACCTTACCGCTTTCGGGTAATAGGTAGCTGATAGTAGTCTCACTGTTAAACGGATTCGGATGCACGGCTGCTTCAATATCAGCCATGAGTTCGTTTGCAGTGCCGCTGATAAGTGCTACTGTGTTCAGCTTCACATCTACTACTTTTGCATCACGATCGGCAAATTCGGTATTACCGTCAAGCATGAAGTAATCGGTTAGATAGTTTGCAGGAGCAAGCAAGCGGGCATGAACGGTGATGATTTCTTCTTGTGCAGAATAATCTCTTCCGTTGATGTCGAACCAAGCAAGCTTGATTTCGGCATTTTCAGGATTCATGTGAATCATGTTTGCTTCAAACACATTGCTTTCTACCGATAAGACTTCTAAGATGCTGTTATCATACTTCAAGCCGATGGTCATGGCACCTAAGTTTTCAGCTTGATCAAGTCTAAGTGGAATAGCGATTTCTTGTCCGGCTTCAACTTCTACTACATTGTTATAATTCAGTGCCATTTGATTTTTCATAACTCTCGGCACATAGGATGCATTCACATCACCGGAGGCTATATAGTAAATGTTGAATGTTTGACTACCTGCTTTTCCTTTATAAGGTGCACTGTAATAGAAGTCACCGGCTGCTGTTTCGGCCTGGTAATCTCCATGATAGTCGAACATGGTAGTAGGTGCATTCGGATAGTCATCACCGCCTGCAATTAGGAAGTTTGGTTTTCCGTTCGGGAACCCATCAATCATTTCTATTGCTCTACGACCAATCAACAAGGCGTCTATACTGTTTACCGAGCGGTCATTATTAACATTTGCTACATTAAATGCAAATTCAGTAATTTGCGTCGCACTATGTGGAGCAATCCAATTAAATTGTGTGATTGATGGATTTTGTGCTGCAATATAGCTTGTAATAAGGGCATCAGTGGCATTCACTCCTCCCCAATTGTTCCAACTCCAGCTCTCCCCTACTATATCATCTTCCCAGAGGCGGATTGTATAGTTTTCACCCGGTACAATCACATCTCCAAAGTCATAGCTGCCTGTGGAAGTATCCATTGGTCCTACGATGAGCTCTTCGCCCTTATAAAGTGCAATCATGATGTTTGCTTCTTCGGGTATCAGGCTTATGGACTGGTTAAAGTAACGAATTGTTCCACTCAGGCTGTTTCCGGATGCAATAAAGTGTGCAACTAATTGCACATTATTTCCGGGCATTTCAAACTCAATAGCAGCAAGAGTACTATTATCCAATTCAATTCCTGTTGCAGTCCAATGTGAGAATACAAATCCGTTATTGGCAACGGCTGTAGCAGTAACTTGTTGACCTTCAAAATAGCTTGGTAACAAACCAAAGATATGACCAGCATTACTTGGATTTGCCGATGCGCTTACATTATATGCTATAGCGCTTGAATCACCTACATAGAATGTAGTTTGAGCAACTTCACTTACACAACTTACAGTAAATTCAGTATGGTCAAATACATATGTGGCACTTATACCGACAACCGCTTCACCCAAGCCCAATAAATCAGTATTTAAGCTATGAATAAATAGGTCCGTTGGTTCCGGTGTTGTGTAGACATAGTTACCGCTTGCACCTTGAATATGCAGGCTATAATAGGCCGGATACTCAAAGCCGGGATCGCTAATGGAGCTATGTGTAGCAGTAATAGTAACTGTTTCATGCAGCGGTGTATTTTCAATTGTTTCAATTGCTACTACCGGGCTGTGATGTATTATCATCGTGATTAATACGGGTTCACTTTCGCATTGTTGTTCGTTAACAGCTACAGCCCATGCATTATAAATGCCGGACTCAGTGGCTACAAGTGCTTCAATGGGTTCACCGGGACCTCCGGTAACATCAAGGCTGAAATACTTGACAGTCTGTCCTTCGGGAACTACGGCTGTAACAGTATGTTCTTCTCCGTTGTAACAGTATACTTCGGTGACTGCTTGAGGTGCTTCAGGATGCTCGGGAGTATGAATGACTGCATTTACCCCTTCTGCAGAAGAACATCCGTATGAATTTGAAATCATAAGGTTGTTGTATTGTCCGGGGGCGGCTTCCACACTTGCCAAACCATTTTGAACCAACACATTAGTGAATTCAGCTTGATCAAAGCTGATGGTATAGCTTCCATCCAAAACATTTGTGAATTCAAAGTTTAAATAGCCATTCTCATCGCAGTTAATCGGATCAACAGCTGTGACAATAAGCGTTGGTGTTGGATATTGTGCTTCGATAACAAATTCAACGACCTTTGTTTGGCAATCACCGTTTGTGGCATATACACTATATGTTCCTGCATTCGCCAAGATATCTCCTTCAGTAGTAATTGACGGACCTTCAGGGAAGAACACATATGTCAAGGCAGCATCATAATTTGTAATTACCGCAGTTGTTGCTGCTTCACATGTGGCAGAAACAACATCCAATACAATCGCAACAGGCGAAATTAGTTTTTCTTCAATTACAAAGCTTGTGGCTTCCGATTCACATCCAGCAGTATTTATTGCAATGACGCTATAGCTTCCTGCTGTAGCATCGATATTACCTTGGGCATCTAGCGCAATAACAGCAGGAGTAAATTCGTAAGTAAACTCAGACTCGTAATTTTGAATTTTAGCTGTTCCGTCAGCTTCACAAGTTCCGCTTGTCGTTGCAATAATAGGCGCATCTGCAGTCGGAAGCTTTTCATTGATTACGAAAGAGATTGGAGGCGTGGGGCATGCAGTTTCCCAAACAACAATATTAAATGTTCCTGCTGGACCGCTTATCACTCCATCTTCACTCAGTTCAATCAGGTGTGAATTATCGCCATGGAATGTAAATACGGCAAGAGACGAGTAGCTTGAATAATTTACAAAGCTTACTGTGCTATTTGACAAGCAAGTCGCATCATCATTTTCAATAAGTTGTGGTAGTGCAGGTGCTTCTGAATTGTTTAAATATATTGTGATATCTGCGGCAGAACTGCAACCGTACTCATTTACAATAGTTAAGTTTTTATATTCTCCTACTGCTACATCTTCAACAGTAGCCATTGCATTTAGGATGATTACATCCTTGAAGCTACCGCCATCGTAATGCATATCATACGTACCATCCGCAATATTGGTGAATGTAAATTCAAATGAGCCAAGTCCATAACAGAACTCCGGTTCAATGGCTTTAACTACAAAACTTGGTGCCGGAATCATCGGTAATATTGTGAATTCAACAATTCCTGATGCACAGCCATCCGGTCCAAAGCGCACCCAAAGTTCATAATCTCCCGGCTCGCCAAGGATATATCCTTCTTCATCAATTGATGCCGAGGGTTCAAATTCGTAATATAAATTCGGGCTGTAATTTGTAATCCTGACTTGGCTATTAATGCCGCAATCTGCTTCAGAAATATCCAGTTCAGCCGCTTCAGGTGAAGGAAGCTGCTCTTCAATACTAAATTCAGAAGCTTCCGAATCACAAATGCCATTGGTGGCAATGACGATATAATTACCTGCTTCACCGCTGATAAGACCGTTTGCGTCAATTGATACCGACTCAAGGGCTGCGGAACCCATAGGTACTACTTCATCAAGATAAAAGATATACTCTAATTCAGGATCGAAGTTCGTTACTTGTACAGTTCCGGAGTTTTCACAATCCGGATCATTAACTGACAATGCAGGGCTTGCCGGTACAGGCAGTGCTTCTTCAATAGTGAATTCAACAATTCCTGATGCACAGCCATCCGGTCCAAAGCGCACCCAAAGTT
>CAZQBU010000068.1:5390-7694 GCA_964592175.1 uncultured Lentimicrobiaceae bacterium
CTGCTTCAGAAATATCCAGTTCAGCCGCTTCAGGTGAAGGAAGCTGCTCTTCAATTACAAATTGTGTGTTGGGTAAAGCAGAGGTACAACCTTGATAGGATACAGATATATTATATGTGACTCCAAAGACAGCCCCGATTATGTTTCCGTTATTATCTACCGTAACTTGAGGTACATTTTGTAAGGTGAAAAACTGATACATATAATCACTATTGTAATTTGTGATTTGCACGCTGCCATCTGCATCACATGTTGGTGCAGTTGTTTCAACTACTGCTTTGCCAGGTATGGGATTAACAGTGATAGTAATCACATCCGAAGTAGCAGAAGAACAGACGCCGCTTGTAACAACAGCACGATAGTATGTCGTTGCTGTGAGTGCACTTATGCTAAGAGTTGCACTTGTTTCGCCACTAATATCACTAAAGCTCAAATTATCACCGGATGACTGCCATTGGATATCTCCTACAGAACCACTTAATGTGAGCGGACTTGGTACACTGCCATAACAAATGGTTTGATCGCTGCTGACTGTACCGGCTACGCTGATAGGATCGACAGTGATAGTAATCACATCCGAGGTAGCAGAAGAACAGACGCCGCTTGTAACAACAGCACGATAGTATGTCGTTGCTGTGAGTGCACTTATGCTAAGAGTTGCACTTGTTTCGCCACTAATATCACTAAAGCTCAAATTATCACCGGATGACTGCCATTGGATATCTCCTACAGAACCACTTAATGTGAGCGGACTTGGTACACTGCCATAACAAATGGTTTGATCGCTGCTGACTGTACCGGCTACGCTGATAGGATGTACTGAAGTTGTACCCGTTTTACTATCTTCTTCACATGGGGATGAGCCGGTTGTTGTTACAGTATAAGTAAACGGACTGTCCGTAGTTGTGCTGGGCGTACCCGAAATAGTAAGTATACCATTATTATAACTTCCGGTTACACCGCTTGGCAAGCCTGAAACAGTAGCGCCAGTAGCATATTGTACCGAGTAGGTAATTGGCGTTACTGGTGTGTTAACACAAACTATTTGGGTATCTGTTCCGGGAGCTGATGTAAGAGTTAAAACAGCATCATTGCATTCATCCCAGCTGACAATTATCTGCCCATCACCACCTTTACCGCCAACATTCTTGCTAAATGCTCCGCCTCCCCCCCCCCACCGGGTTCTCCTCCGGGATTTCCTGGACCGGCGGAATTAAGACCATTACCCCCTGCTCCACCACCAACAGGTGCAGCACCGCCCAGCGATCCATTGCCATTATTTCCGTTACTACTTGAACCGGCGGAAGAACCTCCACCACCACTAATACCAGGGGCTCGTTCAGCCCCATCACCACCGGAAAATGTATAATCACCGTTTGAGGCGGCCGCTGAACCACCTACACCTATAATGGCCGAATTAGCGGACGTTCCACCTTTGGCTAAAAGTGTAGCAGTATTCATAAACCATGAATCACCGCCCGCACTAGTTGAGCTAGACCCGGCTCCAACATATAAAGTAATCTCTTGATTCGGTGTAACAGTTAAGGTAATACGTGCATAAGCACCACCACCGCCACCACTGGCACGGTTTGTAGAACCAGTTCGGCTACCACCACTCCCTCCGCCACCCCATGCTTCAACAGTAATTTCTGTTATGCCGGAAGGCACCGTGAAAGTATGTGAACCTGTACTTGAATAAACTTGATTTTGCAGTTGTGCATATGCAGGAACATCGAAAATAAATAACGCTACAAAAAATAGAAATGTAGCTATTAAAAAGCGAGTATAGATTTTCATGATTATAATTATTAGTAAGTTTGTGAATAAAGTATTATAGTTGAAAAAAAAATTAACAATAAATTTCTATTTTGAATAAATAGTATAAATAGAAGGCACTTAATTCCTAAGGATCAAATAGTTGGTTGAGATGACTGTAATAATCTTTGGATTTTCCGAGGAAGGTCAATGCAAACGGTAAGCAAAAGCAACTGGAAATAACTCCTAGCTTTTTGATTAACAGTAGTTGTATCATAAGTAGTACTTTTTGTTTAATCTATTAAATAGATTTAGAACAATTTTCTATAAACTTACCTCTTAGTTAACTATACTTACTGTAGGTTCTGCTGCTACTTAGCACAAAAGTCATTAAATCGGAGTTTTTATCAAAAAGGAACGAAGGTAACACTCCGTCCATAGCTAAAATAAAATAGCAAAAAGTGCATATAAGCCTCAAGCGAATGTATTTAATTCGGCACTTTCAGAAAACGCTTAAATATTTGGTTGTCAGTTAAATAAGTTGTATCT
>CAZQBU010000069.1:0-7614 GCA_964592175.1 uncultured Lentimicrobiaceae bacterium
TCAGCGCCAAAACTATCGTAAAAAACGATAATAAAGGTGTAGCTTTTTGTTTCATAATAAAAAATTTTGGTTAAGATAAATTGAATTAGAATTGTTTACATTATATATATTGTTTGTTGATAATATCGATTCGATGTTCAAGATAAAAGATTTATGAATTGAGATTAAGTTCCCTCAGTCTAACCTGCATAATTCACCAATTCATTAAGACTATCGATTTAACTTTATCATAATAAGATTATAATCATTGCACTAGAAGATTTCAGTAATAAATTAAAAAAGCGTTTATCATAAAATGAATTTTGATTTAATTTCGGTAATTTTTACGTTATGAGTTGTTCGCAGTAGTTTACTACAGCTTCACAGCTCACGCCTGAAAATTCCTCAAAATTAAATTCATGAATTAAGCAGGCTAAATCGCGAATGACGTTTTATTTTTTACATCCAAACACATTATTTTCTCAAAGAACGAACTAAAAAACATGGAATTTTTGCAGTAAAATGCTACTACCAGTGATTAATTTCGGGTTAATTATCAATAAGGTGTACAAAAAGATGAATTGTTTCGCAAAAATCCACTCAAATCATGCATGATTTCACCATCAATTTGCAAAATAATTCTCAGTCTGAATTTACGGAGGTTTCGCTGTTAATTGTTTCATAATAAATAAGTTTTGGTTAAGATGAAATTCAAGAATTATACAGACTGTTTGTTTTTTCTGTAAATTCTCTGTACAAATATATTCATTTTTATATATTTTTAAAATATTTTATGCATTTTTTTTAAATATAGTGCAATTTTTTTCACAAAGAGTAGTTGTGGGGCTTACTTTTAGGCATTTATCCCGGATTTGGAGGTCTTTGATGAAGAAAACAAGACAAAAACAGCAACTTTTCATTTTGTCTTGGGGCATAAATCGGCTAAGATTTTGCTTGGAAATGCAAAGATTTTCAGTTTGTTGTAAAATTTTTAGTTCAAATGTTTTGTAAATCAAAATATTTTGTATTTTTGCCGTCCGATTTTGAATCAGTATAATCTGTTTAAGCAAGAAATAATATGTACGCAATAGTTGACATACTAGGACAACAATTTAAGGTTCGTCAGGGCCAGCAAATCTTTGTTCACCGCCTAAGCGCGGAAGAAGGAAGCAATGTTTCATTTGAAAAGGTATTCCTTATCGATAATGAAGGAAGTGTTAAAGTAGGCACTCCCGTTGTTGAAGGCGCCAAGGTAGAAGCAAAGGTGATTGAGCATCTGAAAGGCGATAAAGTAACTGTTTTCAAGAAGAAAAGAAGAAAAGGTTTCCAAAAATCGAACGGCCATCGCCAATACCTTAGCAAGCTTGTCATTGAATCTATTACTGAATAATTAATAACCCGAAAAAATCATAAGTCATGGCACATAAAAAAGGTGTAGGTAGTTCTCAGAACGGTCGCGAATCAGAAAGCAAACGACTTGGAGTAAAGCTTTTCGGTGGACAAATTGCCAAAGCAGGTAATATTATTGTACGCCAGCGCGGCACCAAACATCATCCCGGAACGAATGTAGGCATGGGTAAAGACCATACCCTCTTCGCATTAGTGGATGGAAAAGTTGAATTTGCAAGACGCAAAGACAATAAATCATTTGTTTCAGTTATTCCGGCTGAATAATAAAGATAGGATAAAAACGATTTAATCGTAAAAATAGTAAACCCGGATGCGATTGCAGACCGGGTTTTTCGTTTTAACCTGCATAATTCACCAATTCATACGCTTGTCAATCTAAATTTATCGTCATATGCTTAAGATTATTGTGTTATGAGATTTTATTGGTAGTTTGCTACAGCTTCACAGCTCATGCCTTAAAATTTCTCAAAATTAAATTTATGAATTAAGCAGGTTAAATTCGCAGTCTTTATAAAAAGATTATTTTTGTACAAAAATAAAATCAAATTTTATGCTCAGCTTGCTTTATTTACGCGAACAGAAAGAAGATGCTGTTCAGCGACTTTCTAAAAGAGGCTTTAGTCAGCTTCACTTAATTGATGAACTCATTGAATTGGATGATGAGCGTAAAGCTCTTCAGCAGGAACACGATGAAACATTGGCTCAAAGCAATCAGCTTGCCAAAGAGATTGGCAAACTGTATGGGAGCGGTAAAAAGGAAGAAGCAGAGGCTTTAAAGGGCAAGACGACAGTTTTAAAGGAGCAGTCCAAAGTTTTGGGCGATCGATTGCAAGAAGTAAGGCAACAGATTCAGGAAAAGCTGGTAGAAATACCAAATACTCCGCACGAATCGGTTGCAACAGGCAAAGGCTCTGAGGATAATGAGGTGATAGCCGAAGCTGGCAGCATGCCGCAGCTTGCGGCCGATGCCGTACCACATTGGGAGCTTATCACGCGCTATGATTTAATTGATTTTGAGCTCGGAAACAAGGTTACCGGAGCCGGCTTCCCCTTTTATAAAGGTCAAGGGGCTCGTTTGCAGCGTGCCTTGATAAATTTCTTCTTGGATAATGCCGTTGCACAAGGCTATTTGGAGGTGCAGCCTCCGCTGCTCGTAAACGAAGCATCGGCATACGGCACCGGACAGCTGCCGGATAAAGAAGGGCAAATGTATCATGCTCCATTGGATAATTTGTACCTGATTCCTACGGCAGAAGTGCCCATAACAAATATTTATCGCGACCTCATCATCAATGAGCAGGAGCTTCCGAAGAAAAATGCGGCATATTCCAGCTGTTTCCGTCGCGAAGCAGGCTCTTGGGGTAAGCATGTGCGCGGATTGAATCGCCTGCATCAGTTCGATAAGGTAGAAATTGTACAAATTACAGCTCCTGAAACATCGTATCAGACACTCGAAGAAATGCGTACGTATGTAGCAAGCCTGCTCGACAAGCTTGAACTACCTTATCGTATCCTACGCCTCTGCGGAGGTGATTTGGGCTTTGCTTCGGCACTAACCTACGATTTTGAAGTATATTCCGCTGCCCAACAAATGTGGCTGGAAGTGAGCTCGGTATCCAACTTTGAGTCGTTTCAAACAAATCGTATGAAGCTACGAATCAGAGATAAAGAAGGGAAAATACGTTTGGCGCACAGCTTAAACGGCAGCGCATTGGCATTGCCGCGAATTGTAGCCGCTTTACTCGAAAATAATCAAACAAATGAAGGCATTAAAATACCAAAAGCATTACAAGCTTATACCGGCTTTGACATTATTCGTTAGTAGCAGCCTATTAGTAGGACTGTTTCTTTTAGCAGCTTGCAGCACAAAAACTGCACCTCAAGACATTAGCGAAGAGCTGAAAAGCATTGATATGCTTATCGAACAAGTTGAATCAGACAGAAATTTCATCCGGGAGCTGACGGGCGAAGCCGTATTGCAGCGCTTTGCACAGCTGAATGCATTGCTGCAAGAGCCTGCATTTAAGGATAACACAAATGCACAAGAAGATTTACAAAATGCGTTAAACTTTTTGGTTGCCGTAGAAGATAATATACCACGGCTTGAAGCAAGCTGCCAATACAGTCTGGACCAGCTACATGCCTTAAAAGAAGAAATGATAAACCAAACAATACCGCTTGAGGAAGCTGCGTATTTCTTCAATGATGAAGCAGAAATAGCAAACACCATACACCTTGAGCTTGAGTACTATATCAACCGTTGGAATGCACATCAATTGCTAATTGAAACATTACAGCAAGCACTATAATATCTTTTTTAATCCATGAATCACATCTTTCGTTTAGTTATATTTCTTGCCTTATTCGTAACACTCCCCGCCCTACCCTCTCAAGCTCAAAGGACTAGCAAACAGCAAGAGCAGGCGAATCAACGAGCAATAGATGAGCGCCTGGCGAATGAATTTTACAGAAATAAGGAATGGGAGCAAGCGAAGCAGATTTATGCGAGATTGTATGATACATATAACGCACAACATTATTATAACAACTATTTAAACTGCCTCATACAGCTGCAGGACTATGACGAAGCCGATAAGCTTATAAAAAAACGCCAAAAGCAGCAAAAAAATGTGCAAACGGATGTAGACTTTGGATATATTCAGCTGCTTAGAGGAAATACCAAAAGGGCAAACGACTATTTTGAAAAAATGATTCGCCAAATGCCGGCGGTACGAAACACCATTAGCAGCACTGCCAACGCATTTAGAATCAGAGGTTTGGATGAGTTTGCGCTAAAAGCATACGAAAGAGGCAGTAAAATGGCGGAGGTGAATTACGGCTTTTATCTTGAAAAGTCGAATGTTTACCAAATCATGGGGAAGTTTGACTTGACCATGGATCATTATCTATTATATCTGCAGGAGCGCCCGGAACAGCAGGATTTAATTAAAAACAGAATACAAAACATGCTGTTGATGGATTTTGACGACAGCATGTCGGATATGATACGTGGCAAGCTGCTAGTAAAAGCTCAACAGCAGACAGAGCATTCCATTTATAATGAGCTGCTGATTTGGTTTTCCCTACAAGAAAAGGATTATGAGCTTGCCATGATTCAAGAAAAAGCACTCGACCGCCGTATGGGCGACCGCGACCTGCAAATTTTAGAGCTTGCCGGCATCAGCTTGTCGAACAGGCAGTATGAGGTGGCAAAAGACGGCTTTGCATATGTGCTGAAGAAAGGGAGCGGCAGCCCCTATTATGTGGATGCATTAAAAGGGGAATTACTTGCCAGATATACCATCGCAGAACAGCAATATGGAACGGATATCAAAGTGTATCAACAGATTAGCAAAGATATTGATCGCGCATTTGAGGATTTGGGATTTAACCGTGAAACCTATGAGCTCGCTATTATACAAGCCAGTATTTTAAGCTATCAAATGGATAAGCCCAAGGAAGCCCAAAGCTTGATGGAACAAAGTTTACAGCTGCCACTACGCCCCGAAGAGCTGGCAAACCTTAAACTGCATATAGCCGATTTGCTGCTCTACCAAAATGATGTATGGGAAGCCACATTATTATACAGCCAGGTTGATAAAGCCCTTAAAAGCGAGCCGATTGCACACGAAGCACGTTTTCGAAATGCACGACTGCGCTATTATATTGGCGAATTTGCTTGGGCTTTGGCACAGCTGGATGTGTTAAAAGCCGCCACATCAAAGTTAATTTCCAATGATGCACTCAAGCTGTCGCTGCTCATACGCGACAATATGTTTGACGATACTACCGGCCTCAGCCTGCGGGCATTTTCCAAAGCTGATTTGATGGTATATCAAAACAAAGGAAGTGATGCCCTGCAAGTTTTGGACTCGCTGCTTCAGTTTGATATGAACTACGCGTTGCGACCTCATGTATTGCTTACCAAAGCCAAGGTGTTGCAGAAGCAAGCTGACTTTAAGACTGCCGATAGCCTTTACAGCCAGATTTATGAGCATTTTCCGGATAGCTATCTAGCCGATGATGCCTTATTTCAAAGTGCTTTATTATTTGAAAACGAATTTAAAAATACGGATGAGGCACGCAAGCGTTTTGAAGCTATCTTCACACAATATCCTGCCAGTATTTACGCCGTACAAGCACGACAAAAGTACCGCAGCCTTCGTGGCGACTCTTTTTGATATTATAATATGGTACGCCCAAAGAAACATCTTGGACAACATTTTTTAAGCGATCAGAATATCGCACAAAAGATTGCTGCGCTGCCGGCAGACACCACAGATACCGTATTGGAAATAGGTCCGGGGACAGGCGTACTAACACGCTTTTTATTGCCGAGATATGGAAAACAGCTCAAATTAGTGGAAATTGATAGCGAATCGGTAGAGTTTTTGGAGCTGCATTTTCCGGAATTACAAGATCAAATCATTCAAGCCGACTTTTTAAAGCTTGCACTGGATGAAGTGACAGACAAAAACATGACTGTCGTAGGGAATTTCCCCTATAATATCAGCAGCCAAATCTTTTTTCACATCCTTGATTATAAGGATATGGTCCCGGAAGTGGTTTGTATGATACAAAAGGAAGTGGCAGAGCGTATTGCGGCAGCACACGGAAGTAAAACCTACGGCATTTTAAGTGTATTGCTACAAGCTTGGTACGATATTCAATATTGTTTTACGGTAAATGAGCAGGTGTTTTTCCCTCCACCAAAGGTGAAATCGGCTGTAATACGTTTAAAACGCAACAATACCACCGAATTAGGTTGTGATGCCGCTTTATTTACTCAAGTAGTGAAGCAGGCTTTCAATCAACGCCGCAAAACATTACGAAATGCCTTACGCAGTATACTTCCTCCCGATGCCCTGACGCATGAAATACTCTCCAAGCGAGCCGAACAGCTGAGCGTGCAAGATTTTGTGTTTTTGACGAATTTAGTAGCCAGGCTGTAATTAGTTTCTAGCCTACATAATTTACCAATTCATAAGCTTATCGATCTAAGCAAGGTTGCGTTGCTTATTAGTAGGAATATTTCATGCTTATCTTATAACTCCTGCATTAAACCTATGAATACCAATCCTTTACTATGTTTGCTTGTCCTTTTTCTGGATAAAAAGGACGCAAAAATCAAGCATGAATAATCGGTCTCCCCGCACTTGACAAAGCATATAAATCTAAGCAAGGTTACGTCGCTTGCTAGGAGATTTTTCTCATCCATTAATAAAATTAAGTGGGATGAGTTTGCTTTAAAGAAGATTTTACTACTCCTAACAAGCTATAACAGACCACGAATTCTTTCGTGGCCTGCCTTGCAAGATTTATTATGCTTTGTCAATTCTCAGGCAGGCGCTGCTCCCCCATTCATGCCCACCTCCCCGCCCAGCCCGGCGCTGTTTTGAAGTGTTTTTAAATTCAATTATGCTTGATAATATGAATCGCAAAAGATATATTCTCAATTACTACTAAATAGCATTTCTACACACAAAACATATAAGTTCTTTCGTCCTTTTTCTTGATAAAAAGGACGCAAAAATCAAGCATGAATAAATGGGCTCCCCACTCCGCGAAAGTTTTCGGGACACAAAAGTGCGTAAATCTAAGCAAGGGTCCATCCGTTACAAGGAGAACCATTTCGTGCTTTTCTTAAGACTCATGCATTAAACCAAAAAACTTAGCAATAAATTCTTCTTTCGTCCTTTTTCTTGATAAAAAGGACTAAAAATCAAGCATGAATAATCGGTCTCCCCGCACTTGACAAAGCATATAAATCTAAGCAAGGTTACGTCGCTTGCTAGGAGATTTTTCTCATCCATTAATAAAATTAAGTGGGATGAGTTTGCTTTAAAGAAGATTTTACTACTCCTAACAAGCTATAACAGACCACGAATTCTTTCGTGGCCTGCCTTGCAAGATTTATTATGCTTTGTCAATTCTCAGGCAGGCGCTGCTCCCCCATTCATGCCCACCTCCCCGCCCAGCCCGGCGCTGTTTTGAAGTGTTTTTAAATTCAATTATGCTTGATAATATGAATCGCAAAAGATTTATTTTCAATAACTACTAAATAGCATTAACGCAGCGAGTAAAATGCCGCCAATACAAAAGATATAACCCTTGCATTTGTTGTTAATTGGCGTAGGAGCTTATTCAAGCGACAGCTTTGGGCAATGCGAAATTGCGTTTTTATGGAGCGTAGCGTAATAAAAAAAGAGCATGAAGCATTAAGCC
>CAZQBU010000070.1:0-7562 GCA_964592175.1 uncultured Lentimicrobiaceae bacterium
AGGCTGCTCCACATTTGGCTTGCAGCCATAAAAAACATGGGAAACAAAAAACAAGACTACTGTCAGCCGAAAATATTTTAAACAAATTGATTTCATTTTCATAATCCAAATACTTCGTAACGATAATGTGTAAAATTATTGATTTTCAGTGTATCGATTACTGAAACACGAAATATTACACTAAAATCGTCAGAAATAACGCAAAAAAAGAAGCCGGCAAGCCGGCTTCCATTAATTATAAAATAAAAATAATAACACTTAAAAGTATTATTTTTTCTGTGTTGCAAGTTTCGAAAGCAAAAATTCGCTATTCATACGTGCAATATGTCGCACAGAAATCTCTTTCGGGCATTCTGCTTCACATGCATAGGTGTTTGTACAATTTCCAAATCCCAGCTCATCCATTTTTGCTACCATATTTTGCACACGTTCACGTGCTTCCACTTTACCTTGCGGCAAGCGTGCAAACTGTGATACTTTTGCGGCAACAAACAGCATGGCGCTGGCATTCTTACATGCGGCTACGCAGGCTCCACAGCCAATACATGCTGCAGCATCCATAGCAATATCTGCATCGCGTTTCGGAATTGGAATTGCATTTGCATCCGGGATTCCGCCTGTACGTACGGAAATAAATCCGCCAGCTTGAATGATTTCATCAAAGGCAGTACGGTCTACCATCAAGTCCTTTATTACCGGAAATGGTTTTGCGCGCCAAGGCTCGATGACAATTGTTTCGCCATCATTGAAGTGACGCATATGCATCTGACATGTGGTAATTCCTTGATCCGGTCCGTGTGGTCTTCCGTTGATAAACATACCGCAGGCACCACAAATTCCTTCACGGCAATCATGGTCAAATGCTACAGGGTCTTCGTCATTTTTTACCAGACTTTCATTTAATATGTCCAGCATCTCTAGGAATGAAGCGTCGGGAGAAATATCTTTTACGGGATACTCGACAAAATCTCCCTTATCATTTGCGGAGGCTTGTCTCCATATTTTTAATGTTAAATCCATCTTTTACAGTTTTTAAAGTGAAATTGCGTTATCAGACTATTTGTAGTTGCGCTGTTGAATTTGTACAAATTCATAATCAAGCGATTCTTTATAGAGTTCAAACTCATTATCTTTGCCTTTGTACTCCCACACTCCCACAAAATTGAAGTTTTCATCATCACGCATTGCTTCACCTTCAGGGGTTTGGTATTCTTCCCTGAAATGTCCACCGCATGACTCTTCACGCATAAGCGCATCTTTTGCTATAAGCTCACCCATCTCCATATAATCGGCTACGCGTAATGCTTTCTCAAGTTCGGTATTTACCATCTCATTCTTTCCGGGCACTTTCACGTTCTTCCAGAAGTCTTCGCGTAGCTCACGTATGAGTACCAAAGCCTTTTCCAGACCTGCTTTATTACGTCCCATACCTACATTATCCCACATGATAAGGCCTAGTTTACGGTGATAACTATCAACCGTATTCGTTCCTTTCACATTCAGCAACTTATCAATTCTTTCACGAGTATCTTTTTCAGCTTGTTCAAATTCAGGCGAATCTGTTTTAAAGAAAGGCACTCTAATTTGATCGTGCAAATAGTTTTGGATTGTATATGGCAGGATAAAGTATCCGTCTGCCAAGCCCTGCATTAATGCCGAAGCCCCCAAACGATTTGCTCCATGGTCCGAGAAATTGGCTTCACCGGCTGCAAATAATCCGGGTATGGTTGTTTGCAGTTCATAGTCGACCCAAAGGCCACCCATGGTGTAGTGTACTGCCGGGAATATCATCATTGGTGTTTCGTAGGGATTTTCATCCACTATCTTTTCATACATTTGGAAGAGGTTGCCATAGCGTGCTTCAATCACGTTTCTGCCAAGGCGATTAATTGCATCGGCAAAGTCGAGATACACGGCAAGTCCTGTTTTTCCTACTCCGTAGCCTGCATCACAACGCTCTTTTGCAGCACGTGAGGCCACGTCGCGTGGCACCAAGTTACCGAAAGCGGGATATCGACGTTCGAGATAATAATCGCGTTTTTCTTCCGGAATATCGGTAGGTTTCAGTTCGCCACGACGAATCTTTTCGGCATCTTCTTTTTCCAGAGGCACCCAGATGCGCCCGTCATTACGAAGGCTTTCACTCATGAGCGTCAGCTTCGACTGATAATCTCCTTTTACAGGGATACAGGTGGGGTGAATTTGTGTGAAGCCGGGATTTCCAAAGAATGCTCCTTTTTTATGTGCTTTCCAGATGGCACTACCATTACTTGCCATGGCATTGGTAGAAAGGAAGAATACATTTCCGTAACCTCCTGTTGCCAATACAACGGCATGTGCGGCATAGCGTTCAAGCTCACCGGTAATCATATTACGCATAATCACGCCTCGTGCACGACCGTCAACAAGGACCAAGTCCATAAAGTCGCGGCGGGTATACAGCTCTACTGTCCCTTTCCCGACTTCTTTGCTCAAAGCGCTATAAGCTCCCAGCAACAACTGTTGTCCGGTTTGACCGCGTGCATAAAAAGTACGTGAAACCAATGCACCACCAAACGAACGGTTATCAAGCAATCCGCCGTACTCGCGTGCAAAAGGCACCCCTTGTGCCACACATTGGTCGATAATGGCATTACTTACCTCCGCAAGACGGTATACATTCGCCTCGCGTGCACGGTAATCGCCACCTTTAATTGTATCATAAAACAAGCGGTATACGCTATCACCATCATTGGGATAGTTTTTGGCAGCATTGATACCACCTTGTGCAGCAATACTGTGCGCACGGCGTGCACTGTCTAACAATGTAAAAGCTTTTACTTTGAAACCAAGCTCCGCAAAGCTGGCAGCAGCAGCAGCACCTGCAAGCCCCGTACCTACTACTATGATTTCAATACGCCGCTTGTTGGCAGGGTTGACAGGACTTAATTCGGTCTTGAAATTTGTCCATTTTTCTGCCAATGGGCCATTTGGTATTTTTGAATTTAATTTTGTCATGTCGTTCTTAGCTTATTTAAAGAAATAAATAATTACAGGTATTGCAATAAATCCAAGGGCAATCACAATCGAATAAAGCCTTCCGATTACTTTAATAACCGGTGTATAACGTGTATGATTCAACCCAAGCGATTGAAATGCCGACTGAAAGCCGTGATCCAAGTGAAATCCCAGTAACAGCAGTGCCACAATATAAAACACTACATAATAACCGTCTTTGAAAAGAGCTGTTACAAGTGCACCCATATTGGCATAAGTGCCCGATTCATAACTGATGGGGGCTACTCCGCCAAACTTCATCTTGATAAAGAAATTCGCAAAATGAATAATCAAGAAAATCAAAATAATGGCACCGGTGTGAATCATAAACTTCGAAAAATACGAAAGCTCCGATGATGGTTTCTTGTTGTATTTAACCGGTCGTGCCAGCCAATTCTGGATTTGCAGGATAATACCCAAAATGATATGGATAATGAATCCCAAGAACAAAATCCATTGTACTGTTTGAATAATCGGGTTGTTGACCATGAAATGGGCAGCCTGATTAAACAATTCGTACGTATCATCAAAAAGTATCAATATGTTGATACTAAGATGCACCAGCAAGAAAACGATGAGGAATAAACCTACAAGCGACATTATGATCTTTTTGGTGATCGATGAGTAAGAAATCGCAGTTTTGCTCATAATTTTTGGATTTGGTAAATATATAATTCTATCTGTCTTCTATTAAAAATATATGCCTTATTTTTGTAAGGCTTAGCAAAGCAACAAATGTAAGAATATATTTTAGTTAATATATCATAAAATTTACCTTTTTTCAGCTTTTTATCATATGCGTTATTCACAAATACCTCGGGAATTTTTCATTTCTAATCGAAACCAATTCATTTCCAGCCTTTCCACTAATGCAATGGCTCTTTTTGCTGCAGCGGAACGAATGCCTCGAAACGGAGATCAATATAATAGTTTCAGGCAACAATCCGACTTTTTTTACCTTACAGGCATTGAACAGCCCGATTGCCGACTCTTATTATTTCCCTCTTGCCCCAATCCGGATTATCGAGAAATACTGTTCATAGAAGCTTGGGACCCCATTCGTGCAACATGGGAAGGACATATGCTGACAAAAGAAGAAGCAAAGGAAATATCGGGTGCCGACATGGTGATGACCACCGATCAATTTGATGCAGTACTGCATGAATGCATGAATTATGCACAAGAAATTTACTTTGTCACCAACGAATACATAAAATTCAACCCAAGCAATGAAAGCATACAGCTACGCTTTGCAAAAGATATACAAGCACGCTATCCGCTGCACACTTATAAACGCTCTGCCCCTATTCTGGAAAATTTGCGCAGCATAAAAAGTGAAGTGGAAGTGGAATTGATTACCAAAGCTTGCGATATTACCGGTGAAGCTTTTGAAAAATTATTGAAAACCGTAAAGCCCGGTATCTATGAATATGAAGTGGAAGCAGACATTTCACATTGTTTTACCGTAAATGCTGCAAACGGTCACGGCTATTTTCCAATTATCGGAAGCGGCATCAACGCTTGTGTATTGCATTACAATGACAACAACTGTAAATTGGAAGATGGAGATTTGCTGTTACTCGATTTTGGTGCCGAATATGCAAACTACACTGCCGACCTCAGCCGTACCATTCCGGTAAACGGCAAATTCAGTCCACGACAGCGTGAATGCTATGAAGCAGTATTGAGGGTTTTTAAAGCTGCTATACCTTTATATAGAGAAGGTGCCACTATCGATTCCATAAATCAGGCCGTTTGGAAAATGATGGAAAAAGAAATGATTGGATTGGGGCTGTTTACCGCCGAAGAGGTAGAAAAGCAAAATCCGGCTACGCCACTTTATCGAAAATACCTGATGCATGGCGTAGCGCATCACATCGGACTGGATATACATGATGTAGGTTCAAAATATACTCCACTAAAAGCAGGAATGGTACTGACACTGGAGCCCGGCATCTACATCCGTGAAGAAAAAATCGGCATCCGAATCGAAAACGACCTTCTTATTACCAAAGACGCGCCGGTGGATTTAATGAAATCCATCCCCATAGAAGTGGATGAAATTGAACAAATAATGCAAAACCGCAGCAATTTTTAACGAAATTTGCAGTTTCTAATATATTCGAAAATTCGTGTAATCACATAACTAACAAACTTTAAAATATCATGTTTGATAAAAGCGTATATGCCGGCAGACGTAACCGGCTTAAAAATGAGCTAAAGGAAGGGATTGCTTTGTTTTTGGCTAATCCCGAAGCCAGTTTCAACTATCCTGCCAACACTTATTTCTATCGTCAGGACAGCCATTTTTCATACTTTTATGGATTGAATCTCCCGGGATTTGCGGGATGGCTGGATTTTGAATCCGGTGAAGAAATTCTTTTTGGAAATGATGTAGATATTGACGATATCATTTGGATGGGACCCCAGCCAAGTGTAGTAGAACTTGGTGCAAAGGTTGGCTTGCAAACTACGTTTCCCTATGCCGAGCTGGCAAAACGTATTCAAAAAGCAATCGCCCAAGGCAGAAAAATACACTTCCTGCCGCCGTATCGCGGAAAAGTGATGATTGAGTTGAGTAATCTGCTGGGAATTAGTGCACAACAGACTGTGGCAGCCTCCAGCATCGACTTAATCAAAGCAGTTGTAAAACTCAAAGAAATTAAAGACGAATTAGAAATATCCGAGATTGAAAAAGCAGTCGACATTGCTTATTTGATGCACACTACTGCTATGAAAATGGCTAAGCCGGGCATGAAAGAGCAAGAAATTGTGGGTACCATAGAAGGTATTTCATTGGCTTTGGGTGGTCCTGCCTCCTTCCCGATTATTTTAAGCGTTGACGGACAAACCCTACATAACCACAACCACCATAACATACTGAAAGAAGGACGTATGTTGGTAGTGGATGCCGGAGCAGAGTTGCCTTCACTCTATTCAAGTGATATTACTCGAACCACTCCTGTGGGAGGCAAGTTCAATCAGCGCCAGAAAGAGATTTATGAAATTGTATTGCAAGCCAATATCGACAGTATTGCTGCCATAAAACCAGGTCACGAATACCGTGAAATGCACTTACTTGCTGCACACAGACTCATTGAAGGCTTAAAAAATATCGGACTGATGAAAGGCAGTGTGGATGATGCCCTTGCCGCAAGCGCTCATACACTATTTATGCCACACGGCCTCGGACATATGATGGGAATGGATGTGCATGATATGGAAAGCTTAGGCGAGAATTTTGTCGGCTATGACGACAAAACAAAACGTGCCACCCGCTTTGGTGACTCTGCCCTCCGACTTGGTAAAACGCTGAAGCCCGGCTTTGTACTCACGAGTGAACCGGGAATTTACTTCATCCCTGCATTGATTGATCAGTTTAGGGCTGAAGGACGTTTTGCCGACTTTATTAATTACGACAAAGTTGAACAGTATAAAGATTTTGGTGGCATACGTATCGAAGATGACGTACTCGTTACCGAAGATGGAAACCGTATCTTGGGACGCCCAATCCCAAAAACCGTTGCTGAAGTGGAAGCAACAGCCGCAGAAGCACGCGAATGGGTAAAGATGGAAGGATTCTTCTAGCCTGCATAATTCACCAATTCATAAGATTATCAATCTAACTTTATCGTAACAGGCATAAAATAATATGTGTTTGGAGATTTTATTAGTGGTTTAAAAAAGTATTCATTATGAAATGAATTTTGATTTAATTTTGGTAATTTTTACGTTATGAGTTGTTCGCAGTAGTTTACTACAGCTTCACAGCTCATGCCTGAAAATTTCTCAAAATTAAATTCATGAATTAAGCAGGCTAGCTTATAAAAATACTACAAATCAAAATTAACCCACTTCTTTCTTGTAAAGGAGTGGGTTTTTTATTTTCAAAATCAAAAAAATAGCTTAACAGCATTAAATACGCCGGAAAAATTCTGTTATTTTCAAATTATTTATAATTTTTAAGCGAAAAGGCTTCAGCCCATAACATGCTTATTATCAATCATATATAGAGTATAATTTTCCTGACTCAGCAATTCCATATTTGTTTTATTAATTTTAGTTAAAATTTATCCGTTATTTTCTAAAACGTTTTAAAAAAAAACATTACTTTTGTGCCTAGCAAATGATTGGATCTGAAATAGATTTATATCTGAGTAACAATTTAATTAGGTAACCAAACCCCAATAGCTTTTATCACAGAAAGTTGCGGAGTATTTCTTAAGGTATAGTATGAATGCTGAATTTATCTTCAAGCATCATACAGTAGTAAGATGAACACAATAAATATGAAGAAAGAAATATTAACTTATTTTTTGCATCAAGCGAGCAACCACCAACCCTGCTCCTTAGATATTATTTTGCATATAATCTTTTGATTAAAATAAGAAACAAACCATAAAATAACATGAGAAATTTATACAGTATTTATCAAGCTTTAATCAAGAAACTAGCACAAAAGTCTTGGATTACTATGATACTCCCGTTTCACTGGACAACTTTCCAACAAAGTTAAGGTGTATTTA
>CAZQBU010000071.1:0-7532 GCA_964592175.1 uncultured Lentimicrobiaceae bacterium
ACAAACATTGTCAGGGCAATTGAAAAACATTTTTTAGACAAAGGATGTAAAGGCGGTCCTGGTGGTGGTGATAATAGTACTAATTATATTTACGCTTATCTTATTACCTCACAAACCAGACAATAGAGGTGCTTGAGCAAACGTGCTGGATTATAGAGATCTTGATAGAGATATTTTCTCTAAATAGAGCTAGAAAAGTACACCTCGCTCTAAAAAAGTCCTAAAATAGGACTTTTTTATTATTTTTATATAACTATATTAAAGTGTTGCAATTACTTATTGAACTGAGTAAATTGTAAACTAAATTAATACTAACACTATAATTTAACTTTCTTATTCCCTTATAATATAAGTTCCGTGAATTATAATACATTTTTTCATATTTTATATTTTAATTTCTTCTCCATCCCCAACAAGAGTATATTTATCATCATTAACAAGTATCCCTTGTTTATTAGTTAATAATCTAAGTGGATATTTTAATGTTTTCATTTTTTCTATAATTTTTTCCTTTGAATCGTCAGTATAGTGGCATTTTATTAAAAAAGGAATATATCCTAAAGCTGTAAAATCAGTCATACCATATCTATTTCTGGCAGTTTTCCATCCAGCAACTTCAATTGTTGGACACATTATATATGAACCAGAACTACAACCAACATAACATAGACCATTACTTAATAAGTCTTTTAAAATTTTATCAAAACCACTTTCATAAACTGCTTTTAATAAATAAAAAGAATTTCCGCCAGACACTTGAATTACGTTTTTATCAGTAAAAAATTCTCGTATTTCTTCTTCGGTTTTATCTTTTATATCAAATCTTTCAAAATAAATATTATTTTTAACCATTTCTTCTTCATATTCTTTCATATAGGCTAAATATTCTTCGTCTTCAGACACCTTTAAAGCTGTATTTATATAACCAATTCTTAATTTATCTTTTGGTATACCTAAAAAATCGTATCCTTTTTCAATTAAAAATTTTTCTTTTGATACTAAAAGTAGTTTCATATTATAATTTTGTTCATTTAAATTGTTTGTAATTTAATAAATTTTAATAATTATCTTATTTCCTTATAATAATTGTATTAAACCATTTTTCTTGAAACTCAATTGCTGACATAATATCTTCATCCGACATTTCAACTTCCTCGGGTACAACAATTAATTTATCGTCATCATCGTCTTTTCTATGAGCGATAGCAATACAAATACCTTCTTTTTGTTTTATAGGTTCATTAATACCTAAATAATATGCATCTAAATCTTCTCCATCGGGAGCCTTTATTCCTTCTAAAAAACCATAATTAACTTCATAAACAAAACCATGTTTTGGATGTTTTAGTCCTAAGGGTCTATCTATTGTAACTTTAACTTTTTTTCCTAAATACTTTTTTGCAATTTGTAATGATTGTGAATTTTTCATATATAAACAATTTAAAAAAATTATAATATTTTTAAAAAATAATTATATATTTCTATAAACCCCTCTAAACTTGGTGCCCAATTACTAGAATTATTTTTTATATCTTCTATTATATCTTTAGCTGACAACCATTTTATTTCCTGAACTTCATTATCAAGAAATTTTAAATTACTAATATCCTCTAATCCTTGATAATAATAAACATAAGTAAATTCATTATTTGGAAAATCCTCTCTTTTTAAAATTGGTCCTGAAATAAGATTATTAACCTCAGCTTTTAACCCAATTTCTTCTTCTAATTCTGAAATTATTGTTTCTTCAATTGTTGTGCCTGATTTTATATGTCCACCAAAACGTGTATCCCACATATTTGGACAAAGATCTTTTTCTTTAGATCTAAGATGAACAAGAAAAAAATATTCATTATTTTTTTTCATAAAATAATAAACATGTATAGTCCTATGCCAAGAACCATCCTTATGGGCTAACGATCTTAATTTCTTTTCTTCGATTAAATTATTATTTTCATCAACAATATCAAAATATTCTTCCATAATTATTTAACTTAATAATTTTCTTATTTTCTTAACCTTTATAACAATAGCGCTATTAATATCATAACCTTCATTATCAGGTAATTCTTTTAAATATTTTAACCATTTACCAGTGCTATAGTTTTTAGCTTTACCAATTAATTCAAATCCCACACCAGATTTTTCCCATTTTGGACTCCAAATTACTAGTGAAACATTATCATTATATTTTAAATTTTTTATAGATTCTTTTATATGAGAATTAGAAACGATTATTTGATCATTAATTACTTTTACATAAGCTATAGCAATATTATGAGGCTTACCAGATTTACTAACAGTAGCTAGTCCTAAAACACTTGATTCTATAAACTTTTTTAAAGCTAAAGAAATTAACATAGTATATATTTTATTATTTATATAACAAAAATAGCATAAAAATGCTATTTTGTAAATTAAATTAATAATCTAAATATTAATTATTCTATTTATCCCAAATAAAATTATTTCCAAAACTACCCCATTGAGCAACTTCTTTGTATTGAGGTTTATCAAGATTTAAAAAATTAATAATACCTCGTAAAGTTAAATCATAACCATTTATTTCTATTTCTTTTTTTTCATTATTATGATAAGTAATTTCAGCCGTAGTCATAATTGGTTCGGACACTCCAATAGAATAAGCTAATTTAACTAAAACTTCTTTTGCTTTATGTTCTTTTAATAAATCAACAGCAATTTTTCTTGCCATATAGGCACCCGATCTATCAACCTTACTAGCATCTTTACCAGAAAATGCTCCTCCACCTATAGGTATTTGTGGACCATAATTATCACAAGCTAATTTTCTACCAGTTAAACCCGTATCCGCACTAAAACCACCTTGAGTCCAATCTCCGGCTGGATTTAGATAAACCTTTTCTGGTATATTTAAATTATTTTCTTTAAGCCATAAGTCAAGTAAATGTTTTAATTCTTCTTTTTTTACTCCACAAAAACTAATAACTAATATTTTTATTAAACTTCCTTCTAAAGTTACTTGAACTTTCCCATCATTAGGATAAAGTTTGTAAATATATTTAGCTAAACTTTTAGCCAAGTATGATTCTTGAGGAATAAAAGCATCATTATCGCTACAAGCATAGCCTATCATAATTCCTTGATCTCCAGCTCCACCATTATCAACACCTTGAGCAATTTCTAAACTCTGTTTAACAATATTAGTTTGAATACCATATTTATCTCCAACTATTTCTCTAACAACTTCAGGAATATTAACATTAGCCTTTGTTGTTAATTCTCCAGTAATAGTTATTAAATTATGACCGCCCATAGTTTCAATAGCAACTCTACTATTTTTATCTTGTTTCAAACAAGCATCTAAAATAGTATCGCTAATACGATCACATATTTTGTCAGGATGAGCTGGTGTTACAGCTTCTGATGTTTTTAACATAAATTTTAAATTAATAATAAAAAAATCTTTCCGAAAAGAGAAAGAATTTTTATAAAATAAAAAATCGACCTTTATCTTTCCCTTATCGGGCTAGAATTAGCACCTTCCGGATGGATTGCTCCGGGGTTGCTGACAGGTCATTGGGCTAGTTCCCTCGCTGCACTCTTTATAAATAAATTAAATTGTAATTACATTATATACTATATAATAAAATAAAAAAAGAGCTAATAATTATTTAAAACCATGTGTTGAATATTACACTAACAAAAAACATTCAATTTTAAAAATAATAAAATAACTAATCTAATAATATTTTTACTTTATTTTATTAACCTCTTCTATAATATTATCTATTAAGTCTTGTAAATTATAATAATTTTTACTTAATTTTTTTATAATTTTTTTGTGTTCAGGATATCCGTTATCTTTATTTTTTAATATTTTCTGCCAATCCGGCCTATTTATTATAATTACATTAAATATTTCTGATACATGCCAAACGAAAAAATCATATTTATGATTCTTGTACTTTTTATACTTATTAAGAAAATACTCATAAAAAATAAAATGGAGCATCTCATGAGCAATAATAAAATTTACTATTTTCTTTTTTTTACTTATAGCTGGTATTTGAAAAGTTTTATCATCTAAAAATCTAGGGTACATGCTCCACATAGTTGAATAAGCAATATATTTTCCTTTAGGCCATTTTAATTTTGGAAAAATATTTTTAATCAAAACAAAAAATTCTTTTTCTATTTTTTTCCAATTTTTTTCATAAATAGTTAAATTTCTTTCAATAAACTTTTTGTTTTTTGAATAATACTTAAAAACAAAATCTTCAACAATTTTTTTATTAATATTTTTATTAAATTTTTTAAAATATGGGTAATGTTTCAAAACAGCCCATTGAAAATTTCTACCTTCGTCGTACTTTGAATCTCTTAAAAAATTAAAAAAAATTAAAATATCTTTTTTAAAATCAATCTTAAATTTTATTTTTGGATACATAAATTTTAAAATTAAAAAATAAAAAAAGGACAATTACTTGTCCTTATTATAACATAAAGTTATGGTTTTAAAAATCAATACCTTGAAAAGATTCTAATATCAACCAATAAAGTGTTTTTTTGCTATGTGGGCAAATTCTTTTATCAATATTCCCGCAATAGTTCAATAGCTTGGCAACACTTGGTGATTTTGATAAGATAAATAGCCAATAAACAACATTTAAACTAATATGATCAAACTCAATTACTAACAAATATAAATCAAGAAATAATAATTATTTTTTAAAATTAAGTAAAAGTAATATAATTCCAATCATTCTTTCTTTATCTTTTGGATTAGACTCAGCTATAAGTATGGTAAGAGTAGCTAAAGATTCAGGATTAATTCTGTCTCTAAAATTGAATTTAGCTTTATTTAAAAACCAAATAAAAGTAAAAGCACCACTTCTCTTATTACCATCATTAAAAGGATGATCTTTAATTATAAAATAAAGAAGATGAGCCGCTTTTTCTTCTATAGTATTATAAATATCTTTACCAAAAATAGCTTGAAAAACATTTCCAATTATTCCTTCTAAGCTTCCGCTAGTTTTTTCCTGGGCAAACATATTATTAGCTTCCCCTTTATTTATTAATTCCTTTTTAAATTTTAATAAGTTTTTATTTAATTCTTCTGTAGTAATACTAATCTTTTTCTTAATTCCTGTTTTTGGAAAAGAATTCTTATCATATTTATCAAGAGAAAACCAAGTATAGGAAAATGATTTAATTAGTTCTAAAATATCATCAGTTTTAACTTGAGAATTATCTTTTGCTAATACTTTTATATCCTCTACTGCTTTTAAAAAATCTTTGTTATTTTGTTTTAATCTATTCAAATTAATAGTAAAACCCGTAATGATATGTTGTTTTAATATTTTTGTAGCCCATTTACGAAAATTAATAGCTCTAAATGAATTTACTCTATATCCAACAGCTAAAATAATATCTAAAGAATAAAATTCTACTAATTTATCAGAATTTGTAATATGCATTTTTTGCATATTGCCTTTTTTATTAAGTTCTTTGTCTTTAAAAATATTATTAATATGGCGAGAAATAACTGATTGATCTTTTTCATAAATAAAAGACAAATCTTTTTGTGTTGCCCAAAAAGTTTCTTTATCAAAATCCTGATGAAGTTTTATAGCCCCATTTTTAGCTTGATAAATAGCTAATTTTTGAGTTTTACTTTTATTTTTAATATTCATAAATAATTATATAATTTTAAATAAAATTATTAGTATTATTTATAAATATAGAATATTTAATATAAACTTAAAGCTAATTTTTTATAAATTTATTATAAATATTTATAATAGTATTAAATTTAATATTTTTAATCCCCACATAAAACAAAAAAGACTTAATAAATAAGTCTTTTTTGTTTTTTAAACTTCATTATTAAAAAATTTTAAAGTGCTAATTTACTCTAGTGGTATATTAAGTTTTAAGTATAATATTTCATTACTAAAACTAAAGACTCCAACTATCATTAAAGATACACAAAAAGACCTAGTAAACATAGGTCTTTATCTTAACTCAGGGTCACAAACAATGTTAGAACTAAAACTATTTATCATTAAGTGTTTTAAAAGAGATATCAATATCTAGCGGAGTCTCGGAAACCATTTCGAATTTATTTTTTTTCTTTTGTAATATTCTATAAAAATATCTTCCACTTTCCGTTATCTGTATTCCTTGAATATTTGTTATACTTCTTAGTCTCTTATCTCCCTTTTTAGATTTTAAAGTATTAAAAAATTCGTTTAAAATTTTGCCTGTGGGATCTATAAGTTCTAATTTTATATCTGACGTATTTTCTTTTAAAAAGTCATCTATGGTCCAGAAACTAATGAGTTGTAAATTAACGGGAATAATAATTTTATCGCTTTTAGGCATTTTAGATTTATCTATCTCTAATTTCATTTCTTCTATACAATTAAACAAACTTAATAAGTTAGTTTGAGAATCTATAGAAGAATTATTACAAATTATTGACCAAACATTTTTCATATTTTTAGTTTTAATTATTTAAAGATAAAATACTTGTGCTTTTTGTTGAAGAATAAATACGCCCCCTAACCTTAACAGCGTTATTAATATCTTCACGAACAAAGAAAATATTATATGGAGTATTAAAGTTAAAAATTCTACCCCAATTTTCATTATTGAATCCTAAAACATTCGCTATTCTGTTTAATAAAGAAAAACCAATATTAACATCTCCATTTTCAATTCTAGAAATAACTTTTTGAGTGGTTTCTGCTTTTTTAGCCAACTCTTGCTGACTGATCTTTAAGTTTTCTCTAGTATTGTAGATTTCAACACCCAATTTAATTCTTTCTTTTGCTTCTTTAGAATATTTATTAAAACATCTTCCTTTTCTAGCTTCAGCTATAGGATCAATATTTATTTTTTTGTTATTCATATTTTTCATAATTTTTTGGATTTAATTTAAATATATTTAAATATTTTTCGCCAATTTGATTTTGTTTATCAACCTTTTTTCGTTCTTTATCTGTGTCATACTTAGCAGGCTTTTCAAAAGCATGAAGAAGAACCACTTTATCTTGGTATCTAAAATAAAGAATTCTAATAACTGTCTTTGCATCTTTTGGATTTAATATTTCAAAACAACTATACCCATGCGATGGTTTGGAAATTGGGGGTTTAGGCATTCCTCCGTTTTCTTTAACATAATCAATTTTAGCATCAATATCAGCTAATATTTTTTGCTTTCTCTGAATTATTTTTTCTTTATCTTTATTGATTGGTAAATATTGTTTTAAATACTCTTTTACTGGACAGCATTTTAAATTTTTATCATAAAAATAAACAACCTCCATATAAAATCATATTTTATGTTATATAAATATATTATATCCTATTGGATATAATTGTCAATAGTTCCTCTTTTATTTGTAATTTAGGGATTATAAAAGGTTAGAACTAAAAAATTTGTTTATATAAAAACAAAAACGAGCATTTCTGCTCGTTTTTATATTTATGCTCGGAGGCAAGGATTCGAACCTCGATAGCCAGGACCAAAACCTGGAGTCCTA
>CAZQBU010000072.1:0-7325 GCA_964592175.1 uncultured Lentimicrobiaceae bacterium
CATTCAGGGTGTAGTGAGCGCACGCTCGTGAAGGTTCGAGTCCTTTCTTGGGCACTTTATAAAAGTAATCAACCTTGTGGCAGGCTCACGAGGTTTTTTTATTTCCAACCGATAAGTTCCGTTTTCAACATAAATTCGCACTAAAGTAGTTAGGCTTCTAGTTTCATGTACCACTACAAATTCAAATAAAATCTTCTTACCAACAAATTCTCAAAAAATATTTGCTTTATAAGATTACATTCTGTATTTTTATAGACGAAAAATTGGTGTTATTTGTATTATCAAGTAGTACCATAAAACACTGAAAACAAATCAAAAGAATACCGAATGAGACCATGCTGTTTACAGCAATAAATATAAACAATCATTTGGACTAAAACAGAACAAGAACAGCAGTAAGCAAATGCCGGCAAATTCCGACACAACCATGGAGAAGCTTTACTGTTTGAGCCCAATGAGCTGATATGATAGCCAGATTAACCGGAAAGGCATTCTCATCAGTAAATTAAAGACGAATAATGGATAGCATAAATTGTCTTTTCAGCTCATCAGATGGGATTTTTAAATCTGCAATTAATATTGTAGATATCAAGAGCTATTCTATTCTTCTCTCCATTTATAATGTTAGGTCATTTTCATTAAAGAAGCGAATTTTATACTTTGAATATAAATTTAATGTTTTCTATTAACAACCAATAAAACAATGTATTATGAAGAAAGTTATTACATTTCTACTATCAGTTTTTGTATTGATATTGATAGTGCATGGGCAAGCTGAACAAAAAAGCCTAGCAGGAGTGGGGCTCACAAACTGTTCGGCTTTTTCACTTCCTTTTTTTGAGGATTTTGAATCCGGTAGCGCATCTCTGAATTGTTGGACTACATATGATTTAGATGGCTATTTTCCAAACTGGGGGCTGCAGGGATAAAACCATACTCCCGGAGGCTCACAAGCAGCTGAGCATTGGTATGGTCCGAATATGCAAGATGGCTGGCTTGTTAGTCCGGCAATTGAATTGCCCCAAGAGCTTGCTTATTTATCATTTTGGTCATTAAATGAATCAGTGCAGGATTACGGAAAAAATTATGTGCTTATTTCAAAAGGGTCGGGGAATCCGTTAAGTGGTGATTTTGTAGAAGTTTGGAGCCCTGATTCAGTGAAAGAAACATGGGAAGAAACACTTGTTTTTCTCGATGATTTTAAAGGTGAGACCATTTATATTGCATTTCGGTATACCGGGAATTTTGCCCATATGTGGAATTTGGATGATGTATTGGTTGAAATAGTGCCTTCCTGTTTTCCACCTAAAGAGTTGAGTGTCTCAGGATTGAGTTCAAGTAGTGTGACAATAGACTGGCTAGCCATGAATAACGAAAGCCAATGGGAACTGGTTATTGGTGAAGAAGGCTTTAATCCCGATACTGCCACACCTATTATTGTTACGGATGGAAACAAACCCTATCACTTAAATGATTTAAATCCAAATACCTCATATGAAGTATATGTACGAGCAGTGTGTTCAATTGATGATAAAAGTAATTGGAGTACGCCGTTGAGTTTTACAACAAACTGCTTTCCTATTGGATTGCCTTTTGTTGAGGATTTCGAGGGCGATGCTTTCCCACCCGAATGTTGGAGAGTGTATGTCCAAGGCGAAGTTTGGGACTATTGGGAGTTGAATAATTATTATAACCATACACCGGGAGGCAATCAGTGTGCGTATCATGAAGATCTTTATAATCAAGAATCTTGGCTTGTTAGCCCATCTATTCAGTTGCCCGAAGAGGCTGTTGCTTTTCTTTCTTATTGGTCTCTATTTGATGAACCGATGTTTAGTTTCAAGCATGAAATTTTAATATCAAAGGGGTCATCCTTACCTGCTGATGGTGATTATGAGGTGGTGTACAAACATCATCCGGAAACAACTTCTTGGGAAGAAACTATTTTGTATTTGCATGATTATAAAGGGGATATAATAAATATAGCATTCAAATTCAACAGTGATGAACATTTTGCAAGTGGCTGGTATCTAGATGATATTCTCGTTGATTTAGTATCTGATTGTCCATTCCCATTCGATCTTGTCGCCTACGAAACTGGCATAAATGATACCTATATTGATTGGTCTACAATTGGTTCGGAAAACAGCTGGGAATTAGTTTATGGTGAAAGAGGGTTCGACCCGAATGGAGCAGTCCCCATTTTGCTTGGTCTTGCCGACAAACCTTTTTATTTAGATAATTTGATTCAAGGCACACAATATGAGGTATATATGCGGACAGTATGTAATCCTTCCGGAACTAGTAACTGGAGTGCCCCTTTGCGATTCACAACTTTATGTGCGCCATTTGAAATACCATTTTTTGAAGATTTTGAAGGTTTAGAAACCTTGAATTTAAACTGCCCCCCTTGTTGGAATAACGTCAATGAATTATTTGGAGTACCCTCTTGGGAAATTAGTCCAATTTATAATCATAGCCCGGGCGGTGGGCAATCAGTATTTCACTTCAATTATGATTTTTATCAAGATGCTTGGCTTGTGAGCCCACCAATTCAAATGCCTGAAAATGAATTGGTAGAGCTTAGTTTTTGGTCCAATACCGAGTTAAGTTATTTAGATTATAATACAAATTCAGTACTCGTATCAAAAGGTTCAAATAAACCTTCTGACGGTGATTTTGAAGTTGTTTGGCAGCCCGAAGGCTGGACAGATTACGGCTGGGTAAAAACCACTGTTTATTTGCCGGATTATAAAGGAGAGCAAATTTATATTGCGTTCAGATATGCCGGTGA
This sequence comes from uncultured Lentimicrobiaceae bacterium, assembly GCA_964592175.1. Classification (GTDB taxonomy): domain Bacteria; phylum Bacteroidota; class Bacteroidia; order Bacteroidales; family F082; genus JALNZU01. Next base: position 2,795 of record CAZQBU010000072.1, read on the forward strand.
AGATGCAAATGTTTGGATTTTAGATGATATTTCCCTGGATTATGCACCAAGCTGTGTCCCACCACAAAATCTTTCCGTTTCGGAAATAACTTCCGGCAGTGCACTAATTGATTGGAGACCGCTAACAAATGAAACCAGCTGGGAAATGGTTGTAGGTGAATGGATATTTGATCCTAATGAAGAGCCTTCCATCATCATCAATGAATCAGAAAAGCCTTATTTGTTAGAAGGTTTATCGGGAGATACCTTCTACGAAGTGTACATACGTGCAATTTGTGGCGCAGATGTCTATAGCGACTGGGCAGGTCCTTTATTCTTTCAAACATTATGTGCCATTGAAAGCCTGCCTTTTGTGGAACATTTTGAAGGTGGCTTCCCGCCTAAATGCTGGGACACATATTCAGAATCAGATTTTGGAGACAATTGGAGAAGGATTTATGGCTACAATATGTCTCCTAATGGTTATTCTTGCGCCAGTCATGAATACGGGGATTTGGGTGATGGCTGGCTGATTACGCCTCAAATTGAGTTGCCGACTAACCACTCGAGCTTTCTTTCGTTTTGGACCTTTAGTGAATTTATTGAAAATTATGGAAGAAATTATGTGTTGGTATCAAGAGGCTCTTCAAATCCTGAAGATAATGACTTTGAAATTATCTGGAGCCCTGATTCAGTAACGGAAGAATGGGAGGAGATTATCCTCTCCCTAGATGATTATTTGGGTGAAATAATAACGATAGCTTTCAGATATAGCGGCAATAATGCACATAGCTGGTATATTGATGAGGTGGTAGTAGATTATGTACCAAGCTGTTATACACCTCAAAATCTTGAAGTGTCCGATATAACAGCATATACTGCCCAAATTGATTGGCTAGCTGTAAATGAGGAAAACAAATGGGAGCTGGCATATGGTTTTCCAGACTTTAATATTAATAATGCGACATATATTACTGTTACGGAAAGCGAAAAACCATTTATACTTAAAAATTTACTTCCGGGTGAAACATATGAAGTATATGTACGGGCTGTTTGTTCTGAAGACGACCGCAGCAGATGGACTGAGCCAATTATATTTTCTGTTTTATGCGATTTAACATATCTTCCGTTTTTTGATGATTTTGAAGATCCATATGCAGCCTTAAATTGTTGGGAAGTCTTTGATTCGGAAAGCTATGGTTTTTCATGGTTCCATCAAATGTACAGCTACAACCATAGCCCTGGAGGGGAAGGTTCCGTCGCATGTTTTTCAGGTTTCAATATGGAAGGCTGGCTCGTTAGTCCGGAAATTCACTTATCCAATCATGAACCCAATACACTTTCATTTTGGTCGTATAACTTACAGCCAACAAAATATGGTAAAAATTCCGTTCATATTTCTATAGGCTCAAAAGACCCATTGGATGGAGACTATGTGGAAATATGGAGCCCTGCTTCAGTAAGTGCATCATGGGTGGAAACAATCTTGGATTTGGATGCTTATAAAGGTGAAAATATTTATATCGCTTTTAAATATTCCGGGCATTTGGCTCATAGCTGGATTTTAGATGATGTTTTAGTATCCGGAAATCCATCCTATGGAAATTTGATTGGGAATGTGAAAGTGGGTAATGAAATCCTAGAAGGGGCTAGGGTATTCACGAACGAATTTGAAGTATTTAGCAATCAATATGGGAATTATGCACTGTTGGATTTGCCTGAAGGACAATATGATATAAGCTGCGAAGCGGATGGCTTTCCTACAAAAACATTTGAAAATTTTGAAATTGTTGGCGGTCAACTTAAAATTTTGGATTTTATATTAGGTGCCGGGCAAATTCACGTAAATCCGGATGCAATTGTTAAAACCATGTCTGCAAATAAGCTAGAAACAGAGGTAATAACAATTAAGAATCTGGACCTTACAGCAAACTTAGAATGGTATGCTGAAATTGAATTTGCCGCAATGGAAATGGCAGTACAATATTCTATTCCAAAAGGAAATGAATGGCTCAGCCTTGGAAAAGACAACGGTATTATCGATGGAGGGGAAGATGAAGAAGTTGATGTATTTATTAATACCCAAGGATTGGAGGATGGAGTTTATGAAGCCGACATTGTCATTCGAAAAGCCGATAATCCATCAAGAGAAGAAGTGCGAGTAGCTGTTATCTTAACTGTAGAAACTCCATTTGTTGCCGGAACAATCACAGGAAGTCAAACAATATGCCACAACAGCATTCCTGCACCACTACAAGCGACTCCTCCAACAGGCGGCAGTCAGCCATATAACTATCAGTGGCAGAAAAATGTAGGGCAAGAATGGTTAGATATTGACGGAGCAAATGATCTTAGCTATTTAGCTGATGCATTGTCGGAAACAACATCTTATCGCCTTGCACAAACTTCTTCGGGTACAAACCTCACAGTATTTACAAATGTGGTTACAATCACTGTGTATGCAGAATTTGATGCCGGAGCCATTGCAGGAGGCGGTGAAACAATTTATTTTGGAGAAAGCCCTTCTACAATTGCTAATAGCAGGGCAGCTTCTGGGGGAAATGGAACAATAATTTACTCTTGGCGCTCATCGGCTGATGGCTTTACAAATGAAATTGAAGCTGCAGATATGATTACGTTTACGCCGCCGGCTACTTTAGAGACTAGCACTACGTTCCGAAGATATGCAAAAGATACAAAATGCCAAACAACACCCTTGCAATCTGAAGGAGAATGGACAGTAAACGTATTGCCTGTTATAGCTACTTATACTATTACAGCAAATGTAAATCCGCTTAATGCCGGACAAATTAACGGTTTGCTTTCCGAATATGAAGCCGGTGAAATGGTTTCACTTACTGCGGTAGCTAATAGCGGATATGTATTTACACATTGGACAGCAATTGGGCTAAGCCTTGAAGACAATACATCATCAAGTATCAGTTTCGGAATGCCTGAAAATGATGTAGAATTAACCGCATATTTTAGCTCAACAGATAATGAGTTAAGTGGAGCGATTCGTTATTTTAATAGTGATGACAGTCCGATACCGGATGAGGCAGCCATTAAAATTGCACTGTATAAAAATGATGCGCTGATTGCAGGTCCAATTTCTCCAAACCAAGGAAATTTTGCGTTTACTGAAGGTATTGTAGCCGGTGAACTTTATACAATTCGTCTATGGGAGGATGCAGTTGTTGGCGAAAGCTGGAGCTGGAACAATTTTAAAGCTGTGAATGCCACGGATGCTTTGATTATTCAATTTATGAACATCCAGCATCCGGCTTTGCTTAATTTCCCATGGATAGCACCAATAAGTCCTGCAGAACAAACTGATTATGCAAGGACTCTTGCCGATTTGAACAGCGATGCAAATATCGGCAGCGTAGATGCATTATTGGCTGTACAGCGATTTGTGGGATTAATTGATCGCTTCCCGGGAAATACGCCAAACTTCCGATTATTTGGCTCTGGTTTAAATTATCCACATGCTCCCGAAATAGTATTCTCAGAACATGGTACTTACACAGAATCAACAGCCGCCGGCGACTTCTATTATAAAGCAGATATTCTTTGCAGTTCGGGAAATACTCAATTCAATATTTATTATGTGGCAAGTGGTGATTTGAATAGCTCTTATGAACTGAATCCGGGCGAAAAAACACAAAAACCCGTCGATTATGCTTTCGTGAAAAAAGCTTCGATAGCTAAACGAATTGAGATACCGCTACGAATTAATAAGTTGAATGATTTGGGTGCATTTAGTATGGATTTATCTTATGATAACAGTATTATTGAAGTCGTTTCCGTAGAAAATGTATTAGCCGGTGTCAGTTCTATAAATTTGGATGCAGCGCAGGGTAATATTCAGCTTGCCTGGTTTAATATGGAAGGGGTCAACTTGGAAGAGCAAGATGTATTTCTGACTCTTCATGCCCATTTGTTAAAGCCGGTTTCAATGTGTACAGACTACCTTGTGCTGGACGGTTCCAGCGAATTTGTGGATACCGATGCAAGACCACTTGAAGCACGGATTACAAGCCCGATTTTAGACAGTAAGCATGATGAATCACAAGCTAATGCACTTCTTGAACTTAAAGCATATCCAAATCCATTTACAAATGAAAGCACTTTAGTGTATAATCTTCCCGAAAGCGGTAAAGTGCAACTTGTGATATTGAATATGCTTGGACAAGAGGCAGTACGCCTTGTGGAAGAAGCTCAAGAAGCCGGCCGATACAGCGTGCAGCTTCATGGCGATAAGCTTATAAACAGCGGCACTTACTTCTACAGACTACAATTTGAAGGAGCAACAAGAACTCAAAGCCTGAATGGCAGACTTATTCATCTTCAGAAATAAATAAACTGACGGCTGCTAGAAGGCTCTAGGACAAAGCAGCACGAAATTCTCACAAAAGCGGACTGATTTATCGGTCCGCTTTTTGTTTTAAATGCTCCCTATCGGGTACTGAGGCTCTCGAAGTGCTCGAAGTGCTCGAAGTGCCCGAACTACTTTAAGCCCCTTTCATTCATGCTTGATTTTTAATCAATT
>CAZQBU010000073.1:0-7291 GCA_964592175.1 uncultured Lentimicrobiaceae bacterium
TTCAACTCGCCCAGCGGCGAAGCTATCGTTTACCTTGTGACCTGCTACTTTGCCTGCCTGTTTTATAATGCTTATTATGTTATAATACCTACGATACTAAATCTACTTAAATAGCGAACCTGCAGACGGGCAAAATACGTGGGAGCTAAGAGCATTTTGTCCCGGCTGTATAAAAAAATATGAACATTATTTAGTGTGTACTTCAAAGTTAAATACTTCGCACAAAGGGAGGATAGACCAATAAAGTTTATGTTTGTAGTAAGAATTATATTAAATCATCGATTCTACGTACCTTATACTATGTTTATTTATATTAATTGTTAGCGATGCCATGAAAAAAATAAAATCACCCTCTTTACTATGATGGTATGCGTGATGAGATTTTATAACAGTATGCTCTACAGGGCTATCATCATCATCAGGAAAGTTGAAGTCTTTCTTCCATTCGTCAATGTATATAACATCCTTTTTTCTATTGTAGTACCTTGTTTCTTTCATTTCAAGGCCATTTATATAAGACAATATACCTTGAAAATCTTCTTTTAAAAACTCTAAGGTTAATTTCATCGGCTGATCAGGATGGCTTCTATGGAGATAATGTTCCAGGATAGAGTATTTATCTCCAAAATCATATCCCATGAAATTTTTTACGAATTTTATATTATCGTTTATACAATCATCTGGATTGGATGAAGAAGACGATAAAAACAAACTTAAAATAGTTATAATAATAACCAATAAGAAGATTCCAATAATAATTCCAATAACTATTAAAATCCACCAAAATATGCTCATGTTTTCTGAAGATGATAAATCCTATATACAAAAATAAGGAATATTAATAAATGTTTTTTGCTTAATCAAATTAAATAACACTTTATGTGAATTGTTTAATTTTAACTATTACTAAAATAAATATTCAAAAGGAAGATTTTTTTGTATTAATTAAGGTGGATGTGTAATACAATTTTTTTTACTAATTTTAAGGTTATAAATATTTTATTCATAATTCATTCTAAAAAGCTGGGAATTAGACTTACACATATAAAGAAGTTTAAATTTTAAAAAAACAAGTAAATGACATTGGAAATTTTTATAAAATTTAATAATAAAAAAATTGGCAAAAGAGTGAATATTTTAGAAAATGTAAAAACTTGCAAAAAATAAACCTTATTAATAGATCTGAATACAATACAGAAATTAAATAACACCTTGTTAAAATAATATTAAATTGGAAAAACATGGCAGATTTAGATATTATTAATCAAATCAATAATGAATTTCACGTAACTTTTAAAGAAAATAAATATTTTAATTGTACTTTAGTTATGAGTGAAAATTCATATGCTAAAAATTCTAACAATCAAATTATAGGATTATGCTATTACCCTTCTGATTTAGAGACATTAATTAAAATGCTTGAGTATGTTCAATATTTTAAAAATATTAAAAATTTGAATATTAATTGTGAAAATCTTATGATCCATGTTAAAAACGAGATTACAAAATCGAAAAAAACCAGTTTAGATTTAAATACTTTTTTTGATAAAATTTCTAATTGTTTTATACATTTAAAAGAGCTGAATCAACTCGAATCTTTAATACTACCGCATCTATTCCATAATGATTTCTCTTTCTTAAGTACTTTAATAAACCTTAAAAAACTTATATTGTGTAACAATAAGATCACTAATATTTCATTCTTAAATAATTTAAAAAATCTCAATAAACTATCCGTGGAATATAATAACATATCAAATATTTCACCTCTCCATGATTTAAAAGCCCTAAAATATTTATCATTAAATAATAATAAAATTACAAATATTTCACCTCTTGAAAACTTAATTTCTTTAGAAATATTAGAGCTACATAATAACGAAATCAAAAATATTGCACCATTGAAAAATCTAAAATCATTATGCTTTCTCAATTTGCATAATAATAAAATTATTGATATTACACCTCTGGGACAGTTGGAGAATTTAAAATATCTGAATTTATCCGTTAATGAAATAACGGATGTTTCATTAAAAGGCGCTGCGATACCTGTTGAAGAACTTTACTTGGCGTATAACAAAATCATGTGTATTGAACCACTTTCATATTTAAATAATTTAAGACATTTGGTACTTTCCCATAATTTAATTGAAAATATTGCACCGTTAAAGGATTTGCTTAAATTAAAAACACTTTTAATAAACCATAACCATATTGAAAATATTGAAATTTTAGACAAATTACCTGATTTATTTGATCTTAACTTTTCTAACAATTTAGTAAAAGATTTTCGGCAGGTAAATAACATTGATTCTTTAGGACATGATGACCGATATGTGGTAAATTATCACCATGATTATGATAAAAATGAATTTGATGATCCTTTAAATTTATTATCAAAAAAATCAAAACCCACGATAATTGGTATGGCGGAGTAAGATATGCCCCTACTACATGTATATTTAAGCAGAGTTTTTTAAGTTAAATTACTAGACAAATATTTTATTTCATAATATTAAGCCTCGTCAATTTAATACTTAAAGTGTATAATTTGCATTTTTTCTTTGCATACTGCTATAATTTACTTTAATTTTTAAGAAAATTTACGTAAATTATAATATAATAAGTTGAAAATAATTACATGATATTTTCTTAATTTAATCAATATTCCAAAACATATCAGGGTCTCCATCAAGTACATCATTAATGAAATCATCGCTTAATCCTGCAACATCGTGGGCCCATGTACCTTCATATTCCGAATATTCTTCATCACAATAATCATAAATATCGCAGTTTTTTATTGCTTGTTCATGTTCATTTTCAATCGCAAATTTATCTTTAAAACAATTTGAGTTTATTATATTTTTCCAATTCTCCTTTTCTTTGTTAAAAAATAGTATCTCTGTTGCCATAATTGGCCTTGAAATATTAATATTAACACACCCTCTATCTTTATAAATACCTAAGAATATTTTGTTATTCTCATTTGTTTTTAATTTTTTATAATCAATATATATGTTTAATCTGTTATAATAAATCTCAAATAATAAAAAGGTTAATGCATAAACAACTTTAAATTCAGTATCCTTATTAAACTTTATATTTATTTCGTTTTCATTCTCAATACTCCTTTTTGAATAGAAAGTCATAAAAGGAATTTCAAGTACTTTAAAGGCAGTAACAATGATATCATAATTTCTAAAGCCACCATTTATCATTATCACATTTTTATTAAAATCCAAATCTCCAAGGTTCTCAATACTCTCTGCAATTTTCACAAATTTTTTTAATAGTGCAAATTCCATATTTTATTTATTTTATAAAAACACTTATAATACCAATAATATTTAGTTTTTAATTAATCCATATAAAAATTCTTGCATCAATTTAGGTAATCCCTTAAGTTCTTCATAGCTGAAAATAGTTTCATACATTTTTCGTTCATAAAAAAACATTTGAAGATCAAAATTATTTAGGTCAATTTTTTTAATATAAATACTTTGGATGCCATTTGAACAAGTATATATTCCATCCATATATTGAGAATAGCAGTCATTAGTATTTATTATATAGTGCTGCGCCAATAAAAAATAGTTTTCATATATAATCGCATCCTTACCTGTAATTCTTCCACATATCCAGTCAAAAAAACCTGTAAATAATTCTTTTGCTTGTTTTAAATTTCTAAAATAAGCAATAAAATATCCATTTTCTTCTTCTTCGAAAAAAACAGCATAAGCCAAATCCTTTATTCTTGGCAATTTATCTAATTCTTGATATTTCATAAGTTCCGTAGTAATTTATTTGTCTTATAATCAATTAAATTCATTAAAGCAATTATAATAATTTTTTTTAAATAAAACACATAAAAAAACAAAAAAAACATCAAAAGAAAAACATATGGTAATTAATTATCGGAATTATTGATTAATAGGTATTTGTTTATTATATACTTTTTTCATAAAGTTCAATCCATCGTTCATCGCCTTTGATTTTTTGTGCTTCACACCAAGATTTATCTTTTATTCCTGCGTTTCTAATTTTATTAATAATAGCACCAATACCAAAAGAATAACCTATTGTATTATCTGAATGAACGCCACCATATACGCCATCCGACAATTTAAAAACTGCATTTAAACCTTTAATTGTAAAACCATCAATGTTAAATTTGGGAATTTCATTATTGTTGTATTCTTTTATATTGCCACCAACTCTTTGTTCAGGCAAAACAAATACGGTGTTATTACTTCTATTGAAAGATAATTTGCCACCTTTATTAATATCTACTATTTGAAAGGCAGCACCAATTACAATACCCACCCCTAAAAAACGAATTTATATTATTTTCTTTGTTTTTAAGTTGTTCCAATTCTTCTTCCTTTTCAAGCCCTTATGAAGGTAAGTGGATTTGGGAAAATAAGACCATTAAGGAAACTATCACAATAGAAGATAATGGTGGTAATTATACCGTAGTTTATCAATACGCTGATGGCTCCACAACTGACTATATTGGCGTTATCAATCAGAACAATATAATGTTTGTAAAAGGATGGGGGGATATAACTTATATTAAAAGTGGCGATTATCTTTCTTCTTATGGCAAGAAATATTTTCGTATGGAAAATACAAAATAAGTTTCGGAGCAACGAGGAAAAATCACTAATGATGCACCTGTAATGAAGTAAAAAATAAGCGATTATATTCTATAGATACATAAGTTGAGAAATTATAAAGTATGTCATTGTTAGATTGCCCACCCATTAAGAAGTATTATTTATGGACACGGAATGTTATTCCGCGCTAGCGAGGCATCAACCAGCTGGCTAAAGGTGACTTGTGACAACGGTGCATTAGCATTGTTATAAAAACGAGATACAAATCCGCACTAGCTGGAGATACTTGAATTTTTTATTGTATCTTTGTGGCGGAATCTATACAATATAGAAGTCAATAGTATCAGATTTGGTTTCGCCAGTATGACTTTCACTTTCGGGTGTGCTCGGCGAAAGCGAGAAAAAAGGGGATATAAGAATAAATCTTATATCCCTGAAGTGTAGATATTTTTATACCCTTTATTATTTCTGTATTTTTTCTCAAGATTTTGAGAAACTGCTAATGCACTTTTCTGGGACTCGTGAAAAGAAAAAATTTTAACAAGAATATCATCTTTTTCGCAATTCCAGTGTTTTAAGGCCCTAGTTTTACCAAGGCAATGGGTAATAATTCTGTAAAGCGGTTCAACAGTAACACCATGATATACTTCTTTCCTGCTGTTATTAATAACCCTGTAAACATACCATTCTTGTTTTGTTGTCATAATTGTAAATTTATTTTTGCTAAACTAAGAATTTGCCATCTAAAATTAAATATTATAAACGGACAAATACTTTAATATTATATTGAAAAAATCATTTTTTCGGTTACACTAAAAGTAAAAACCGTATTGTAGATGTAAGCTGGAATCAATTATAATAATATTACATGCAATAAATAATCAGATGCCAAAAAATCTTTCAGCATTTTTATATTTGATATTATCCATGTCAGATTTGTCAAGTTCTTTAAAATTTTCAATGAATTCGACATATATTTCCTGTTTAAAGTAATAATAATCTGTGCCGAAAAGGATTTTACTTGCAGAGCCATTATACGCTATTAATTCCAGAATCTTATTTTTTAAATCAGCATGATACCTTTCAGTGTGCCGATTTTTCTTAGCATGTAAAATACCTGAAATATCGGTGTAAACATTTTTGTTTTTAAATATCAATTCTTTTGTAATATCAATCCAGCAGGGATTTCCAATATGAGAAATCAATATCTTTAAGCCGGGAAATTTAACGGCAACTTCATCAATATAAATTGGGTTTGCATATTTGAAAAGAGCTTTCTTTTCATCATTTAAAGTATCACCCGTATGAAAAATAACTGGTAAATGATGACTTTCACAAAGCTCATAAACCACGAAACACCTTGGATCGTTTGCATAGAAATATTCATATCCTGAATAAAGCTTAACCCCAATTATTTTGTTGTGTTTTATTGCATGTTCAAGCCTGGATAGTTGGCCGTCAAAGTTTGCATTATCTGTAATATTTATTGAACCAACAAGGAAAAGATTATTATAAGGAGCAATAGTATCAATAACAGATTCTATGGCAGGAATAGAATTATCATACATGTACAGTATCACCGATTTTGAAATATCGTTTCTGGACATGGAGGATAGAAGACATTCAATTTCCTTTTTGGTATATGAATGGGTATGACAATCAATCAGCATATACTTGGTTTTTTGAGGCGGTTTGACCAAACCTCTTTTATCGCCCTGCCAATTATGATAAACTCATCTTTATCAAATTCATCTGTTTTTGCATTATTGCACCAATAACAACACATTACGCAATTATCCCTTTTGTATTCCTGGTTCGAATTTATCCTGTCAATTTCAAGAACAAAACCCCTTGAAAACTGTTTGTTAAATAGTTGCTCTTTGTATGCCAATTGATTTACTTCCGGAATTGAAATGCCGCAATAAAAGCAAGTGTCGGTGCTTTTTATCATTTCAATAAATTCACTTTTGGGGAATACTTGCTCAAAATTGGAAACATAATCTTTTTCAAAAATTTCAATTATTGTTTTGTTATTTTCTTTCCATTTCCTCATAAACTGATAAAGCTCATTGATTGTCATTTTAGTATATTTTCTGAGGTCGACTGAGGATGGAATTGTGCAGAACTCTTCTCCAGGTAACCAGTTCCAGTACTTTGTGGTATAAATTAATATAAGCTCCTCAGTAATTCTGAATTTACGAAAATCTTCAAGATTAACCTCTTGTATGGATTCGCGAATGGATTTGTCAAAAACATACAAATTTAGTTTTGTGTTAAAGCTGTCTTTAGCTTTCACACTGTACTTTGAACTTATAATTTCTTCATTCATGTCGTTTTATTTTTTTTAAGGTTTCTGTTATTTTTTCACTTAATTCCAATAATGCATCAACTCTCGCATCGCCTGAATCGTGCATTGCTTCAGAAAAATCCACCACAGCCCCCTCTTTCTGTTGATGGCTCCATTCATCCCATTTACCAACAACTGCTAAATTGACGGCTAATTCTTCTACTTGATCTGCAAGGGGATTAAGAAATTCAATAATTTCCCTGAGTTTATTTTCGTATTTCTCATTATATAATTTTAAAATTTTCCCCATTTCAGCTAAGTTTAAGTGTCTGCTATTTTCTACTTAATTACAATATTAAATTTATTAATCCATCGGGCAATCAAT
>CAZQBU010000074.1:0-7071 GCA_964592175.1 uncultured Lentimicrobiaceae bacterium
ACTTATTTAACTGACAACCAAATATTTAAGCGTTTTCTGAAAGTGCCTTTTTATTTTTTGACTACCAAGCAAATAAGGCACTTCCCATATCTTCCGAATCAGGAATTTAATCACTTATTGCCACTAGCTTTTCTTATAAATTAATTATTTTAAGCAAGGCTGTGCCCTGTTATAAAGTCTTTAAATGGGCGATAAATTATACAACCCACTTAATATCAAGCTTTTTTAACAAATTCAGATTTTAATGCCATCTGCCCAAAACCGTCAATTTTACAGCTGATATTGTGATCGCCATCCGTAAGTCGGATGTTTTTGACTTTTGTACCGGCTTTTAATGGCTTTGGAGCTCCCTTTACCGGCAAATCTTTGATAACTATGACAGAATCACCGTCATTTAATTCATTTCCATTAGAATCCAAGACCTTAAGTGCGTCTTCTTCCTGCTGTAATAATTCAGCGGGATTCCATTCATTGCCACATTCAGGGCATGCATACAAATCCGGTCCCATCGAGTAGCCGTATGGGGAATTACATTGGGGACAAGCTTTCATACTTTCAGGCATATTCATCTATTTTTTTAGGGTGAATATAATTTTGATACGTTTAAACGATTTAAAAGGTCAAAATTAGTGAAATTTACCTTAATGAAGCACGATTTGAATGGATTGGCTTACATTAATGCTTGGAAGATGCCTTGTTTTAATACATTTTATTTTGGGAATCGATGTAGAGAATTAAGTCGAATAAATTCTTTTTTAAACATCGGGCATTCTTATTAAATTTGTTTTTTGATTGTAAAAATTAGAAATCTTATAGCATAAATTTATAAACATTTGATAATTAACATCTTAAGTTTTTTATAAATACACTTATTTTACAATTCAACAGCATTAATCTTGTTAATTTGTAGCCATGAAGATAGCTTTTCGATTAAACAGACGCTTAAGTCAACCCATGCTTGTGGTTATCCGATTGGCTTTTATTCTCCTGCTCATGGCTTTTTGCAGGTTTTTATTTTACCTGTTTAATATAAGCAGTTTCACGCATCTGAATTTATTTGAGCTAAGCAGGCTTCTATTTATAGGCTTACGTTATGACGCGAGTGTCATAGCGTATTTTAATCTACCGTATATTGTTTTTGCACTGATTCCTTTCGCCTTTCGTTATCACCGCATATATCAACTTATACTGAATATTTTATTTGTGATTACCAACACCATATTAATAGGTGTGAATTTGGTGGATTTGGTGTTTTATCGCTATATTTCCAAGCGTACCACAACCGAAATTGAGGAATTCTTTTTCAATCCTGCAGAAAATACGGGAGGATTATTGTGGCAGTTTATTTTAGATTTTTGGTATATCGTATTGATTTTATTGGTTTTAACAGTTCTTACTATTCGTTTTACCCAGTATTTTATTACTAAAAGTCCTTCTCCCATACGTAGATGGCGTTGGTATAGTTTTCAAACATTTTTGTTTTTACTGTTTTTATTTATAACGGTTATTGCTGCACGCGGTGGTTTTCAACTTAAGCCGATTGGATTACTTAGTGCCGCACAGTATACTGAAAGCAGGAATATTCCTTTGTTAATCAATACCCCTTTTTCGATAATTAAAACAATGGGTTCCAAATCATTAGAAAGGAAATCGTATTTTACTGAAGAAGAATTGAAGCAAATTTATACTCCCGAGCATCAATTTAATTATGAAGAAGTTGAACGTGACAGCTTGAACATAAAAGATTATAATGTAGTCCTGATTATTTTAGAAAGCTTTGGAAGGGAATATATTGGATATTATACGGAGCGAGAAGAGTCATTAAGTCCTTTTTTAGACAGTTTATTTAACAAAGGCACTAGTTTTCAAGGCTATGCCAACGGAAAGCGTTCCATCGAAGCTTTACCATCAATTCTTGCCGGTATTCCTTCGCTAATGCCTGCCGATTATCCAAGCTCAAACTTCATCAATAATCAACTGGAAGGCATGGGGCAACTACTTAAAAACGAGGGATATACTACTGCATTCTTTCATGGTGGAAATAATGGCACCATGGGCTTTGATTATTTTTCTGCCATGGCAGGTTTCGACCATTATTTTGGGAGAAACGAATATGGTTCCAACGAGCATTTTGATGGCAAATGGGGTATTTTTGATGAAGCTTTCCTACAATACACCGCAGCAGAGCTGAATAAATTTAAAACTCCCTTTGCTTCTGTGATTTTCACCTTATCATCCCATCATCCATATACATTGCCTGATGAGTATAAGCACTCCTTCACTCATGCCAAGAATGAGATGGAAGCCACTTTTGCGTATGTGGATTATTCGCTCAAACGATTTTTTGAAACTGCAAAACAGCAACCATGGTTTGAGAACAGTATTTTTATTTTCACTGCAGACCATACACCTGAAAAAACGCATTTAAATACCGGCTCTCATTTTGAAAAGCTATATGCCGTACCCATCGTATTTTATATCCCCGAGCAGCAGATTGAGGTTGAAAGAAAAACCGCACAACATATTGATATTTTGCCCTCATTAATGTGGCTGTTGCAGTCAGAACAAGCTGTTTTTTCATTTGGAAGTAATTTATTTTCTCCTCAACCTGATGAAGGCATTTTTGTGTTGAATTATATGAGTGGGATGTATCACATCATGTGTAACGACACATTGGCGATAAGTGATGGCGACTCCATATTTGAATTATATGCATTAGCCGATAATCCCGATTTAGAAAATAATCTGATACACAGCCAAGCAAGTCAAAGCGAAGATTTACAGCAATTTATACGTGCTGTAGCACAACAATATAATAATAGAATGATTGATAATCAGCTGTTTACCAAAAGCACACAATCGGAATAGTTTGAAGAGGTAAAATGAAAAAGAAATTGACATTTATTGTAAACCCTTTTGCCGGTATTCGAAGCAAGGAAAGCTTTCCGATACTTGTTGAGCGTTTACTTAATCGTCAATCATTTGAGTATGAGATTATTTATACTGAAAGAGCCGGGCATGCAATAGAATTGTCAAAGCAAGCCATCGCAAACGGACGACATATGGTAGTCGCTGTGGGTGGTGATGGCACTATAAATGAGGTAAGCAGAAGTTTAATCAACAGTTCTACTGCTTTGGGTATTATCCCTAGTGGTTCGGGAAACGGTTTAGCAAGGCATTTGAAGATTCCGATTTCAGCAGAAAAAGCAATCCAATGTATTAATGAACACCATCTCATGAATATTGATACGGTAAAACTAAATTCAGAAAGCTTTGTTAGTATCGCAGGAGTCGGTTTTGACGCATTAATTGCTGATTGCTTCTCTAGATCAAAATACAGGGGATTTCGCTCCTACTTTACTATTGTGGTCAAACAATATTTAGGATATAAACCAGGTACTTATCGCCTTTACTTTGAAGATAAAAAGCTCGAAACCAGGGCTTTATTTATCAGCTTTGCAAATTCCGGACAGTTTGGATACAATACAGTTATTTCACCGGAAGCAAAAATCAATGACGGAATGGTGGATGTGTGTATTACACAAAAGCCTCCTTTAGGCGCAATACCACGAATCATTCGATATGTTTTTACAAATCAAATACATAAATCACGTTATATCAATATTCTACAAGCAAACAAACTAAAAGTTGAATTTGAAAAACATGGCATCATCAATTTAGACGGTGAACCTATTAATATACAATCACCTTTAACTATTGAGGTAAATCCTTTAAGTTTGCAAGTGGCTGTACCAAAAAGCACTCGAAAATAGAAAGTAAAACGAACTTAATTATACATAAGGAATGAAAAAGCGCAGTGGAAATATAGTTTACTCAACAAATCCGGATTTTCAGTTTGAGGAAGAAGAGCAAATAGAAAGCTTAGCAAACAATCAGCAGCAGCTGCGTGTGATGCTTGACAAAAAGCAGCGTGGAGGCAAAAAGGTCACCTTGGTCACCGGATTTATTGGTACAAACGAGGATTTGCAGCAGCTGGGCAAAAAGTTAAAGTCCATTTGTGGCACAGGTGGTTCCGTAAAAGATAATCAGGTTATCATTCAAGGTGATTTCAGGGAGCGAGTCCTCCAATATCTTATCAAAGAAGGCTATAAAGCCAAGCTTTCGGGAGGATAATCTTGAAGCTGTGTGCTAAATAATAATTATTTTCAAGCTTTCTATAAAAGTAGCTTTCTCCCTTATCTTTACTGCATTAAACATGAGATTTCATACCGATTATTTCTTCTTTTGTTTGAAGAAGTTTAATAATTTTTACAATTATTAAATAAAATCATTTGCTTTTCATATTTAGTTTTCTGTATATTCGCAAAAACAAAATCACAAAACGCATTGAAACCATGAGTACTGAAATCTTAAAATCAATTGGTTATGTAGCCAAAAAAGAAGATCTTGCTTCTGTTGAGTATGACACCAAATCATCGGCTTTGGTCATGGAATCCTTGTTTCCATTTCCCGGATATAATGGCACGACGGTACCTGATCGCACTGATCCGCGTTCGCTTTTTTTCGTTACGGAAAAAGAATATAAGGACGATGAAATCATTCGCGCAATTCGCAATGTAAAAAAAGACTTTTCACATCACTTTGATGGAACACCCGGAATTATTGAACTTTATAATATTCCAAGTAAAGTTGTTAGAATCAAATACTTGGCTTATGATAAAATCAATAGTCTTGTGAAAGCTTTTGAAGATAACGGCATTAAATTTCAAAGTGATAAACGAATTTCACAATATCCTTCCATCATTAAAATTACCAAATATTTTAAGTTGCAACCCAGTTCGGAAGGTATTTATAATGACACCTATTGGAAAGGCATGTATTATCTGCAATTACCTGTGGGTTTAAAATGGAAAGATTTCGAGAAAATCACCATGAGCATTAAACACAATATCGAAGACAATAATTTTGATGCTGCCTTAACTACCATGTATTCAGAGGATGGCGTACTTGATTTTGTGCGTATTTACGATGAAGATTGCTGTCAAGGGAAGTTAATGCATATACGCGAAAAATATATTGAAGCAATAAAATACATCTAACCTGCTTAATTTTGCCTCTTTGGCATATGAAGTTGTTGCGTAAATTCTAATTTATTGCTGATATTGTACGACAAGGCATCGGATTTTGATGCCTGTATTACCATTAACCGAATTTTACCTGCATAATTCACCAAATCATAAGGTTATCAATTCAACTTTATCGTAATAAGCTTATAAACATTGTATTATAAAGTTTTAGTAGTTATTTAAAAAAGTGTTTATTATAAAATGAATTTCGATTTAATTTTGGCGATTTTTACGTTATGAGTTGTTCGCAGTAGTTGGCTACAGCTTCACAGTTCAAGCCTGAAAATTTCACAAAATTAAATTCATGAATTAAGCAGGTTTAAATTGTTTGGTTAGTCATGATACGTATATTTGCAATAAAAGATAAAAGATGTCACAAGATACTATCCTAATTATTGTTGCCGGAATCCTTTTGGGAGCCGGTATTTTGTTCCGCAGATGGTATTTAAGTCTTGCTAAAACTTATAAGGTTTCTGAGCAGTATTCAGCCGGTCGTAAGTTAACCGTAACTGAAATTGATGCTAGGCACGAAAACGCGCAAATTGAATTAAATATCCAAGCTACCCAAGCCATTGCAGAATCCCCTCAGGTTTTTGTGGAGTTTATCAGCAAAAAGAAAGAAATTCAAAAATTAGGAACTACTGAGTTAGAAATAAATTCTATTCGTGCTGAATTTTTGAATGAACATAAAGAATGTACGATTCGTTTTCTAAAAAAAGAACTCTATCTAGCAGTACGCAGACATGAGATTGATTTATTTCGCTTTCGTTTTGTAGTAGATTTTGGAAATAATCAACTGATAAAGTCGCATATATTTGCCATTTCTTCACGAAATATGCTGTATCGTCCCGAGATTGGGAAGTCAGCAATATAGCACTTGATTTTTTGTTATCAACAAGGAATTAACAAGCTTGAATTAGCAATTCTATATATTTTAAACGATTTACCAATTGTATTTCTTACAAGCATCATTTATTTTCTTTTTATCCGGTAGATAATTTGTTTTTTTATTACTGAAAATTTTCTAAATTTGAAAGCCTATCAGTTATTGTTCATCGGCACGCATTGTATGTTGGTGTACCATAACTTTTTTGGCAATATCAGTAAGGATAGCCCGTCAAAGGACAGATTCATGCTAAATAAATCCATCTTTTATCGGATTATCTGTATTAAAGATACTGTCAGGCAGACAAGGATTAATAGAATTTTTACATGAATAAAACTTTACGACTATGAATTTGCAACGTTTCATTTTAACAGGCTTACTGATGGTATTCCTCAGTTTAAGCAATCAGGCATTTAGCCAGTATTTTGTTGATTTCGAAGGTGCGGGTGAAACTAAAACCTCCTATGGCTCCGGCACTGTCAACTTATCCGGTTTAGACTGGGATATGACAGATATATTAATCGGCGATTTAGCAGCCGACTGGAAAAACGGCACGAAATCAGCGCGATTGCGCGGTTATGGCAGCTCGATTATGAGTATGCTTGAAGACAAGGAGGGTGGAATCGGTACCATCAGCTTTTATTATAGAAGGTATGGTACAGATGCACAAGTCGACTGGAAAGTTGAATATAGCTCGGATGGAGGAGTAAATTGGATACAAGTTGGAGAAGTTTTTACATCTCCTGCCTCAGATGAAGTACAATTTTTCGAAGAAACCATTAATATCGAAGGCGCCGCTCGAATCCGCATAAAGAGGGAAACAGAGAGTGGCACTGCCAACAGAAGATTAAACATTGACGACATCACACTTAGCGATTTTGTGGCGGGTGGAAATATACCTCCGGTGATAAGTAATATCGTACAAATCCCTGCAGAAGACATCACCTCGACTACCACTGTGAAGGTGCAAGCCAATATCACAGATGCGGACGGCACAATTACCTCTGCCACAGTAAATTGGGGTACGCAGTCGGGAGTTTATCCGAACCAAATCAGCATGCAGCTGCAAAATGGCGACAGCTATGTCACATCGAACGA
>CAZQBU010000075.1:0-2900 GCA_964592175.1 uncultured Lentimicrobiaceae bacterium
ATGAAACAAAAAGCTACACCTTTATTATCGTTTTTTACGATAGTTTTGGCGCTGATGTTTTCTGCCGGGATAAGTATTCCGCTGAATGCACAGCAAGTCCAAAAAAGTAACGAGCAAAGCTTGTTTGACTTACTCGAGTATACTGCTCCGAGCAATGCAACAAACTTTTATCGTGGAAATTTGAACGAAGGCTTTGAAGGAGATTTATTCCCACCTCAAGGCTGGAGAGTTATTAATGGTGGTGACGCCAACACATGGGTGCGTTATACCACAACCCCCATTACAGGAGCTGCATCCGCTGCAATTACTTATGGGGCTACAGCACATGATGACTGGCTTATTACGCCAAAACTGGCTCCCGATGCCGACAATCATAGCTTTAGCTTTAAAGCCAAGCAACAAAGTGCGGTTTATATTGAGGAATTTAACGTGATGCTTTCAACCACTTCAAATGATGTGGAAGATTTTACGGTAACACTTGCTTCCGCAGTTGGACCAGCAGGTACAACTCCCGAAACATTCACTTATGATTTGAGCGATTATATCGGACAAGAAGTATATATTGCTATTCAAGCAATTTCAACTGATGAGTTCCGACTGTATGTGGACGATTTTGTAGGACCACCGATTGTACTGGGACCTCCGAATTTGGTTGTAACAGGCTTGAATAAGACCTATAGCAAAATTCCTGCTGTCTTATTGCCTGCTTCCATGAATTTGGCTGCTACAGTAATAAATACCGGTGAAGCGCTCACTGCTCCCACAAATATGAACTTTACGGTTGCAGAAGCCGGCTATAGTGCCGTTGCTGCCATCCAAGTTCCTTTTGCTACCGGCGATGAGCAGATTATTACCGCACCTACACCATGGAATACATCTGAGCTCGCGGAAGGCATCTATAATTTGCATTATGAAGCCGATCACGCGATAAGTAATGCAGATGACCGTGTAGATAATTTCCCGTTTGAAGTAACGGAAAGACTGTACGCACGTGATAACGGCATTACAGCAGGAGGAGTAGGAAGCAATTCGGCAGCCCTAACCTTTGGTATGCCATTTGATATTCCGGAAGCAACCGTATTTTCCGGTATGCAAGTACAATGGCCTAATACTACTTCCAGTAATATTGAGTTCCAGGTTGCGGTCTATGAAATCAATGAATCATTTGGTGTGATTTCAACTGTCGTGACATCTGAAACATTCATTAAAACTGCCGAAATGATTGGACAAACCATTGATTTCGCGGTTACAGACACCCCACTAGCTGCCGGTAGATACATGCTTGCTGTGAAACAGTTGGGTGGAGATAATATTGGAATGGGATATGACCAAACGCCTTATGGTGTTATATATCTTGGAAACAATGCCGCAAGTCCCACTGCCTTCTCAATTAATGATAGTTTTGGAAACTTGACCATGCGTATGATTATTAATCCATCGGATGAAATTGTCGTATATCCAAAACCACGTAACTTCAGCGCTACTGCTGACGGACTCTCGGCTCAGTTGACTTGGGATGCCCCCATACTCAACAGTCAAATGCCCGCAGGCTTTGGTGCAATCTACAGTGCGACATCTCCCATATTAGAGAATCAGCCTATCGCTGAGCTTGGCGACCTGCCACGTGATGGTGAAATTATTGAAGTTATCCCGGGAACAAAATCACTTGCTACACGCAACGTACTCTATGATAACGGACCATTCATCAATGGACCCGGACAAGGAGCAGGCGGTGCAGATATCAGCTACTTACATTCGGGCATGACAGGCTATGGTGCCAATATCAATCTAGGTGTTAATTATAGTCTGGCAGATGATTTTGAAGTGCCTGCCGTATGGAATGTAGAAAGCTTTACATTCTACGGTTATCAAACCGGAAGCCCCACCACAAGCTCCATGACAGGTGCTTATATGCAAATCTGGAACGGAAAACCCGATGAAGGCGGTACAGTTATTTATGGTGATTTGGTTACCAACGTAATGATAGATACCGAATGGACAGGTGTATACCGCGTAAGCGGAACCGCACTGACCAATACCGATCGCCCCATTATGAGCGTTACAGCCGGCACACCCGGTTTGGTGTTGCAGCCCGGCACATATTGGGTTGAGTTTTCATTGACAGGAAGTATTGCAAGCGGACCATGGGGTAACCCCATTACAATTACCGGTGAAACAACAACAGGTAATGGAATGCAAAATGTTACTGATGGATGGCAAGATTGGACGGATGGTGGTACAGGAACCCAACTTGGTGTACCCTTCTTAATAGATGGTACCGTAGGTAGTGGCACCGTTGTAAACGGACCGCTCTTGGGATACAATATCTATCACGAAGGTGAACTGTTGACAAATGTGGGACCCAATGCATTGGATTATCTTGATGGACCACTCGCAGGCGGAATACATCAATACCAGCTTACTGCCGTATATGGTGAGCCTTATGCAGGCGAATCAGATCCGGTAAATGCATCCGTATTAATTATTGCACCCGCTGAACTTCCATTTGTAGAAGACTTTGACATGGGATTTGAAAATGGATGGACATTTGAACCCTCACAAGGCAACTGGAGCATTACGACAGC
Organism: uncultured Lentimicrobiaceae bacterium; assembly: GCA_964592175.1. Taxonomy (GTDB): domain Bacteria; phylum Bacteroidota; class Bacteroidia; order Bacteroidales; family F082; genus JALNZU01. Next base: position 2,586 of record CAZQBU010000075.1, read on the forward strand.
AAACGGACAGCCCGCTCCTGCGGCTCAGTTTGGATGGAGCCCCACAGCAACGAATTACAGCATCTCAATGATTAGTAAAGATATCATTGCAACAAATGCAAGTGATGTAACACTTGCATTCGATCTATACTTGAATGACTATGCCAATAACGGCAATGAACATATAAGCATACATGTGTGGAACGGTTCTGCCTGGGTGGAGATAGACACATTCTCAAACAATGGTTCACTGGATTGGGAAACCTATACCTATAATATTACTGCACATGCTGCCGGTAAAGTAACCAAGGTTAAATTTGAAGGACATGGGTTGAC
>CAZQBU010000075.1:3000-6916 GCA_964592175.1 uncultured Lentimicrobiaceae bacterium
CTGCACATGCTGCCGGTAAAGTAACCAAGGTTAAATTTGAAGGACATGGGTTGACCACATTCGACTTTAACTATTGGTATGTTGACAATATTTCTGTTACAGGCGAAGCCGGTCCCGGAAGTGACCTGCCCGCTCCACGTAACTTAAGCGCAAACGTAAATGCACAGGATGTATCACTTAGCTGGCAAGCACCCGACTTTGGTGATGGAAGAGCCCGAATGGTATTGAGTGAATTATATCTCGAAAACACAGCATACGGTACAGAACCAATTTCTGTCGGAAGCTTTGAGCAAGCCGATATTGCCGAAATAGGCGGAACAGCTGCTGCGGTGGTGCCCGGTATCAAGCATCAAACCGGATCGGGATTGCGTGATTTATTATGGGATAACGGACCATTTGTAAATGCGCCCGGACAAGGTGCAGCTGGTGCTGACGTAAGCCACTTACACTCCGGACAAACTACATACGGACCAAACGTAAATCAAGGTGGTAACTACTTGGTTGCTGATGACTTTGAAGTGGATGCAGTTTGGGAAATAGAAACATTTACATTCTACGGATACCAGACAGGATCAGGAAATAACAGCACCTTTACAGGCGGTTATATCCAGATTTTAGATGCTGCTCCGGATGCTGGAGGACAAATAGTTTGGGGTGATATGACCACAAACCGTATGATCTCCACCTCTTGGACAAACGCATATCGTACAACCGAAACTGATTTAACAAATGCCGATCGCCCGATTATGGAAGTTGTGTGTGCTACACCGGGATTGGTACTTGATCCGGGAGTATACTGGGTAGTTTATGGACTTACAGGCAGTGCTGCAAGCGGTCCTTGGATGGCTCCCGTAACAATTACAGGACAAGTAAATACCGGTAACGGTAAACAATTAACTCCCGACGGATGGATTGACCTGATTGATGATGGTGCAAATGGTGCTTATGGCGCAACCTTCCTCATCGAAGGCGAAGCCGGAGGCAGCGGAACAGGAGATTATAACCTATTGGGATATAATGTGTATCGTGATAGTGAACTTATTACGACTACAGCCCCTTATATCCGTTTCTACCTCGATGCCGATGTACAACCTGGCCCCCATACATATGACGTAACAGCTGTATATGACGAGCCCACACCCGGCGAATCAGATGCGATATCAATAGACGTATACGTGGAAGAGCCACCGGTAGTGTTCTTCGAAGAGCCATGGACAAGCGGTAACTTTACCGAAAACCAATGGAGCTTTGAGCCTGCACAAGGAAACTGGACCATCTCTACAGCAACAGGAAATCCAGCTCCTGCAGCACAGTTCGGATGGAGCCCCACCCAAACAGACTATAGCTATACGCTTGTAAGTACGGATATTGATGCTACTGCAGCAGAAGGTTATGTTACATTTGAGTTTGACCTCAACTTGAGTGACTATGCCAATAACGGCAATGAACACATTATTGTCTCAATTTGGAATGGAAATACTTGGGTTGAACTGGATGACATAGCCAATAACGGAAGTATCCCGTGGACTACCTATTCATACGATGTAACTACTCATGCTTTGGGTAAGATTACAAAAGTTAAATTTGAAGCCACAGGACTAACCACTTTTGATTTCAATTATTGGTATATTGATAATATCAAAATGATGAGCGCAGGCGATCCCGGAACTGGAGAAGCCACTATTGCAGTAAATCCCGATCAGCTTTACCAAGAAATTGAACAAAATCAAACAGCAGTACAACAGCTGACAGTAACCAACACAGGTGAAGGTCCGTTGTATTACGAATTGACAATCAATACAAGCCGTGACGCACAACAAGCTGGCAGTAATACAGCAGAAGATTATAGTTTGCTCAACAGCAGGCTTATTTCGGAAGGACACGGAACTGTAGTATTAAGCAAAATGGGTGAACGTAACTACAATCCTTCACCATTTAATACACGCGACGAGGTAATTCGCTATGACAACGGTATCAATGACGATGCTATCGGATTGACAAGCGGTGGAACCTTCCAGGTTTCTGCATACTGGCCCGCTTCTACAATGGGACAATATGCCGGAATGAAGATTGAAAAAGTCGAAGTGTATATTAATGATGTGCCGAGCGTAGGTAAGATTAAAATCTATGGACCCGGAACAGCAGCAGCACCCGGTACACTGCTCTACGAACAAGTATTTACTTCAACTCCTGACAGTTGGGTCATGGTAGAACTGGATAACGAAGTGGATATTACAGGTGAGGACATCTGGATTGGATACGAAGTAACACATGCAGGAGGTACTTATCCTGCCGGATGTGATGCCGGTCCTGCAGTCGTAGGCTTTGGCGATATGATTTCAACCGACGGCTCAGCATGGGATCCAATCTCTGTATTAGCCGGATTTGACGTGAACTGGAATATAGCTGCACATTTGATTACAGGTGTTGTATATGCAAACGACGTGGGAGTTCAAAAACTGCTAAGCCCCGAAACAGCACCCGAACTTACGGATGAGGAAGTGGTGACCATACGTGTGAAAAACTACGGAACAAACCCACAAAGCAATATTAATGTAAGCTACAGCCTGGATGGTGGTCCGCTTGTTATGGGTACCATAAATGGCCCGGTGGCACCCGGTGAAACAACTGATTTTACGTTTGGAATGACTGCTGATTTGAGCAATGAAGGTCAAACCTACTCATTCCATATATGTGCCTTAGTCACAGGTGATGAGAACCCTTCCAACAATTGCAAAACTGTTGAAGTTACACATACAATTCCGGTATATTGCGATGCATCTACCACGAATCAAGACGAGTATATCGCCCGCGTACAATGCGGTACCATTGATAACTCAAGTGGTTGGCAAGGCGGTGTAGCCGATTATACCGATCAGTACACACAAATAGCTGCCGGACAAAGTGAGGAAATCATCATAACCAATGGAAGTCCATGGGCAAGTGATAAAGTAACTGTATGGGTTGACTGGAACCGCGACTATGAATTTGGTATTGGAACGAACGAACAATTCGTTCTTACAAGTGTTGGAAGCGGAGCCAGCTTTGTTGGCGAAATTATGGTGCCGGCAGGAACACCCGAAGGCGAATACCGCATGCGTATACGTATGACTTATAGTGTTGATCCCACGCCTTGTGGAAGTCAAAGCTATGGTGAAGTAGAAGACTACACCATTAAAGTTGGCTATGGAACTCCATGGATAAGCGCCGACCCGATGGCCGGTGTGGTAGGTCCCGGACAATCCAAAACAATTGATGTAACATTTAATAGTCATGAAACACCTCCGGGAACCTATTACGGAAGTGTCGTGTTTAGTTCGAATGACCTTTCAAATCCTGAATTGACAGTGCCTGTAACAATGGAAGTTACTGTAAATGAGCGTCCTATGCCACGCAACCTCGTGGGAGAGGACCTAGGTAATGCAGCACTGCTTAGCTGGCAAGCACCTGACTTTGGCGGCGGCGGACCTGGAGGCGGTGAAGAATTCCATGAAGACTTTGAATCAGGTACACTGCCAGCAGGATGGGTTGTATACGACGTGGACGGTGACGGACACAATTGGCACAACTCTTCCACTTTAACCGGATATCCCGGACACAGTGGCTTGTACTGCATGCTTAGCGCAAGCTATGTAAATAATGTGGGAGCACTCAATCCAGATAACTGGCTCGTTACTCCGGCTATAAAAGTTACAGCCGATTCCGAGCTCAAGTTCTGGGTATCCGCTCAAGACCCGGCTTATTCAAATGATCAGTATTATGTACGCATCAGTACAACAGGTAATGCAGTGGCTGATTTCACAGAAACCATCCACGGTGCACTTACACCTCAAGATTGGACTGAAATTGTACTTGATTTGAGTGCTTACGCAGGTCAAACCATTTACATTGCATTCGTTCATGCTGATTGCACCGA
>CAZQBU010000076.1:0-6494 GCA_964592175.1 uncultured Lentimicrobiaceae bacterium
AGATTCTTTATCCGGTGAAACAATATCGATAACTCCAAAATCGCCTTGTTCTTCAATTACGATAGTCGTATTTGTCTCACGTTGCATCTCTTGGATAATCTTACCGCCGGGTCCGATAATGGCGCCGATAAATTCTTTATCAACAACCATCTTTTCAATTCTCGGTACAATATCTTTATAATCTGCACGTGGTTCGGTAATGGTTTTTGCCATTTCATTCAGGATATGCAGGCGACCTTCACGAGCTTGTTCCAAAGCAATCTCCAGAACCTCATATGAAAGTCCGTCCACTTTAATATCCATCTGACAGGCAGTAATTCCATCTACGGTACCCGTTACTTTAAAGTCCATATCACCAAGATGGTCTTCATCGCCTAAAATATCGGATAATACGGCAAATTTTCCGTCTCTGCCTTCCGAAATCAATCCCATGGCGATACCGGCAACCGGCTTTTTAATCTTTACACCGGCATCCATCAACGCCAAGGTACCGCCACAAACCGATGCCATTGATGAAGAGCCGTTCGACTCAAGTATATCGGACACCACACGAATGGTATACGGATTTTCTTCGCCATTTGGTATCATCGGCTTTAACGCACGTTCGGCAAGGTTTCCGTGACCAATCTCACGACGGCTGACCGAACGTAACGGCTTGGCTTCTCCCGTACTAAATCCGGGGAAATTATAGTGCAGCATAAAATTAGATGTGCCTTCAATCACAGCACCATCAATGGTTTGCTCATCCATCTTGTTTCCAAGTGTTACAGTAACCAATGATTGTGTTTCACCTCTTGTGAAAATAGCCGAGCCATGTGTTGAAGGCAAATAGTCTACTTCACACCAGATTGGACGAATTTCATCCATTCTTCTACCATCCAAGCGTACGCGATCATTTAAAATAGCATTGCGTACCGCCATTTTCTCAACGGCGTGGAAGTAACGTTTTACCAAAGGTGCTTTTTCTTCTCTTTCTTCTTCGTCAAGGCTTTCCAAAAACTGCTCGCGAATTGCTTTAAAAGCATCTGTGCGCTCGTGTTTATTCGGATTTCCTTTTAATGCAAGCTGATAGCAAGGCTCATATGCAAATGCTTCTACAGCAGCTTTAAGCTCTTCGTCATTTACTTCGTGTGAATATTCACGCTTTATCTGTGCCTTTTCAACCTTTGCCGCCAAATCGAGTTGTGCTTGGCATTGTACTTTAATGGCTTGATGTGCGATTTTCAGTGCTTCCAGCATCATCTTTTCCGAGACCTCTTTCGATTCACCTTCCACCATCATAATATTGTCAATGGTAGCGGCAACCATCAAATCGAGTTCAGCATCTTCCAATGCCGACATAGGTGGATTTATCACAAATTCACCATTGATACGTGCTACACGTACCTCGGAAATTGGTCCTCCGAAAGGAATATCCGATACTGCCAAGGCTGCCGAAGCTGCCAAGGCTGCAAATGCATCCGGCAACACATCTTGTTCGCCTGAGATAAGGTTGATGATAACCTGTGTTTCCGCATGATAATCTTCCGGAAACAGCGGACGTAAAGCGCGGTCGGCTAAACGTGCAATAAGCACCTCATAATCAGATGGGCGCCCCTCACGTTTAAAAAAACCACCGGGAAATTTTCCCGTTGCTGCATATTTTTCTTTGTATTCAACCGATAGCGGCATGAAGTCAATGTCTTCACGTGCCTCAGCCGATGAAACTACCGTAGCCATCAACATGGTCTTTCCTACTGTAACTACTACAGCACCATCAGCTTGCTTAGCCAATCTGCCGGTCTCGATTGTAACCGTCCTTCCATCAGGCAGTTCAAACGATTGCGTTATTCCTTTTGGACTCATAAAGTTCGTATAAAATAATATTAATCAGATTAACCCCCTATCAACGCCAAAAAAAGGCAATTGCTGGAATTGCCTTTTTTTGAGTGTAAAGGATTATTTTCTTATTTACGGATACCCAATTGCTTAATAATCTCGCGGTATCTCTCAATGTCTTTAGCTCTTAGATAATCAAGAAGCTTTCTACGCTTACCTACCAAACGAACCAAGGAACGCATGGTGGCCATATCCTTCTTGTTAACCTTCAAGTGCTCTGTTAAGTGCTTGATTCTAAATGTAAACAGCGCGATCTGACCTTCCGGTGAACCGGTATCAATGGCACTCTTTCCATATTCTGAAAAAATTTCCGTCTTTTTTTCTGCAGTTAAATACATATATCTTCTTTTCAATTTTTGAGCCTGCAAAAATAGGTACTATCTTTGAAATAAACAAGTTTAAAATATTTTTAATACTTTTTTTACTTCTTACCGAATGAAAGCTCACTTCAAATCTCGTTTAAATTAAGCTTTTTCGTTGATTCAGAAACATTTGGAATTCTTTTACACAAAAAATCTTAAAAACGTAGATTGTGGACAAAGATAGCTGTTTTTCCAAAATAAGAGACTATTTTTGCAGCTGTGTGACTATATTTAAGTTTTTTTTAACTGAAACACACCCAAAAAAGGCTGTAAAAGCAAATAATAACCTCATAAAAGAAGTTTTAAAGAATGGAAAAAGAATTTGTTGTTTTAATTGATGAGAATGATAATCAGATTGGATTGATGGAAAAGATGGAAGCCCACGAAAAAGCAGTATTACACCGTGCCTTTTCGGTTTTCATTTTTAACAGCAAAGGCGAAATGCTTTTACAACAACGTGCATTCAGTAAATACCACACGCCCGGCTTATGGACCAATGCCTGCTGCAGCCATCCGCGTGATGGAGAAAGCCTTGCAGAAGCCACTTCGCGCCGGCTGATGGAAGAAATGGGAATGCAGTGCGAAATCACAAAAGCATTTGATTTTATTTATAAAGCCGATGTGGGTCAAGGGCTTATCGAACACGAAAAAGATCATGTGTTTTTAGGCATTACAGACCAAGAGCCGACCATTAATCCGGAAGAAGTAGAAACCTGGAAATATATGCCCCTTGATGAGCTGCGAGCAGATATAAAAGCAAATCCGGATAACTATACAGCATGGTTTAAAATTGCATTCGACGAATTGGAAGCCTTTTATTTGAAACAAAAAGGAAACTAAAATTGTGGCCTTATAATGGCTTAGGGCTGTAATAAGTTATTCAGTACAGTACGTAATGTCATTAAATGCATTCGCAGCACTAGTGCTCTTCATCGTAATAAATTTTATAGTATTTGCGTCCGTCTTTGTCAACTCCCTGTTCTATTAAATCCCGGTTGCCGTGGATATAAATATGAAAGTTTTTATCCAGTTTCAGAACACTTTTGAAAGCCCGGGCTTGTTTTTTTACTGCCGGTGCGGAAATCACAAAGTTGTCATCCAATTCAATTTCATTTTCATTTCTATAAATCTTATCGAACTGACGGAATGATTCTATTAAATTTAAATCGTTAAAAACTTCTGTTTCAAATTCTTCCTTGTCAAACTGATCATGCTTTTTAAAATAATCAACTGAACGATTAAGCAAATCTATTTTATCGGCTTTATTAATTTCAAATTCGTTGTCTAACTGTTTTGTTACAAACTGTTTAGTAATACCCAAAAATTGATTGGTTTGATGGTATTCGTTTGCAATTGGTTTTACACCCAGAAAATCATTCATCCAATATTGTGCTTCATTTCTTTTGTTTGTGTTGTCAACAACAGATAATATGTAACCATTCTCCTTTTCAGTATTGAATATCAAACAACCTTTGTCTAATTTTTTTGTATTAATACCTTTTATTTCTGTTAACTCATAACCACTTTTGACGGTATCAATTTTTAGAATTGACTCTTTATTTTCGGATTTAAATAATCCAATACAGTCTACACTTTTGCCGTCTAGTTGACAATCGCTAAAAAGTAATACACCTAACTCACCACCTTTTATTTGTGGGTGGACACTCTTATCATATAAAAATCTTCCCGTATTTTTTGTTTGTTCAACAAATGTGTTTTTATCTTGAAAAATTGATTTGACAAATTGGTATATTGGATTTAATTCTAAACTTGGAAGAAAGAAGAACTGATATAGTTCTTCCATTTTGAAATTGTTCTTAATCAATCCATTTATTTGTTCCTCAACATCTTTAAAGTCAGTTAGATCATCTGATAAACGTACACCTTCTCCATTATTTTTATTTCCAATAAAATGAATAATGAATTTATTTAATTTACCTATAGTTAAACTTCGCATAAATTTAATTTTTATCGTATATCTTTTTTGGTATTAATCCTTTTCCGTTAATGAATTCATCCACTGTATGGAAGTTTGACAATTCATTTTCTATCCAATATTCTTTAGGAGCATGTTCAACCATAAAGATCTGAAAATGGTTGTTTTTCTGCTTTGTTATATATTCAACAAATGAGTTTAATAAAATAAATGCGTCAATCAATTTGGTTTTATCATCATTTCCTTTTTTATTATCTCCTGTATAATATGGAATACTTGGTTGGTCAATAAATAAGAATTGAGGTATATGTTCAGGATTAGCATCTATTATATGTTCGTGTAATCCTAAATAAACACAAAGATGCATAAACATATAGTTTGATTTGCTTCCAACGTTATCTAGAGGAAATTGTAATTGATCAGAAGGTGGAAATAACTTTAATACCATTTGGTTATCATCAAAGATTGTTTTGTAATCTCTGTATGTTCCTATTGATTTTAATTGAGAGTAGTTACGTTGAATACTTTTATTTAGTAGAGTTTTCATTGTAAATTTTATTTGCTCTGTCTCAGAAGGGATTTTAGTTAATTCTTCTTTTTCTTCATTCAGTGTATTTAACTTTATACTGTCTATAGGTTTGCCAAACTCCGTTTTTAGAAGTTGTTCTAACTCCTGTTTTATTCCACCTAATGCAATGAATTTTTCTCCTTCCGCTTGAAAGTTCTTTTTTATTTTATTAAGATTAGAAATTTTATTTTCAATCTCTTTTAATTGTTTATTTAATTCTTCTGCATCGCCAGTGACTTTTATTGGTTCAATCCTTTTCTTAGATAGATTTTCTTTAATATTCCTTAAAGAAGATTCTAAGGATTCTACAAATGTTCTTGTTTCGTATGAATCTAACAATTGTTCAGATAGTTTCTTGTTTAGAAATTTAATTGGTTGTAAACTATCAGCAGATTTATCTAAATTCTTCTTATAAATTTCATATTCCTTTTGATATAGGCTAATAGCATTAATTTGACTACGTATTGCAATTCTTCTTTTATTTAGATTATCTAATTCCTCAAACAGCTTTGAATTTTGTGCTACTTTTTGAGTATTTGCTATTACTTCCTGAATGATAGGAATTGCTGTATCGATCGTTTCAAAAGGTTCTGAATATTCTATAAAGTTTTTTTTCTTACATTTATCAAAAAGTATTCTTACTTCATTCTCAAAATTCTTATTTATTTTTTCATTTCCTCTTTCTTGTCTTTGTATTTTTCTAATTTCCTTTTCAATTTCTTTTAATCTTTCAGAGGCTTTAATTTTTCTCATATCATTTACGCCAATTACCAAATTGAAAATATGGTTTAGATTTTTCTCGTATTCCTCTTTTCCAAAGAATGTTGTATCAAAGTATGTTTCTTGTGTACCAATTATGTTTTCAGTTAAGGAATTGAAAATCAAAAAATGACGATAAGAAAGATTGAAAGATGTACCGCCTAAGTCTTTACCATAAGGAAATCTTAAATCATCTGTGATACCAAATTCTTTGTCTAATATTGATTTGATTTCTGCAATGCTTTTGTTGCTTTCAGGATATTCAGGGAAAAGACCTAAATTAAAAAAAACCTCTGAAGATACTGCTCCTTTATCTGGGGTTTTTCGTACAATAGACATTTGTTTATCATTGATAGAAAATCGAATCCCAAACCATAAGACTTTGTCGATTATTGTATTGGCAATGTTCACTTTTCCTGATAAAAGGCAATAATCTATAATATTCCAAAAACTGGTTTTCCCAGTGCCTGAGTCGCCTGTAATAACATTAACTTTATCAGGTAAAAATAAATAGTTTTTAGGTTCGGCATCGGAATTTTTGAACCATAACTTTATTTCGTGAAGTACAAATTTCATAGTTGGATTTTTAAAGTTTTATATAATGTTGGTGTTTGATGCCTTTCAAGCATGTCAATAAATTTAGGGATAATATTTTCTATTTTAGTAAATCGCTCCCCTAAACTTGCATTGTCAAATGTGAATGTATCGGTTTTGATAATCTTATCTTCAATTACAATTTGATTACTTTTGCTTAAAATTATTAAGGCATTAATTGCTATTGGTAATAATGACACATATCGTTTATTAAAAGAAACAAACAAACGAGGTTGGTCTTTTACTAACCGTCCTAAACTCAAATCTTGATCTTGATTTTTTACTAAATAATTAACTGTTCGGTCGTCTAATAGAAGTGGTAAAATCAGGCACGAACGAGCAATGGATATTTCGGTTCGATTTGTGCCAGTGATTTCGGTGTATGTGTGCCAGTGAT
>CAZQBU010000077.1:0-6137 GCA_964592175.1 uncultured Lentimicrobiaceae bacterium
TACAACTGTTAAATATACAACTTAATCAGTTGTCCAGGATTATAGAAGCATTATATTTAGCTCATTCTGATTAGAAAAAAGCATCCCTTTTTTTGCGAAGAATTCCTCATCATTAACCCATACCCAAGCGATTGTATCATAGGAATTTTTCGTTTGTGGAAATGTTCTTTGTATAAATACAAAAACGAAAAAGCTTGTTAAGAATATTATGTTTTTCATAGGATTGTCTTAATTTAAAGAAAATTTACTAATATATTTTATTGACCCGTCCCCATCGGAAATCATAAATATATAGATCCCACATTTTAGGATATCCAGATTTATAAACTGAGAATCTGCGCTTAACATGTATTCATAAACTTGGTTTCCTAGCAAATTAAATACAGTAAACATTGTTTTGCTGCTTATTGGGTTTGTATTTCTGATATGTATCTGCTTTGAACCATTAAAAGAAATTGAAACCTCAGGTTCATCGGGGTTGTTTTCATTTAATCTGACCGGATCTAGTACACAACCGTCAAACAAATTTGCATTTTGATTTACATAAACCAACTCACCATTATCATACTTACAAGCTGCATAATCAAGTTCATCAAAAAAAAGCCCAATATTCCTGCCCACTCCTTCAATAAACATCAGATTTTCTTTCCATATCAAAGAGTACCACTCGAATTGTATTATTTTCCTGTTGTTCTGATAAGATACACTTTCAACTGTACTCCAAATTCCTGGAAAAATCTCAAATGACTCTCTAATTTCTAGAGACATATCTACAATTAACCTTTCGACATTTGCTTGAGTTTTATACCATAGTTGACCAGTTGCCGAATCTTCACGCAATTGTCCATCAATATAGTATTGTGACCCATATAAATTGATAAATCGATCAGCGTAAGTTAAATTGTCATTGCTTTTGCAATACATTTCAAACGCAATCAAGCCAAGCAGCTCTGCTCTAGCCATAGTCCACGAAGTAGAGTCTGTATTTAGTACAGCTTGATAATTTTGAGCATTTGAGATTTGCAAAATGGAAAAATTCATGATAACAGTTAGAATTATGGTTATTATAATTTCTTTTGCTTTCATTTTTGATTTTTTTTAATTAAAATAATTTTTTAAAGCAGCAGGCTGCACGAGCAACCCACTACTTTTGAAACATTTATTTTATCAATAGCTTACCTGTTTTGGTAAATCCATTAACTTTTAAAGTATATATATACTGCCCGGAAGACCATTTGCGCGTATCAACTAATTGCTGCCCCATATTACCTTGCAGCAAATAATCGGCTACCTTTTTCCCGGCTGCGTCAATTATTACCAGTTGAGCAGTTTCAATATCTTTGGGAAGGATATAGTCAAAGGCTGCCCAATCACCTGCGGGATTTGGCTTAACACTGATGCTAATCCCATAATGCTCAATAAGACGGTTAGCGTCTATCAATGAAGAACTTTTAAATGTATCCTCTCCGGAAATAGCTGTACAGCGCTCAAATCCAATCCCGTAAAACATCTCCAAAACACCTTTTGCCATAGCTGAAGAAGAAGCTGTTTCTGAAGCAGCTATTTCAATCAAATGTTGTTGTTCAGTTTCTGTCAGCTGGGACATGGTGCGACCACTATGATTCAAAGACTGCTGTAGCTGCAATAAACTCATAAATTGATTATGGTCAAGTAGCTGATCGCCTTCAAGTGTATATGCATCTGCTAATGTTTCTGCTAGGGCTATTGCAGTAATGAAATCACCTTGATGAGCATAACTTGTTATGAGTTGTCTTTCAGCTTGCATCCCTCCTAAGTTTGCGAGCCACATACGTAATTTAATCACATCTAACTCTTCGGAATTAAGGATACTTCGGATAATGTCGCCTGCAGCCTGTGCTCGCTGATGACCATATCGACTCATCTGCATTTCTAGTACTGTGCGATAAGAAGTGCCTTCAGCCACTTGTCTTAATATATCAAGTATATAAGCAGGTAAAGGACTGTCCTTTTCTTCAAGATGTCTAATTAAATCTTCTTTTTTTAACTCATCAGGATTTGCAGACAAGATGTCGAAAAGTACGGCTTCAGTAAATATATCAGTACGATCAGCAACCAGCTTAAGCACATCGGTTGATAAGTGAGGTGAATTATCAAGAAGTGTGGAACGTATTTCCCACATCTGCGAAGGCGTTGCAGCCAAAATATCAGATAGAGTAGCCTCGGTACTGCCACCGTCTTTCAGATTGTCATAAAGTGTTTTCACTCCTTGATAGTTATAATTAGCTTGTGCAAAAGCTATTTCAGTTTCTAAGAACGCTTCAGCATCCAACACAACAAATTGTTCAGGAGTGTCGCCTCCATAATGTGATGGACAGCCTCCGGAAACATTCACAGGTTCGCGTATTACATTCAATACAGCTTCAGGATAATGAGCTGGGCAGTTTTGGCAATAATAATAACCAATAAGATTTCGGGTTTCATTATAAAAATGCCAAGTAGCGCCGGTTGGTGAAAAAGTGTTTCGAGCAGGCATACTAATAGACCCTTGCATAGACTGGATACCATTATTTGTTTTCATTAGTGGTCCAGTCACATAAAAATCAGCCCAATTACCGGTATTGGTATTGCAAATATACTCAACACCTTCATAATTATATTCATTCCGGTTTTGCCCATAAGCATAGTTACCTACTGAGAGTCCGGTAAATTCATTACGGTAAACCTCGGAATTGGCATTACAGTTGAAAACCCCCAGACCAATATAATTAGAGGAGGAGGCTCCCGATTGTTTGAAAAATTTATTATCTTCTATTGTAAAACTCGAAGCAGCTTCCATAAAGATTCCGTATGTACAAGGTTCCGAATTATATTGATTTTTGGCAGCATAAAATTCGGAATTAATGATAATAGCATTGTGAACATTATTAGATAAGATTCCTATAGAGTTACCATTAAATATTGCCTGATTAATGTAATAGCTGTAGGAAGTAGATAAATCTCCGACTGCATAGATACCCACTCTGAAGTTATTAAAAGTAGAATGTTTGTAGTTGATGCATGGTTCGAAGTTGTCGGTACAAATAGAATTCACTCTAAACCCAGAGCTATAAGCAGCAATTGCTTGATTATAATCCGAAACACCTTGTGCGTTTGAAGAAAGACTGAAATCACAGCCAGTAAAGCGCAACCCATTTACTTTATTCAAATCAATATGTTTTGAAAAAGTATGATATCCCGGATAATCATCATTAATCTCAAAGCTGCAATTAGTAAATGTCGCGTTATAGGGCATTTCATCGTTACTGCCAGGATTGTAATTTATATAATGTAATGCATGAACAGATCGCACATTATTGAGAAAAGTGCTATTAGTGGCATGCACTATTCCGCCTGTGCGATTATAACTACCGTCTTTCCATAAATTAACAGCAATAATAGCATTTTCAATAGTGGCATTATTAAGTATTAGTCGACCTTGTTGGTAATTACCATTGGAATCTGGCCATTGATGTGCATTACGGTTACCCCATACTTCAATCCCTTGCCAAGGATCGTCGTGAGCAGATGTGATTGTCCCGCCATCTACTATTAAAGTTGCGCCAGGTTCAACGATGATTCTTGAATAATGAGGAACTTCTAACAAACAGCTTATGGTCAAATTACAACCTTCTTTAATTATTAGATCACCATAAAGTTTTATATCCCAATCCCACATTTGATCATTATTAATAATATATTGACGAATCTCTTCTTCCGCATCAACATATTTTCGTGCGCTAGAGATATGTAGGTTTCTATGCATTTCACCGATCTCAGAAGGTGGCAACCACGGGTGAGTGTTTGCAGGAATATCACCACCTTGATGCATTATAGAATATAAGCATTCATTTGAATTGTAATGAGGAGAAATCGAAGCATGATTCAAGCCAAAAACATGTCCAATTTCATGTTCCAGAATTCTTGCAAACTTTCTTTTTGTATATTCTATTTCATTCTCTAAACTTTGTATATTATTTATTCGGTAAATAAATTCAGCATACTTGTTAGGCATTACAATATATTGATTAAATAACATATTTGTATAACTTGGTAAGCTATTTACATAATTAATAAGTAAAGCATTCGAATCAAGAGAATTATGTTCAACCATTAGGTGTATGTTTGATTATCCATCGTAAAAAACACATTCAAGGTTTTTTCAAAGTTTTCATTCTCAAATATGAAATTATAAAAGGAAGAATTTAAGTAAGGATTTCCCCAGAAATTATCATTAGTTATAAATAACTTTTGAGGAATAAATTCCAGTTTTATTGATGGTGCATAAACAGGTTCTCCTAAAGTATTATCAAAACAAACAGCCAACGAATCCTGTGGTAAGTAAATTAGATTATTATAATGATAATTAAGTTTACTGACCGTACCATTAATTATTTCATCAAACATTTCATTATCATCAAAATTACATGGATTCCCAGGTTCTTTTTGAGGAATAATAAAATTAATTCTTACTTTATAATTTGGACTACTTGATTTAGGTATAAAAGCAAACCTATTTGACTGTGACCAATACGGTGAAGTGCTAGGACACCCATTTGAATTCTCAAGATTTTGAAATACGCTATCACTATTTATTGAACCAGCATCAATATACCAATTCTCAAATAAATCCTGGCTAATTATGGCTTGATAGCTAAAAATTATAAGGGTAATTAAAAATATTTTTTTCATTATACTCATTTCGCAATGTTTAATTTAAATGCTTTATTGAACTTTTTGTCAGCACAAAGTAGCCGTAAAATATATGTTCCGTTCGTTAACTCCGAATTTCTTATTGAAATCCTATGATCAAATTGATTTATTTGTGTATGATGCACTAGCTGCCCCGTCATATTATAAAGTTTCAGCTCGATGTTTTCCCAAGATTTATCTTCAAAAAAGTGTATGACAATCTCTTCTGTAACAGGGTTGGGATAAATTTTTACCCATTCATTTTCTGGCTCCTCATTTATATCCGCAAGCTTCCATTTTTCCGAAAATAAACCAAGATAGAGCAACCTAACCGTATCATGATTACTATCAACGTAATATTCAGGTAAAAAGTTAATTGTATTATTAAAATATGGAATATCATCTGTGACAAAAGTTTGTTCGTCTTTGAGATATGTTTGATAAATAAAAGCAGGAAGTCCATTTGTGTAGCTTGCTCCAATATCAAACCAAAAAGTGAAATTCATGAAACTTAGAACGGAATGTGAAAAGCAACTTTCATTGAAGTAGTTCTTATCCCATGAAAATGTTAGCGGGTAATTATTGCTTTTTGCTATAATAGTGGCATATCTACTTAATAAATCATCAGCACAATCAAAATTTAACACTTGAATTTTACTGTGCCAAAGTGTGGGATCATTATCGAAATAAGAATCGTTTTCATAATAATCCAACTTAACCGGATTAGCAATTCTTACATCTAAGCCTTCTTTAAAGGGAATGTTTTTTATGTTTTCCTCACCAAATTCAGGATCAATTTCATTAGTAGCTGTTGGATCAAGACCGATAAACACACTATCAACATTCCCGATAGCATCAGTAATATAAATAAAAAAACCGTGCTGCGGATTAATAACATTACGAATCTCTCTGTTGGGATGTAAACTGAACTGTCCAATAGCCATAAAATGAACGAGGAAAATGAAGTAAAAAATTGATATTATTTTTTTCATGAATTCAAAATTTATAAAATGTAAAATGATAAACTAAACGATACATTTCAAAAACAGGAATAGTTAATTTGATTTTTAGCTAAACCATTTCAAATAAAAATCTTTAAACACTTTATTAACAATTAAAAACAAAAGTCCTAAATAAATGAGTGTAAAATTATTTTGATATTATATGTTGTGATATCTGATAGAAGTGTTTATTGAACAGCTGCCTTGCCCTCTCCATTTACAAGGCAGCTGTATTACTCTAAGTCGTTTTTCCCAAGCCAAAAAATATACTTTGTCGTGCAGTAAGGCACGAATTGATTTCGAAAAAGAAGAGAAAATAAAAGCAGTTGATTGTGACACAATAAGTTTATAGGCGGCTCTATCTGAACGCCCTTGCCCGTTTTCCGATATGCATGAAGCACAGAATTCGCGGGGGGGGGGGGGGGC
>CAZQBU010000078.1:0-5744 GCA_964592175.1 uncultured Lentimicrobiaceae bacterium
TGATTATTAATGATTTACAAATTAAAGATTGTAGGGGTGGACAAGTCAGGAAGTAGACTCTATTTCAGAAATGCAATTAAAAAAACGATACCGCTCTATTGTAGATGTTTATTTTGACTTATATTTCATAGGCAGTAACAAAAGTCACTTCTCAAAGGTTTATGCAAATGAGACCTCCATTTTATCAGATATTCAGCAAGAGCAGGCTTAATGCCATCACAGCCATACCTCCCACCAAACCATAAATTGCCAAATGATGCTCACCATATTCTTCTGCTGCAGGCAATAATTCATCCAAGGAAATAAACACCATGATACCGGCAATTAGTGCGAACAGCATTCCAAAAATCAGCGGATTCATAAACGGCATTAATACGGCAAAGCCAATTAATGCACCTACCGGCTCCGCTAAACCACTACTAAAAGACAGCCAAAATGCTTTTTTCCTACTCCCGGTAGCATAATATATTGGTACAGAAACAGCAATACCTTCGGGGATATTATGTATGGCAATGGCAATGGCGATTGCAATACCTAAAGCCGGCTCTTCCAAGGTAGCAGTAAATGTAGCCAAGCCTTCAGGGAAATTATGTATGGCAATGGCTATTGCCGTGAAAACACCCACACGCTTCAGCTGATAGTTTTTCTTTTGAACTTCGTCCATCTCTTCAACACGACGCACTTCATGAGGGTTCTCGAGGTTCGGAATAAGCTTATCAATTAACGCAATAATCAAAATCCCGCCAAAAAATGCCAAAACCGCATACCACTCACCCAAAACCGCACCCTGATCGGCAATAAGCACTTCACGTGCCTGCTGAAATATCTCCACAAAAGAGACATAAATCATTACTCCGGCAGAAAAACCAAGCGAAACAGTCAAAAACTTGGTATTGGTTCGTTTTGCCACCAATGCAATTGCACTTCCAATGCCTGTTGACAAACCGGCAAACAAAGTGAGCAAAAACGCCAGAAGTATATGTTTCGATTCAAAGTCCATAATTAATCCGAAAGCGGTTTATTTTGTTTCGATTGTGCATAGGCCGCACGACTAGCCACTTTTTGCAATTCACGATCAATCACCAAGTCGGCAATTACCTCAGCGCGTAGCGAATCATTCGCCAACATCAAAGCCTCATTGAACAGGCTTTCTTTAACATCATGACGGTACATCAAGTTGCACAAGTGTTCAAAATCATGTTGCAATAAATCAAGGATGAAGATTTTTAGCCTCGCCTTTAACGAGTCTCGGTCTATATGCGCCAGCCGGGCCACTTCAAAAGGCTCTATTGGTTGCATTTGTTCATCCATATCTGATTTTTGTTGCAAATATACTTTCTTCATCGGAAAACAACAAGAAGGCAGTACATAATGAAATAAATTTCGATGACATTTTCAATTAAACCATTTCAATATTCAATATAACAAGCTATAATTCAACCTCTTATCTACATCTAATTATTTCCGATTGCCATCTTCAATGATGCTTTAGCCCTTCCCCTCTTACAATTGTATCAGGTACTTTAAAACATATGTGTATTTTTGTGCCGCAATTTATAGCAAATTGAAAAAGACATCCCTTAAAAAATTATACCTTTCACATGCTTCGCTTGAGCCGCATGAAGCAGCAATACGCAGGCATCGCCATTTGCTATTTTCCGGCTTACTAGCCTCATCAGCAGCTATTTATGCAGCCGCTTTAGCAGATCGTATTGGCGGGCAACATCTTTTTATTTGTCCGGACAGAGAATCGGCAGCTTATTTTTATAACGATCTCGAGAATTTGTTCGATGAACGAAATCTGGATTTAAGTAAAAAACAGGTGTTATTTTATCCTACTTCGTATAAAAAACCCTACGAGCCACAAAAAACCGATAATTCCTTTATACTTTCTCGAAGCGAAGTACTTGGAAGGCTTTCATCAAGCATGCGTAAGACGCTGATAGTCACATACCCGGAAGCTCTTAGCGAGAAGGTGGTTACAAAAAAGTATATCGACAGCAATAGTTTACGCCTCAAAGCCAATGAAGAAGTATCTCTAGATTATATTTCCGATGTGCTTTTCGAATTTCAGTTTGAACGCGTGGATTTTGTAGTAGAGCCTGGTGAGTTTTCAATTCGCGGTGGCATCCTTGATGTGTTTTCATTCTCCAACGAATATCCCTATCGGATTGAGTTTTTTGGAGATGAAATTGAAAGTATTCGCAGCTTTGAGCCCTCCGGACAGCGTTCCATACAAACCGTGAAGCAAATTTCCATCTTGGCAGATATCCAAAACAGGCAAATCGAAACGCAACGTCAAAGTTTCTTGGATTATTTACCGTCAGATGCGGTTGTATGGGTGGAAGAAGCGTATGAATTGGAGTATCGCATCCGTATGGAGTATGAAAAAGCGGTGAACGTTTTTGACGAACTGGAAGATTCCGCTGAAATGCGTCCACCCGAAGAGTTATTCAGCAATGCCGAGGAATTACTCAATAAAATAGAGGCATCACATACGATTGAACTCGGCACAAAAAGCAAGTTTTCAGCTGATTATAGTGCTGAATTTGATATTTCGCCACAAGCAAGCTTTAATAAGAATTTTAATTTCTTGGTGGATGACCTGAAAAAGAAGCAAGCAGATGGTTATCATAGTTTTTTACTATCTGATAACGAAAAGCAAATTCACCGATTGGCAGCAATTTTTCAAGATATTGCCGATACTGATGAAGACAACAGCTTGTTTACCCCCGTTTATCACAGTTTACAATATGGCTTTACGGATCATCATCTAAAAATCAGCTGTTATACAGATCATCAGATATTTGAGCGTTATCACAAATTTCATTTGCGCGAAGGCTATTCTGCTAAAGAAGCTTTAACCTTAAAAGAACTTTATGACCTGCAACCCGGTGATTTCGTGAGTCATATCGATCACGGCATAGGCCGATTTGATGGTTTGGAAATTATTGACAACAACGGCAAGAAGCAAGAAGCAATTCGGTTGATTTATAAAAACAACGACCTCTTATACGTCAGCATCCACTCGCTACATCGAATCACAAAATATTCGGGCAAAGAAGGCACTGTTCCCACGCTAAACAAGCTAGGCTCCAATGCATGGAATAGGCTTAAAAACAAAACCAAAAGCAAGGTTAAAGATATTGCGCGCGATTTGATAAAGCTTTATGCCAAGCGCAAAGCCAGTACAGGTTTTGCTTTCATGCCCGACACTTATTTACAAGCCGAGCTGGAAGCTTCTTTCATTTATGAAGACACTCCCGATCAATTAAAAGCCACCCAAGATGTAAAAAAAGACATGGAATCGGATGCGCCCATGGACAGGCTTATTTGCGGAGATGTGGGCTTCGGGAAAACTGAAATCGCCATTCGGGCTGCATTCAAAGCCGTGACAGATTCAAAACAAGTAGCAGTATTGGTGCCCACAACCATTTTAGCACTGCAACATTATAAAACATTTTCAGAACGTTTGGCTGAATTACCTGTTTCGGTGGATTATATCAATCGTTTTAAATCAAGCGCACAGCAAAAAGAGGTGCTGGAAAACCTCAAATCAGGCAAGTTGGATATTATCATCGGCACCCACCGTTTGATAAGTAAAGACGTTGCATTCAAAGACCTTGGCTTAATAATTATTGACGAAGAACAAAAATTCGGCGTAGCTGCCAAAGAACGTTTGAAAAGCTTAAAAGCAAATGTGGATACCCTAACCCTTACTGCGACACCTATACCACGTACGCTTCAGTTTTCGATGATGGGGGCGCGCGACCTGAGTATTATCAATACGCCTCCCGCAAACCGTTATCCGGTACAAACAGAAATACAATCCTTTGATAAAGAGCTGATTCGAAACAACATACTTTTTGAGATTGATCGAGGCGGCCAAGTGTTTTTTGTGCATAATCGCGTTCAAAACATTATGGACGTATACGATTTGCTGAACCGCTTTGTACCTGGCATACGTATTGCTGTAGGTCACGGACAAATGGAAGGCCAAAAGCTGGAAAAGGTAATGTTTGACTTTATCGAAGGGCATTACGACTTATTACTTAGTACAACCATCATTGAATCAGGGCTTGATATCCCAAATGCAAATACCATCATAATAAATGATGCGCACCAATACGGTCTTAGCGACTTGCATCAGCTGCGTGGGAGAGTCGGGCGAAGCAATAAAAAAGCGTTTTGTTATTTATTGGCACCTCCCATGGGCTCACTCACAGCAGAAGCACAAAAGCGACTACGTGCCATTGAAATGTTTTCGGAACTGGGAAGCGGATTAAATATATCATTGCGCGACCTCGATATCCGAGGCGCGGGAAACCTGCTCGGCGGAGAGCAAAGTGGCTTTATCAATGAAATAGGCTTTGAAATGTTTCATAAAATCTTAGATGAAGCGATTGCGGAGCTCAAAGAAAATGAATTCTCCGATGTGTTTAAAACAACTGAATCCAAACAGTTTGTCAAAGACTGCAGCTTCGAGTCCGACATGGAAATATTGCTTCCGGTAGAATATATTTATGCTACTACCGAGCGGATCAGCTTATATAATCAATTGGATAATATACAAACCGAAGAAAAACTACAAGATTTTACCAATGAGTTGATTGACCGCTTCGGTCCGCTACCCAAACAAGCTGCCGACCTTATCAATACA
Organism: uncultured Lentimicrobiaceae bacterium; assembly: GCA_964592175.1. Lineage (GTDB taxonomy): Bacteria > Bacteroidota > Bacteroidia > Bacteroidales > F082 > JALNZU01. The sequence continues at coordinate 4,661 of CAZQBU010000078.1, forward strand.
ATTAGGCTGCGGTGGCTGGCACGAGATATGGGATTTGAAAAACTTATTTTACGAAATAAAACATTGATTGCTTATTTTATCAGCAATCAGGAATCACATTATTTTCAATCTGCAAGCTTTGAGAAGATATTAAAATACCTGCAAGCAAATCCTAGAATAACACGGATTAAAGAGCAAAATGATAAGCTGATTTTATATCTCAACGATATAAAAACGGTGAATGCAGCGCTCGATAGGCTTCGTCAATTAAACGAGTATGAATTCTTTTAAACGCTTACGAAACTCTATAGGTATATCACGATGCGTAGCAAGCTGCCTGAGCAATTTCGGTTGAATTTCAAGATAAGTGAGCACTTCGGGAAGTTTATTAAAAAATACTTTTCATGACTTTGACATAAATTTTCTTTAAATTATTTGATAAATCAGAATAAAGTTTAGAAAAACAGCATTCATACACGAAGCATTCGTGTTCTCTCATCCTTTTTCTTGATAAAAAGGACGGAAAAATCAAGCATGAATGAATGGGGCTAACCCTCTCTCAAATAAGTGTGTAAATCTAAACAAGGTTGAGTCGGTTACAAGGAGTATCATCTTATGCCTTTGATAAGCATATGGGATTAAGCAACTTTAATCTGCATCTTTCCATCTCCTTATAACCTCAAACAGTCCAACGTTTCGGTGGACTGCCTTATAAGATTTACTACACTTATTTGATTCACCCGGGCGCTGCTCCACCATTCATGCCCCCTCCCCGCCCCACCCGATTATGAGGGCGAGTGTTTCATGATTTTATTTATACCTAAAAGTCCTTGTTCTGGAAGGTGCTTTAGTGATGGAATGGACGTCTGCCGCCAATAAAAAAGATATAATCCTTACATTTGTTATTAATTGGCGTAGGAGCTTATTCCAGCGACAGCTTTGGGCAATGCGGAATTGCGTTTTTATGGAGCGTAGCGTAATAAAAAAAGAGCATGAAGCATTAAGCCCATAAGCGGTGCGTAGCAGGAGCCTTATAAGCGATCTAATTCTTCCTGACTTGTCCATTTTAGGTCAGCAGATTCAATTTGGTTAAAAATTCAATTAT
>CAZQBU010000079.1:0-3342 GCA_964592175.1 uncultured Lentimicrobiaceae bacterium
GCCCATTCGGCCATAATAATCGTTGTTCCCTCTTCCAATGCAATTTCCCCCAGGAGCACACTGTCCAGTTGTCCGCCGTTGATGCCAAAAAAGTACAATTTGCTTTTGGTTTTGACTACAGCTATATCCTTATTGGGGGAGGTAAATGCGTCCAGAGCATTGGGAACCCGATCTTTTATACTCTGCCAACCGGGATATAACGTATCGTAAAATATAAGATTAGCAGGGGGTATGATATTGATATTAAACTCGATGGTTCCAGGAGTGCTGTTGCTTTTATAATTTACTCTCCCCTGCAGGTGCCAATGTCCATTTTTACGTATCAATCCAAAATTGTCTTCGTTTAGATCCTCATCTACCCAAGTAATTTCCGATCTATCCAGGGTTTGCAGCGTTTGTTCCCGGGCGCTGTGATAAGCTTTTAGTCCCACTGCCCCTAGTAAATCCACAACCTTAATTCCAATAGGTGACGATAATTTATCCACCGGTAAAATTTGCAGTTTGACTGCGCCGCCAGTATTATTGTTTATGGTAACATAATCATTGCCGACATAATCAATGACTATGCTTTCCGGAATTGGAGATGTCCTTTGGGCCATGCCTTTTTCTTTCGTCGCGGCCAAATCTCTTTCAGCTACATTATGCGCAGATAATTCCTCTCCATTTTTTTCCAGATTCAGTCCGCTTTGTACCTGTAGCCCCCAGAAACCACTAGTACGCGGAAAATAGATATCATTTCTGCTCAAAATCGGATGAAGTTTTTTGTTATTTGTCGCTACCCAGATCGTCTTATAGGCAAAACCATTGTTTAACGGTATTTTCAGTCCTATAAAAATACCCGAAGCGCCAGTATTGTATTGATTGATATCATCAATATTGGCACTCGTAATCAACCGGGGGTCGTCAGCATGTTCAGCTACTTTATTAAGCAACAGCACTTTATTATGTACAAAGGCGATAACAGTGGTATCATCAATTTTCATAAATTCACCCAGATAATTAGAGTCTGCGAATACCGTAACTACCTCAATTGTTTTGCTGGCTGAGGTTAGATAGCTGTCAAGGACGATAGATCTGGTCATTACATAATCATTGGAATTAACCCTTTTTATTTTGTAAGTGGGTTGGTTCCAAACATTACTGCCTAGTATCGCAGTCTCTCTGGTAAACTGAATGAAACTGCCCACTGCCTCAAGGTCGTTCTTACCGGAGTATCCTTCGGAACCCAGTTCCTCAATAACCGACCATTTTCCCTCCAGCGGACAAACATCATATTGGGGCGGAACAATTTCTCCTGCCGTAGTCCAGGAAGAAATGTCGCACCCGCCCACTAAAAGAAGCAGTACCAATGCCAGCAATAGCTTGCATTTATTAAGCATCTGACCTCTCCCCCCGGGGTAAAATTATCACCACATCGGTTCCGACATTGGGCTCGCTCATGATTTTCAATTGGCCTTTCAGCAAAATAACGATCTCCTCGCAAATCGAAAGCCCGATACCATTTTTTGAATGCGTGGTTTTCCCTTTATAGAATTTCTCTTTTACCATGGGTAGTTCTTCGGCGCTTATTCCGCAGCCGCTATCGGATATGGTAAACTTGAAGATTTCATTTTCAAGTTCCGCCTTAAAATTAACATAGCCTCCCGGGTGATTAAAATTAAAAGCATTATCCAGCACATTAATAAACAGCTGTTTCAGTCGGTTTACATCTGCATAAATATTGGGCAGGTTTTCAGGATAATCAACAGTAAACTCAATATTTTCCCGCATAGCTCGCGGTGTTAGCTGTTTTCGTAAATGTTCACACAGATTAATCAGGTTTACCTCTTCAAGGTTGAGTTCGATTTTGGCCGAAACAAACTTGGAGACATCCAAAAGATCTTCAACCATCCGGGTAAGCCGATCGCTCTCTTTGGCAATAATACTAAGACCGTCGTTAAGCATTTTTTTCTGCTGAAAATTCTCACTCTGTAAAGTAATTGCCCAACCCTTAATAGAGGTTAAAGGCGTACGTAACTCATGCGACACGGAGGAAATAAAATCATTTTTAAGCTGTTCTCTTTTTAGGATTTCATCTGCCAGGTGATTTAAGGTGTCAGAAAGTTTACCGATCTCATCGTCCCGGTTTTTTTTGCTTTTGATATGATAATTGCCTTTGGCCATCCTTTGAGCTACTGAGGTAATTTCCTGCAATGGCACAACAATAGTATTGGCTAAAAAAACACTCACTGATCCAACGACGAGGATTACCAACAAACCTATTAGAATAAAGATTTTTTCGGTTTTCAAAATGTCCTGATCGACGGCACTTAAAGAGGCCACAAATCGCAAGGCGCCAACTATTTCAGGGCCTGATTTCAGGGGACTGGCAACGGTCATGACTTTTTGACCATTTATGTATCCTATCCCTGTCCCCGTTTGGCCCTCCAAAGCTTCTTTAATGTCGCTGCCATCCGCCGTTGAAATAATGCCCTGTGAATCCATGATTATATTTCCGTCTTGATCAGCTATTTGCACTTCGGCATTACTCTGATTCCAAAATGTATCAACATTATAAAGCACATTATCCTGCAGCGATGTATCTCCATAATATGTGGAATACATATCAGCGCAAATCCTGGTCTGATTACACAGACTCCCTTCCAAACTGTTATAATAGTTCTGCTTGACGATATAAATAAGAAATATCTCCAGAATCACCACTGTGCAAATAATAACCAGCATAAAACTGGCAGTCAGCCTTAATCTGATTCCTTTCATGGCGTGCTCCTATGGGCTCCGGTTTGCCATCGGTAGCCGCTTCCCCAGACTGTTTTTATATATTCAGGCTCAGATGGATTGTCTTCCAACTTCTCCCTTAATCGTCTGATGTGTACGTCCAGGGTTTTGGTATCGCCAAAATAATCCGTTCCCCAAACGGCATTCAATATCTCATTGCGTTTAAGCGCCTTGCCCTGATTCTCTAGAAACATCTTGAGCAAAGCAAATTCGGTTGGTGTTAATTCGATTTCAATATTGTTTTTATTAAACTTATTGGCATCAATGTCCAGCAATAGAGTACCGCATGCAAGCAGATTGTTTTCCACTTTTGAATGAGTCCTGCGCCTTAACATGGCCTTGACCCGCGCGGTTAACTCAATGGGATTAAACGGCTTCACCATATAATCATCCGCACCCAGCTCCAGACCGAGAATTTTATCGGTGTCTTGTCCCTTGGCCGTCAGCATAATTACAAAGGTTTCGGGCATCTTTTCCCTAACCTGCTGGCAGACTTCGAACCCATTAATTCCCGGCAGCATTAAATCCAGCACGATAACGTCGGGTTTAAAGCTGCCCAACATA
>CAZQBU010000079.1:3442-5497 GCA_964592175.1 uncultured Lentimicrobiaceae bacterium
TCCCGGCAGCATTAAATCCAGCACGATAACGTCGGGTTTAAAGCTGCCCAACATAACAAGGGCCTTTTCTCCCGTATCTGCTTCACCTACTTCATAACCGGCGGTACTAAGATTAAGGATGATAAAACGCCTGATTGGTTCTTCGTCTTCAACTACCATAACTCTGGCTTTAGTTTCGTTCATGAGACTCTCCTTTTCAATGGCAGGGATTTATAATGTTAGGGGGGCAACAGCATTCGCCACCAGCGCCGCATAGGCCTGAATCCCTGCTTCTTTCAGGTGAACTCCGTCCGCGTAAAAGTATTCATTATGACCGCTGCTGGCTGAATACCAATCCACCAATTTTATATTGGGTGCATAGGCGGCAGCCTGGGCCAATAAATCGTTGACCACACTTTCCCATGGTTTCGGAACCCGGGTATTAATGACCACAATTTTCCGATCACATCCCAGTATTTCCAGTATATCTGTAAACTGTTGCTCCGTAAATGCTCCATTTGCTCCCAGTTCTATTAAGACTGTATTTCCCAGGACCCCTTGCTCTTTAAGATTTTTGATTATCTGAGGTGCCTGGTACATTTGCCGGCCAATTTTGCCATCGACTACCATGTCCGGGAAAAGCTTCTTCAGTTCAGACCCCACTTCTATCATGACCGAATCGCCAATTGCCGTTACTCCTTTACCTGTAAATCCACTGTTTTGGTCGGTACCTGGTTGTATGACCTCAACACCGTCTGGGGTCTGGCTTTCAGTTTGCGTTTTTCCCTTTATTTCGGTCCCGGACAGCTTGGTTATTTGATTCACCTTCGAAACTTGCTCAGTTTTACTGACCTGTTCCGTTTCGGTGACCGGTTCGGTTTTATCACCCCCTTGGGGTGGTAAACTCTGTTGCCGCGCTTGGCTGATCATTGAACACCCGCTTACCACCAGCAGCACTGCAAAAATTAATATTATACTCGTTAAGGTAGTCTTGCCCTGAGAACCCATTGACCTAGGGATCCACCTTACTGCATGCACCAACTGTTCCAGGTACTTTTTCCATTTGCCGTAGCGGATTGGACTCTCGATTAAATACCACGAAACCGCTGCCAAAATAATGCTCAGCAGCAATTGTTGAACCGTCAGAGCAATATTCAGTCCCCCAGTATTAAGTTCCGGATTGGTTAGGATTATAACCGGGTAATGCCATAGATAGATGCCATATGAACAGACTCCCAGCCACCGTAATGGCTGCATACCAAAAATCTTGCCCAGACGGCTAGCCGGGTGTGCTAGTACTGCCACCAGAACCGCTGAGGTAATGGAAAAGAGCAAAAGTCCGCCATAATATAGAGAAGTTTGATATTGATTGCTTTGCCAAAACATAAATAATACCACCAGCAGCGCTACTACCCCGATTGCATCAAGTATGTTGCGAATCTGGGGGGATAGATTAGCCGACAATTTGCGGCTGGGCCACACCAATGCCAGCACCGCACCAATAAGCAAAGCAAAAGCGCGGGTATCGGTTCCATAGTAAACCCGGCTGGGATCCAGGCCAGGCTGATAGATAATTGCCATGGCGGCAGCCGAAGTAAAAGCCAGGGCTATGATCAATCCGATCAGACGTCTCCGCCGGGGAATGCACCACAAGCCAATCCCCAACAATAAAGGCCAAATCAGGTAAAACTGTTCCTCTAGCGCCAAAGACCAAAGATGCCCCAAAGGTGAAGGAGGCCCAAAACTGTCGAAGTATGATACCTGCTGCAATATCAGCCACCAGTTGCTGGTATACAATATCGCGGCGATCACATCATCCCACAATGATGACAGCCGGCTGGGATCGAAGTAATAGAGCCAGATAATTACTCCGGTCAGCATTACAAACAGAGCCGGCAACAACCGACGGGCCCGTGCCAGCCAAAATTCTTTTAGATTTATTTTTCTGGGAGACTGCCATTGGGCAACCAAAATGTCAGTTATAAGGTAGCCGGACAGAACAAAGAACACACATACTCCTAAAAGCCCTCCCGGAGCCCAGGGCAGATTCAAGTGGTAAGCAATTACGGCCAACAC
>CAZQBU010000080.1:0-5281 GCA_964592175.1 uncultured Lentimicrobiaceae bacterium
TACAACCGTAGCAACCTTGCTTAGATTTACGCATTTTTGTGTTTGTGGGGAGGCCCGTTTATTCATGCTTGATTTTTCCGTCCTTTTTATCAAGAAAAAGGACAAAAGAGTTATATGTTTTGTGTTTGCGGGAAGGCCGATTATTCATGCTTGATTTTTGTGTCCTTTTTATCAAGAAAAAGGACAAAAAGAAGAGAATACTGCAAGCATGAAAAAATCAAAAAAAAATGCCCCAAAAACTTGCTTAAATTTAAATAATGGCCTATCTTTGTAGGTTGATTTATTTTTAGTGAATAATATTTATTGCAGATAATCACAACTAGATTATTAAATGTTGAATTCAATAGATTTTCAACATTTAACTATAAAATAGAATTTAAGAAATTAACGAAAAAAGAGCTATGAAAACAAACTTTAACATTTGTGTATGTGCCATAATTTTCGTAATTATGACTATCGGTTTTTTCTCTTGTGAAAAAATTGAGCCTGACTATCGCGATCAATGGACAGGAACCTATGATTTTACAACGATTAGTGCAGTAGGTTACTGGGAGCTTGGTTTTGGTTGGTCTTTTGTATATGACACCATGAATTTTGTGGGAACTATTGAAAAATACGATGAAGAAAAATTAAAAATTACTTTTAAACCTCATGCCACAGAACCGGATTTTACAGATATAGTTTATCCATTAAAAATCAATGGTTTAATATATCCTCGTATTTCAAAATTTAATAAACTTGATTATCCTGAATTTAGATGTGATAACGGTGGATTTTCAGGCTCAATTACTGAAGATAAAATCAACATACAATATCAACAAAGTGCCGGTCATTTTGGTAATGAAAATCATAAAATAGAGGGAATAAAAATCAATAAATAAAGATTGCTCATTGCCCCGCCTAACACAAGGTTTAGCCCTTCACTTAATATTACTTTTCCCAAAGTGCGGGCGGATAATGCCCTAGCCGAATTAAATCTTGTAGCTCTTGCTGCACCTGTGGCTTGTCTTCTTTATAGGTTACACCAAACCATTTTGCTTGTGTTTGCAAGACTTGGACGCGGGCAGCTTGTTGTTTCAACAGCTGGTCCACAACAAATGGGATATAAAATTCGGCAGTTAAATGTTGTCCGTTTGTTTTCAAAAAGTCGATAAACAGTTCTTCAGCCTGCTGAAACCATTTCGGGCTGAAGCCCCAAAAATTCATTGACACCGCTGTTGTAGGCGGCAATATATGGGTGTTATTTTGTTCATCTGTAAACACAATATCTTCGCCTTGGTAGCGGATATTGGTTCGTTCGGTGACTTTTGTCAATAATAAGTTGGAATCATGTTCGCACACACCTCTTGCCACTGCTCCATATTTTGAAACGGTGGCTCCCAAGGGATATCCGACAAGGGCATAATCACTTTTGTCGACGGCTGCATTTTCTAAGAATGTGCCCATTGCTTCAAAGGCTTCTAAGCCGTAAAAGTCATCCCCATTTATGATGGCAAAATTCTCGTTGACAACTTCTTTCGCCATTAATGCGGCATGTGCAGTGCCCCATGGCTTGCTTCGTTCGGGCGGACTTGTAAAGCCGGAGGGCAGCTTGTCCATTTCTTGAAACACCCATTCAACCGGAATAAAGTCTTTTATCTTTTCAACAATAAGCTGCTCAAATTCTTTTGCAAAGCTTTCACGTATAATGAAAACCACCTTCCCGAAGCCGGCTCTATGCGCATCATAAATCGAATAATCCATAATTGTTTCGCCTGCCGGTCCAAATTGGTCAAGCTGTTTCAGTCCTCCATATCGGCTGCCCATCCCGGCAGCCATAATTATTAAAGTCGGTTTTGTATTTGTCATTTCTGCGTTTAAAATTTCAGTTTATTCATTTGTTATACGTATGAAGCTAATTGCGGCACCTCCACCGGGAGCAAGCTGTAATTTAAGTTCGGACATATGGCTCAGCTCGAGTGTTTGTATGCTGTAGCTCCACGGATTTTCATCCCAATGGGCATCATCTCCATCGGCATAAAGCACGACATTATATTTGTAATCCGGATTTAAAAAGTCTGTTTTAATTGTTATTTCGCGCGCTTCTTCATTTGTAATGCTCCCTAAAAACCAATTGCCGCTTTCGCGTTCTTCACGTGCGATACTCACATATTCGCCAACTTCACCATTTAACACAATTGTTTGCTCCCAATCCACGCCTACATCGCGTATAAACTGAAATGCAGCATGTCCTTCATAATGTTCGGGCAGGTCGGCAGCCATTTGTAAGGGGCTATAAATGACCACATACAATGCCAGCTGATGGGCTAATGTGGTATTCACTTGATTATCTTTCTTATAGGGTTCAAGCTTGATATTAAAAATCCCGGGTGTATAATCTATTGGACCGGCAAGCATACGCGTAAATGCCATGGTAGGCAGGTGGGAAGGAGGATTGCCACCATCGGAAGCCCAAGCGTTAAACTCTTGTCCACGAAGTCCTTCACGCGATACATCATTGGGATATGAACGTCTCAAGCCGGTAGCCATAATAGGTTCGTGAGAGTTGACCATGACCTTATGTTCGGCGGCTTTTTTAATGACATTATGATAATGATTTACCATAAATTGTCCGTGATGGTATTCCCCTTTGGGGATGATGGTGCCCACATAACCTGTTTTTACCATATCAATGCCGTAATGACTCATCAGCGCATAAGCTGTATCAAGTTGCTGATCATAAGTGGTGACAGCAGAAGAGGTCTCATGATGCATAATCATGCGTACATTTTTTGATTTGGCATAACCTACAATTTCCTCTATATCGTAATCCGGATAAGGAGTGACAAAATCAAAAATACCTTCGCGCTTATCGGGATCAACCCAATTTTCCCAGCCTGTGTTCCAGCCTTCAACCAAAAGTGCGTGAATATTGTTTTCTGCTGCAAAATCAATATAACGCTTGGTGTTTTCGGTGGTAGCGGCATGTTTTCCATGAGGTTTTATAATCTGAGTGCCGGTCATATCTTGTGTTCCGCTATAATCCCATGTTCCTTTATCCAGATGCATCTCCCACCATATTCCCATGTATTTTGTCGGCTTTATCCAACTGACATCACCCAATTTATTTGGTTCGTTCAGGTTGAGAATCAGCTTTGAACTAATTAAATCAACTGCTTTATCCGAAATTTGAATGGTTCTCCAAGGTGTATGAAAAGGAACCGGCGCACTTACTTTATAAGGATTGCGCTCCGATCCGACTAATCTGCTGCGCATTTGAAGCTTTTCAGCCAATATTTCATAGGTGATACCTGAATAATTGAGTAGTGCAGCTTCGTGGAAGCTCAAATGCGTACCGTCTTCATTACGCATGGTAAAAGGCGTATTTACCGCATTATGAGGGATATAAGTTTGGGCAAGATTGGGGTGATTTCGCTTGCTAATCGCATCAATTTCACTGAAACGGGTCTTGTTAAACAAATGCTCATATATATCCCAGTCACCCGGCATCCACCAGCATAAGGCATCTTCGGTAAGCTGAAGAATGGTGTTTTCTTCACTGATTTTCAGCTCTTTTAAATTGTCCTGCTCAGGAAATTCATAACGAAAACCAATACCGTCGTCAAAAACACGAAAAACAACAGCATACATTCGTTTAAGTCCTTCTTTTTCAGCAAGATAAACTTTCATTTCATTGAAATGGTTGCGTACATAACGCTGTTCGCCCCATGGCATTTCCCAACTTTCATCCAAACTGCTTTGCTCAATTTTCGTCACTTGAAAGCCTTCCATTAAATCATCTTGTTCATACAATGAAAAGCCCAAAGTAGACTTGTCAAAAAGCAATTTCCCGTTTTTTAACACACTAAAAGCCGGCTGCCCTACGTCTGTAAGTTCAAACTGTAGTTGAATTGCGCCATTGGGCGAGCTGACAGTTGTATTTTCGGTTTTTTGACATGAATACACAGTAAAACCAAGCAGAATAACTGCAATTATTTTGAAGAGATTATGTTTCATGATTTTAAAATATTCAAATTATTTTTTTCGTTGAATGCTATAATCGACCAATTGTTTTAAGGAGCTGAGCTGCTCACTTGGGCTAAAATCATCCAACAAAACCAAGGCGGCATTGATATATTCGTCCATCTTTTTTGTTGCATATTCAATCCCACCGGATTGGCGTACTTCTTCCATCAGTTTGGCAACTTCTTGCGGATTATCGTGATGATTTTTGACCGTATTGATGATTCTTCGTTTTGTTGCCTTATCGCTATTGTTGAGTAGATAAATTAATGGCAGGGTCATCTTTCGCTCTTTGATGTCAATGCCAACAGGTTTTCCGGTTAGACCGGAAGTTTCAAAGTCTAAAATATCGTCTTTAATTTGAAAAGCGATACCTACTTTGGTACCAAAATCAGCCATTTTATCCACTATTTCTTGCGAGGCATCTGCCGAGGCGGCACCTACTGCACAGCAAGAGCTGATTAAAGAGGCTGTTTTTTTACGGATAATCTCAAAATAAACCGATTCTTCTATATCTAATCGGCGCGCCTTTTCAATTTGTAACAACTCCCCCTCGCTCATTTCTTTTACGGCTTCCGATACTATTTTAAGTAATTGATAATCATCATTTTTAAGTGCTAGAAGCATGCCTTGCGAAAGCAGATAATCACCGGCTAATACTGCAATTTTATTTTTCCATAGGGCATTAATGGAAAAGAATCCGCGCCTTTCGTTTGAATCATCTACCACATCATCATGCACCAAGGTAGCCGTGTGCAAAAGTTCAATCAGCGTGGCGGCGCGATATGAAGATTCTGTAATCCCACCGGTGATGGAAGCCGATAGCAATACAAACATGGGTCGCATCTGCTTGCCTTTCGATTTGACGATATAACTTGTAATCTTGTCCAGCAATGGAACAGACGACTTCATGGCATTCCGAAATACCTTGTCAAAGGCTTTCAAATCCGAATCAATGGTTTTTTTTATTAGATCAAGTCTTGCCATGTGCCTAAGATGCCAACTATTTTTTTATTTGCAATCAGTTATTAATGCTGCAAATTTAATCTTTTTAGGTCAGAAATACCTGATTCCATTAAACCTGCTTAATTCATGAATTTAATTTTGAGAAATTTTAAGGCATGAGCTGTGAAGCTGTAGTAAACTACTGCGAACAACTCACAACGTAAAAATTGCCAAAATTGAATCAAAATTCATTTTATAATAAACAGCTTTTTAAATTAGCACTAAAGTCTACTAACGTACAGAATATAAACATATTACGATAAATTTAGATTGA
>CAZQBU010000081.1:0-5230 GCA_964592175.1 uncultured Lentimicrobiaceae bacterium
CTGTTTTAGAGCAGCGCCAGTGCCCGTGCCAGGGTAGTATTCCGGTATATTCGTAATGTCTGCCGGTCACACACGTCAGATATCAGTATTTCATGCTCTTCTTGCAGGCTCCGGGGAACAGTAATCCCTCGTGTGTGATAATATCCCGTTCCTCATCTCCCCGATCAGGCCGATGCCAGTCTGATCCTCGCCATGACCAGAAGGTTGTAGGAGACGATGCTGCTCAACACATATCGCTTGAATCCCTCCCAGCCCGACCATGTGCAACGGTCAAGACCGAATGCCCTTTTGATAACCGATATCCCGGCCTCAATGCCCGCGCGGAAGTTCCTGAGCTTTTTGTACACCCAGTTACTCTTCGCCATATCGAGGACAGCAAGCCCGCGTTTCCTTGCGAAGACGGCGTCCTTTATCCCCTCCTCTTTCGCAAAGGTAAGGTTTTCCTTTGAGGCGAAGCCGCCGTCGGCAGTAACCTGGCGGGGCATCTTACCGTACCACTGGCGGTGCTGCTCGAGGAACGGCCGATACCGGTCGGCATCGGAGGGATTGCCCCTCTCGATGAGGCAGCCGAGGATCATGGTCGATCTCCCGCCGGAGAGAAAGACCTTGTGGCCGTATTCGGTATCCCTTCTCCCCTTGACGATGATATCGGTATGCTCCTCGAAGAAGGAGAGGATCTTCTCCGATGCAGGGACTTTCTCGTTCTTGAAGACGCGCCTGTCGGTCTGGTCGATAACCTTGCCGAGAATACCGACGGCACGTTCGAGCCTCCGGGCAAGTTCACGGCCCGCAAAGGTGTCGTTGAGGTCGTGGCCTTCGTAGACGGCAAGTTCGGTGATCGCTTCAAGGGCATAGGCCTTTACCTGCCCCGCATAATGGAGGAGGTCACGGTAGGCATTCACCCGTATCGCGTCTTTGCGCGCATTGAGGATCGTCATGACCCGTTTCTTCACCACCCTCCGGTGGTCGCTGAACCGGTACGACGGCGCCGGGAAAAGTTCCTTCCCCTCGATGAGCCAGCGGGTGATCACGCGGATACCGTCGGCGAGAAGGGTTGAATCCGTGGGGTGATGGATGTTGGTCCTGACCGCCGTCGAGTCCACCCTGATGAGAGTACCTGTCTCCATTCCCTCCTGCATCGCATGGCCGGTAATCTCGCGCAGGATCGCCTCCCATGTCTCTTCCCTGATCGCTTTGATGTTCTCCTGGAGGATGGACTTGCAGGGATACTGGCCCATGTCGAGACGGGAGAAACTGCGGAAAGCATCGGAGTCCTCCAGGTGAAAGGCGAGTTCCTCGTAGCTGAGCTGGCGGTACTGCTTGAGGACGGCGCAACGCAGGACCTGCTCCGCTGTCAACCCCTGCCTGCCGGTATCGGGACGGGATGTCCCGATGAGATCCTGGAAGACAAGGTCCATGAGACGGGGGTTCTCATCGAGGATCTTTGACACCTGTTCAAGTTCCTTTACAATCGAGCTTCTGGCCATGGGCAGGAAAAGGCTCATTTGAGGGGTGAATTTCTGGCGCATCCGGGAGTCCTCGTTACTTGTATTTGCTAATGATAACGGCCTGTTATCGTCATCATTATACCAGATCTGGCAGAGAAATGACAGCATTTTATTGCCTTTTTGTGTTGTATTTCATGGAGTTAGGGTTTCCGGATGGACACTATCTAGTGTCGAGTTTTCCATTTCATTCTCCCAAGACTTGCCCCTATATCCAAGGCAATGAACAGGTAGGCGTACGGCAACGGGGTCAAGCTTGCTTCTTGCGGGAGAGATACTGGACTCGGCGGGCCAGGGAATGAGTCGGGGTTTTTTCATTGTCCGCCGTAGGCTCCAGGTGCACGAGTTTGCGTATTTATAGCGTAATGCGTTATGTTGGGGACGGACACGGATTTATCCTCAGGAGACTGGCATGACGACCTATATTTCTATCGCATTGCTAATTGTAATCGCAGCATTAATTTTCGGTGCTGGTTTTGTGGTAGTAGGAACAGCAAACTGAGCGAGAGCGCAGTAAACAAGGCAAAAGAAAAAGCTAAACGCCCCAGGAAGTAGGAGTAATGTTTTTAAAGAAGGGATATCATTACCTAGCGATCGAATCGGGTAACGCGGTCCACCCACAGATTGGGCCCTTCTGGTCCTATTTGAAAAATAATTGTATATGTTTAGCCTAATTCCACATTGGCACTGACAACAGATGCCAGTTGCAGACGTAATATGACAAAAAGTCCTCCTATTTCTTTCGCCAAGGCCATTGTCCATTCATTTCAACCTCGAGGGTGATGCTCAAAAAGGTGATGAGAACAATAACTCCGAGGACAGCCATTCCATTTAAAGTCGGTCGTACCGCCACTGAACGAATGATGCCGGTAACGACGAGGAATTCTAGATCGAGGAGTATGCCCCGGCCCAGGGTTCGGCGATATTTCTTATACCTGCCAATGCCATCAGCGGTTCTTTGTCTCAATTACGGACTATTACAAAATACACCCTCTTGCTTCTTTAGCCCACGAAATAAATATTTAATACATCCTTACTAAACGACCATTTTTCTTGACATTTGTGGCCACAAATGGCAAAAGAAACGTGGATTCCCAAATTTATTCAAGAAGGCGGTTTACATGAAATTCTTTTGCATGCTTTTCTGCCTCGTCGTCCTTTTACTCATTGGTTCAATCTGCATTTCCGCTCACGCGGCCGATCTCGGAAAGGCTAAAGCAACCGTGGACAACATCCGTCAGCCTGACCCGCCTCAGGTATCGACAACCACCAAGCCAAGCCCCGTCGGGCAGCCGGTGAGCGATTACAAGCCCCCGGCGGCGAAGAGCCTGAAAATCAAGGAGCCGCCCCCACCTCCTAAGAAGTAGGTCCGAGGCCGCGAACTGTGATGACTATAGGAAGAACTTCTCCTTAATCCTCCGGCTGGGAGAGAAATGAGAACTCGCGCCGCACCGATCTTTTGACAATTACTGACACGTTTAGCATAGGAGAGCGGAGGAGATAATCTAGGAGGTCGACGAGGCCGTTGCCCGGTAGCTCCAATTTGCTCGGGAGGCGAGGATTGCATCGGAGGAAATCGAGAATTGGGGAGGAGGACCGTCGTTTGGCAAGATCCGCAATAATGGATTCGACTGTGTGGAGCGGCTCAGATCACCGTGAGAGATTACGGATGACATCTATCTTCACGCCCGTCGTTTTCAATGAGATCATAAAGCGTGACCGAATACTGCGGGCACCCAAAAGTCACACCAGCTTTTTCTGGTACTGAAACTCTCTTGTCTAAATCATCAGAGGACAAGTAAGCCTGGGTGATGACTCTACAGTATATTGGGCTACTGGGCAGCTCAGAAGGTAACAGAATATGGCTAGTGGTGAAGTATATAGGGAACGGATATTCCGATCCATTAAATTTCGTGCAGAAAAAGATTATATGTCACTGTCTCGATGGGGACCGGGAAAGATTCTCAGAAGCAATGCTGCGACAATGGCATATACAATAAGCGCAGTGAGAGTAGGGAAATCGACCACGAAACTCGAGATTTTCCAGTTTGGAAGAATCTTAGAAAATGGCGCTACAAGCCACTGCGTTGCGGCATAGATCCAGGCAACAAACGGCGTGCCTGGATTAGCCTGCACAAATTTGAATACAAACCTAAAAACTAATAGCAATTCGATAATAGTCGCTATAATATTTATAAGAAACCTTATAATTACAAACATAATTGTTTTCTCCATCGCGTTTAGATTGCTACGTGAAATCGCGTCGCAATCTAAGGTGTCTTAATAGTGTTTTCCCCTTCACTCGGATTGCTCCCATCCCAAAATATCTCTATATAAAATAAGACGTTCACGCCGAAAATCCAAATGATGTGTTAAATCCGGCCAACCTCGAAAACTTTTTACCCCTCACGGGATTTGGTGTTCGGGTAAAACGGTTTTTCTTAGCCTCCCTGCCAAAAATGATAAACTGCCCTCAAAAAATCATCTGGAGGGTGCAGTTGAAAAGGGAAGGGAGGAATTGCCAATGAAAAAACTGAAAGAGAACGCACGGCAACTTGGTTTGGGCATGTTTTCATAACGTCTTGACGTCATTACGTTATGGTGCCATCCTCCCTGATAGGATGATATCAGTTCTTGCTGATACACTCCAAAGCACAGGGAGGTGATATAATGCCTGCGTCCAAATGGCTGCAGTGACCTGGACCCGGATCTCCACAGGGCCTTGAGAATGAAAAGCACTGAGACGTCCCGATCGGTTTCTGATTTAGTGAACAATGCCGTGAGAGGCCCATAGAGGTGTAAGTTGTGAAAGTTGGATACATGAAGGATGTATATCGTTGAGCCTGCTCAGCCGGGGCCGGCATTGACAATGGGCAACTGCGTGCAGAAAATGGATTAGATGCAACGTCGCGAAATGAACACAATTTGAAGGAGGTTTTATGAAAAGAACAATCATTCACGTGGTACCCGGTAAAAATGGCTGGGATATTAAGAAAGAAGGCATTAGAAAGCCGATAGGCCACGGTCAAACAAAAGTCGACACGGTTCGCGATGCTAAGGAAATCGTTAAATCAAATAAATTAGGACAACTTGTTATACATGGAAAAGATGGCAAAGTACAGACGGAGCATACATACGGAAAAGACCCTTTCCCACCTAAGGGATAATTTCCTCGTAGCTGATCAATGGCTCCCTCGCCCTTTTTTCAAAGCAAGAATGTCTTCCGTATCTTCGTAAGCTCTTGATCCTGAATCGAATACAGGATCCTGTACCGACCCTGCCTGCGCGATATCTTTCTTCTCCTGTGAGTTTCTCGCAACCAGCGGGTCGTGGGTCTAATGATAAAGCATATTGCCAGTTATGATTCAAAATGGCAAGGAAACATTTTGATTCCTGCTTAAGCCTTCCACAAGGCAGTTTGGTGTGATGAGAGGGTGACAATCGGCCCTGCCTAAAGTATGTTAGAGGATGTTTTAAGTTGGGGAAGCGGCCCCTAGCATCCCCGTTACTGTCTCCGGCCCCCTCAAGGGTAACGCTGCCCAGAAATCAATGGGTGAGGCAAGGAGGAGCGGGACGGTGACACGGAAGGAGCGCCTTAATTCTTCTTTGACATTTCCGATAAACAGCAATAAAATGGTTCAACCACGGGGTTAGAAACGAGAGGCACTTTATCTGTAGATGACGACCGGAGGCTGCATGCCTCCCTTATATAAAGGCAGTGATGA
>CAZQBU010000082.1:0-5162 GCA_964592175.1 uncultured Lentimicrobiaceae bacterium
AAGAATATTCACTGTAGGTGAAATTTACGAAATGATTGAAGATGGAACCTTTAAAACGGTTTTTACACAATTAAAATAGATTGATTTTTTATCAAATAAGTTAATATGAAAACAAAAAAATTATTGCTGCTAATTCCTTTTCTTCTGATAATGAGTTTGATGGGATGCGGAAAAGATTCAGAAGTGTCGGATTGTGACGAGCCCGCACTCGAAGTTTCCTTTCAGGGTTTTGGGACTCGTGTTAGTGGAAATGATTGTAGTCTTCAGAATATCGATGACACCCAAACTGAAGTAGTACTTGTAATAGACAAAATCGCTGACTTTCGAAAGTATGTATCCTGTATCAATGGCTTAGAGGTTGACTTCAGCAAGCATTTTGTATTGGCCGGGCGCACTAAACGTCCAGCTTGTGCATATATGGAGAACCAAACCTTGTCTTTAAAATGCAATCAGCTACACTATTCCGTTGAAATAGGCAACATGGCTTGCCAAAAACCTACAGATGTATTCTACTTTGCCATTGTGTCAAAGGAATACCTAAAGTACCCAGTTAAGTTGTTAGTAACAATAAATGAAAGATAGCCAGCTATGAAAAAAATTTTTATTTTCGTATTATTTGCAATAGTGACCCTGTCGGTTCATGCGCAAGACAGTGAATACTACTATTGGCATAACAGTGAAAAGCAAATCCTAAAAATTAAGGATGAAAAAACCTATTTACTGATTAATGCTGAAGTTAACAATGATTCTTTGGCAAGTAAATACCGTATTGATAAGCAAAGATCTGTATTATGAAGCACACGCCCTTTTATCTAATTACAACTGTGCTGATGCTTATTTTTTATTCATGCAATAAAAACACAGACCGACTCATCAAACCAGTTGATTTTAATATCACTGATTCTGAACCGGCATGGAGTCCAAATGGCCAATGGATAGCTTTTGTGCATGGTAGCATGCCCAACGAAGGCATCTACCTGATACGACCCGATGGAACAGGAAACCGGTTGTGGCACAAAGGTGTTATTGAGAGCCCTACCTGGAGCCCCTGTGGGAGTTATATTGTTTACACCGATGCCCGTTTAGAGAACGGGCGACTATGGATAATGAACGCCGATGGCACCGGCAATCGGCAGCTCACCTTCGAGCACCATTTTTAAAATCATAGACTTATGAAACCATCCGGTACTAACACCCTTTTATTTCATCTGGCACTGCTCTGCACTCTGCTTGTATTCTATTCCTGCTATCGCGAAGACAACGAGCCCAAGCCTTATAACTATATCATTAATGGACCGGAGGATTTATACCCCGCTTTTTCACCCTGTGGCGAGTATATTGCCTACTGGCATTTTGCTTGGGAGATTCCTGAACCCACCGATTATCCCACCGGGTTATACATTATTGACCGCGATGGGGCTAACCGCAGGTTGATATTAAAAGGACACCATTATACCCCTTCTTGGTCGCCCTGTGGACAATGGCTGGTATTCTCCTCCGGGGGAGTAATACAAAAATGCAAAACTGACGGAGAGGGTCTGACAACATTCGATGGGCTTGATCATTTGCCTGCGCCAGAATTTTACTTTCCTCACTGGTCTAAAGATGGTAAGTACATTCTATTTGATAAGCCTTTAGTAAGTGAAATGGGGATATATTATAT
The DNA here is from genome assembly GCA_964592175.1 of uncultured Lentimicrobiaceae bacterium. GTDB lineage: Bacteria > Bacteroidota > Bacteroidia > Bacteroidales > F082 > JALNZU01. The sequence continues at coordinate 1,664 of CAZQBU010000082.1, forward strand.
GACTCCAGATTTTCAAAATGTAGATAATATAATCACCTCCGGAAGAGATCCTGAATTATCTCCGGACGGTAGTGAATTTATTTATTATGGTTGGGTTAATAACTTTGAAACAAGTGAAATCTTTAAAAGGGACATAAACGGGTTGCACAAAGAAAGATTAACACATAATGAAAAATCCAACCAATCTCCAACCTGGTCGCCCGATGGTCAGCATATTGCTTGGAGTAGCAGCATCCGCCTGTGCATTATGAATGCCGACGGCACCAGCCAAAGGCAGATAGACTATGGAAACAATCCATCCTGGTCTGTAAACGATGAAATAGTTTTTAGCCATGCCAATCACGATTACAGCAAGGAGGTCTTGTATATTATATCGCCCGATGGGCTGAATAAGAGGCAGATAACCTTTTAGTTACTAACTCATAAACCTTTAAAGCCATGAAGAAAATTTATCCAGTTCCAATACTATCAGGATTGTTGCTTTGCATTCTGTGGTTGCTTTCGTCTTGCAAACCCGATCCTGGACCAGAGTATTTATACTCTGACCAATTCCCTGAGTTATCTCCTGACGGTTCCATGCTTGTCTATTTTCATTGGGATTACCAAGTACCTGAATCTAGTGACTATCCAACGGGACTTTACATACTAAACCTTGAAAAGAACGAACGTAGCCTAGTTGTTGAAGGAATCTATTCTTGGACTAGTTGGGCCCCGGATAACCGGAGGTTTGTGTATGTTTCAGCCGAAGGGCTAAGTGTATTTGATCTGCTTGAAAACAGTGTTCTAAATTACTCAAATACAGATATTATAGGAATACTTGCCCCTGATTGGTCAATGGATGGACAAGAAATTCTCTTTACAGCGCATACGACCTCAGGCGGAGGCGTTTTTTCAATTAGTTCAGATTTTGAAACCTTTAGAAGAATTTTCGATTGGCAAGATAATAATGGTATGTTTGCCCGCTGGTCTCCATGTAGAAATAAACTTGTATATTCCAAAGGTAGCCAACAGTGGGAGGGGACAGACATTTTCTCTATTGATACGGCACTAATTAATGAGGTTAGATTAACGAACGATACCAGGGTTAATAGCTACCCAAAATGGTCCCCTGACGGAACCATGATCGCTTTCGAGAGCTACTCTACCAGCAGCGTTCCTGCTATTTTCGTTATGGACACAAATGGAACCAACGAACTGAGACTCGATTATGGAGAGAACCCAACTTGGTCGCCAGATTCAAAATATGTCATCTATAGCAAATTCAACGATGATATGACAAAGAAAGTCCTATGGAAAATCAGGATTACCGGTACAGAAAAATCACAATTAACCTTTTAGAATTTTACACCAATGAAAAAGAATATATTTAGTATTTTATTTGCAACTACTTGCATATTACTTGTTTTTTATACAAACAAAGAGCCAGAACCAACTCCTACTTTTCTATCCTCTACACCCTTTCGTGTGATTGCCAATCTCGATACCACAGTAATTTCCTCAAACACACTTTTTACTGCGATTAGTTCAATAAAACATAAAGAGATTACAGATATTATGGACATTCAAGGTGTAACAACACTAAGAGCAATATTTCGAAATCGTTACTCAAACAATGGATTTTTGAAGAAAGATGTCTATTCAGATTGTAAACACCTGCTGCTTAATGGGTGGTATGAACTGTTAATCGATGACTTGGGTAAGGCTAAAGAGTTGGTTGAGGCGCTAAATGGGAAACTGGGGTATTGGAAGTTTATATTGAGCATCCATTTAAAGTAACGTTTAACTCTGTACCTAATGATACACACTACGACAAACAGTGGCATTTGAACTCTAATGTAAATCCACATGCTGATATAAGGGCAGAGCAAGCATGGGCAATTAACAAAGGGAGGGATGATGTAATAATTGCTGTATGCGATGGTGGGGTTGATTACACACATTCCGATCTTGATCCCGGAGACAGAAGTAGGGTAATTGCTGGTTACGACGCTACAACAGGGGGGTATGACCCTATGGATAATCTGCCCAGTGGACCAGTAGGGAGCTATGGTGGCCATGGCACAAATATCGCAGGGATAATTGGTGCAATAACAGATAACAATTCTGGTGTTGCTGGGGTAATGTGGAGCTGTAAAATTATGCCTGTTAAAATGGTAGGTAGCGGAGGTGTATACATCAAGTATCCTTTTGGTTCTTTCGACTGGGACTTTTCAACAACAGCATTCCCCTCTGATGTTGCCGATGCCATCGATTATGCTGTGAACAATGGGGCACACGTTATAAACCTTAGTTATGGATTCTCTGGTATGGGATGGCCTATTAATGATGTAATATTCAAGGTGCCGTTGTTGTACAGAACCATTGCTAATGCCTATAACAATAACGTAGTTGTGGTGGTAGCAATGGGTAATGAGTTCGAGGATGGTAATCCGGTAAACTACCCTGCTGCCTTCAGTAATGAGGTCATTGCAGTTGGAAATACAACTATTAATTTACAGAAATCACCCAGTTCTAGCACAGGCTCTCATATCAATTTGTCTGCACCAGGGACAAGTATATACACCACAGAGAGAAATGAAGGATATAATTATCACTCAGGTACGTCTATGGCTGCACCCGTTGTCTCAGGTGTTGCTGGGTTAATTATCTCGCAGGGAAAGGATAGGGGCTTTAATCTCACCAACGATGATGTGAGGAATATTCTTGAGAGGACGGCTGACGATATTGAATTATACGGTATTGGTTTTGATGATTATACAGGTCATGGTAAGGTTAATGCTTATAATGCTCTGCATTTGCTCGATGAACCCAATGAGGTGGTTCATGGGGTTTCGTACGGTGGGTCAACCACCAAAACAAATCTTAATCAGTGGACCTATACCGGCAGTAGTTGGAATCTTGCAGCGGGTTCTTACTACAATGTTGATAGGTACAAGGTAACCAAGCGGATAAATTTCGATGTCCCGTTCTGCTCGCCCCCCATCGTGTGGATGAGGGATAGGCAGAGCGCCTGCCTTAGTGCAGCCAGCCCAAACGATGGCTACCCTTTTGCTAATATAACTAATGTTACAGAAACGGGATTTGATGTAACATATTACACGTATTACGTAAGGAAAAATTCGGCAAATCAGAGTATTAACAGGTGGGTTCCCACTACTATCTCAAATTCAAAGGTTGCCTATACCGCTGTAGGTGAGTTAAACATGGCGAGCACGACTGGCCCTATCTCCGGTCCCACCACTGTCTGCACCTCTAACACCATATTTACACTTAACAATCTTCCTTCTAGCGCTTCTGTTATTTGGAGCCATAGCAGTAAACTACTATACGTGAGTGGTCAGGGTACGGCTAGCTATATTGTAAAAGCAGCTAGCCCCAATATTAGCGGTCCCGGCTGGATAACCGCTCAAGTAGTACATGGATCTAGCAGCTTTACCTTGCCTTCAAAAAATATTTGGGTAGGGATGCCCCATACTCCCACTGATATTATCCCGTTTTG
>CAZQBU010000083.1:0-5137 GCA_964592175.1 uncultured Lentimicrobiaceae bacterium
AAGGAAAGGAGAGAACAGAGCATGAAACAAAGCCTCAACCTGGCACCCCCCAGTGCAGAGGATAAGGAAATTATTGAGCGGATAGAAAAAGAAGCCCATACCAGCATAAGGCTGTGTTATCAATGCGGAAAATGCACCGCAGGATGTCCGGTAGCCTTTGCCATGGACAGCCCCCCGCGGCAGATAATCAGATATTTGCAGCTAGGATTAGTAGAAGAAGTAATGGCAGCAGACAGCATATGGATATGTGCCACCTGTGAAACATGCTCAGCCCGCTGTCCCCGGGGAGTAGATATAGCCTCCTTGATGGACGCGTGCAGAAGAGAAGCATTAGCAGCCGGGAAAATAACCGATAAAAAAGTAGCCGTATTTAATGAAGCCTTTTTAAGTGGGGTCAAGAACTTTGGGAGAACCTATGAAGCCGGTCTATTATTACAGCATAATCTCAAGACCATGCAGCCCTTCAAAGATATGGAGCTAGGACTGCCCATGATGAAAAAAGGCAAAGTATCGATACTCCCTGAAACAATCAAAGGTAGGGATCAAGTAAAGAAAATATTCCAACGAATTGAGACAATGGGGAGGGAATAACATGCCTTTAGGATATTATCCTGGATGTTCAGGAGAAGGAAGCGGAATAGAATACAAACTATCAACCGAAAAAACAGCCGAGATGCTAGGCATTAAGCTGCAAGAATTAGAAGACTGGAACTGCTGCGGAGCAACCTCAGCCCATAACACCAACAAGATGTTGTCCCTAGCCCTGCCGGCCCGCAATTTAGCCATAGCCGAGCAGATGAACCTGGATACCATTTTAGCACCCTGTGCAGCCTGTTACAGCCGTCATCGGGCCACCGAAGTACAAGCCCAGGAAGACGATGAAATACGTTTAAAATTGCAAGACATCATAGAAATGGAATTTAAAGCCACTAGCCGAACCATATCAATACTGGAATGGCTGGTAAAAGATATTGGCATCGATAGAATCAAAGAAAAAGTCACTAAACCCTTAAAGGGAATGAAAGCAGCCTGCTATTATGGATGCTTACTGGTGCGGCCGGCAGAATATACCGGATTTGATGACAACGAAGAGCCGCAGACCATGGACCAGATAGTCCAAGCCACCGGAGCCCAAGCAGTAGACTGGTCATTTAAAACCGAATGTTGCGGAGCGTCATTAGCCACCTCCAGACCAGAATTAGGGGCCAAAATGATCTACGAAGTAATACAAAACGCCCGGCAAGCCGGAGCAGAATGTATCGTAACCGCCTGTCCCCTGTGCATGCTCAATTTAGACATGCGTCAAGCCGGAGCCGGGAAACAATACGGAGTAAAACTGGATATGCCCATATATTATGTAACCGAACTAGTAGCCCTAGCCGGAGGATATAGTAACAAAGAAATAGGGATACCCCGGCACTTCGTAGAAGCCGGTAGCTACCTGGGATCACTGCCAGCCAAAGCAGCCGCAATAGAAGCAGCCGAAGCAGAAGAAGCAGCCAAAAAAGCCAAACCAGGTAAAAAAGCAGCCGCATCCACAGGAACAGAAGAGGAAGCAGCAGCCAATCAGAAAAAGATAACCGCCATGGTAAAAGGATTTGAAAAGAATCCAGATAAAATGGCATTAAGAATCATAGAAGACCAAGAAAGAGCCAAAATCCTAGCCGAAATAGTAGTAGGAGACGAAAAAAAGATCAGCAAACTAGCCGAATTGATGGTAACCGATCCAGAAAAAGCCTTCAAAGTAGCCGATGCCTTTGTTAGCCAAGAGTTAAAAAAACGGGCTAAAGAATAGTTGGAAAAGGAGGGAGTAGGAAATGAAGAAACGAGCAGGCGTATTTGTATGCCAATGCGGCACCAACATAGAAGCCACCATCGATACCGAAAGAGTGGCAGAATACGCCAAAACAATACCCGGCGTAGCCTATGCAACCACCTATAAATATATGTGCTCAGATCCCGGCCAGGAACTAATAAGAAGTGCCATAGAAGAGCATCAATTAGAACAGATCGTAATAGCATCCTGTTCACCCCGTATGCATGAAAACACCTTCCGCAAAGCAGTAGTAGGCGGAGGGTTGAACGGATATATGTTTGAGATGGTCAACATCCGGGAACAAGACTCCTGGGTACACCATAACCGGGAACAAGCCACTAAAAAAGCACAAGACCTAGTAAGGATGGGAGTCAGCAAAGTATTAAAGAACAAACCATTGCAAGTATCCACCATACCCATCACCAAGAAAGCCCTGGTAATAGGAGGCGGAATAGCCGGAATGCAGGCCGCCCTGGATATAGCCGAAGCCGGGCATCCAGTAGTACTAGTAGAAAGAGAAGCCTCCATCGGCGGGAAAATGACCCAACTAGACAAAACCTTTCCCACCATGGACTGCGCCGCCTGAATAGGCACCCCCAAGATGGTTGCTGTGGCACAGCATCCTAACATTGAACTGATGACCTATAGCGAAGTAGTCAAAATATCAGGATATATCGGCAACTTCAACGTGCAAGTAAAAAAGAAAGCCAAATATGTAGACTGGGATCTATGTACCGGGTGTGGACTATGTACCGAAAAATGTCCCACCAAAAAACTAAAAGACGAATTTGACTTAGGTATGGGACTAAGACCAGCCATACACAAAGTATTTCCCCAGGCAGTACCCGGCAAGCCATATATCGATCCCGACAACTGCCGCAAACTGACCGAAGACAAATGCGGGGTATGCGAAAAAATATGCCCCACGCAAGCAATAAGGTTTGACGATAAAGATCAGGATATAGATCTTGAAATCGGAGCCATAGTAATGGCCACCGGTTATGACCTGTTCAACTGGCAAGAAGCCTATGGCGAATATGGATACGGAAAATATCCCGATGTAATCTCCAGTCTGCATTTTGAAAGACTAGTCAGCGCCGGAGGACCCACATTAGGGCATATAAAAAGGCCATCAGATGGGAAAGAACCCAAAAGCGTAGCCTTTATCAAATGTGTAGGTTCCAGAGATGACAGCAAAGGCAAGAGCTACTGTTCCCGAGCCTGTTGTATGTATACCGCCAAACATGCCTATCAGGTCAAGACCAAGATAGAAGACAGCGAAGCCTATGTATTTTACATGGACGTACGTACCGGAGGAAAAAACTACGAAGAATTCTACCAGCGTTCATTGAATGCAGGAGCCACCTATATTCGAGGCCGGGTAAGCAAAATATATCCTAGAGGCGACAAACTAGTTATGAAATCCGAAGATACCCTGATCGGCAGACCAATAGAAGTAGAAGTGGATCTGGTAGTATTGGCCACCGCCATGGTACCTTCAGCAGGATCATTGGAACTAGCAAAAACCATAGGATTTTCCACCGACAAAGATGGATGGTATCAAGAAGCCCATCCCAAACTACAACCAGTAGAAACATTTTCCGCCGGAGTATATCTAGCCGGAGCATGTCAAGGACCAAAAGATATACCAGACAGTGTAGCCCAGGCCAGTGCCGCCGCAGTCAAAGTATTAGGACTGTTTTCCAAGACCGAACTGGCCACCGAGCCCATGACATCAGAAGTAGATAACAACAAATGTTCAGGATGTGGCTTGTGTGTACCAATATGTCCATATAATGCAATATCATTAAAAGAAATACAAGAAAGAGGCGGTCATGGTCATGGACCGTTCAGCAGAACAGTAGCCGAGGTAAACAGCAGTTTGTGCCAAGGATGTGGAGCATGTATCCCCGCCTGTCGGACTGCCGCCCTAAACCTAAAAGGCTATACCGACGAACAACTAGTATCGGAGGTGGATGCACTGTGTCTATAGAAAATAACGAAAAGTGGGAACCCAAAGTGATAGTATTTGCCTGCAACTGGTGCAGCTATGCAGCAGCAGATTTAGCCGGCTTAAACCATTTAGAGTATCCCGCCGATGTGCGCATAATCAGAACCCCCTGTTCAGGCCGCATGGACCCCATGCTGGTATTAAGAGCATTTAACCGGGGAGCAGACGGGGTACTATTATCCGGGTGACACCCGGGAGACTGCCACTATGGTAGTGGCAATTACTATAACCGTCGTCGTCATACCATGATAAAAAGCCTGATGGAATATATCGGCATGGAACCGGAAAGATATCAGACCGCATGGATATCCGGTGCCGAAGGGCCCAAATTCCAGGAAACCATGATCAAAGTGGTAGAAGACGTAAAGAAACTGGGACCGAACAGAAAGCTGAGGGATGCGCGATGAAAGAAATAAGCAGCAAGATAAAAGAAATTGCCAGCCGGCTTTTAGCAGACGGTCAAGTAGACGTATTTCTAGCCTGGGAAAAAGGAGATCAAGACTATCTAACCAGACCCTATGCCGCCCGTACAGCCGAGGATGCAGAAAAAATAGTATTTGACCAATATAGTATTCATAACCTGTCCAACTCCTTGCTCAAATTCCGGGACGGACATGAGAAGATCGGACTGGTAGTAAAGGGCTGTGATTCCCGGGGTATTATCCGCTTATTGGAAGATAATCAGTTCACCCGGGACCGGCTTTATATAATCGGGGTATGTTGCCCAGGCATGAAAGATCCATTAAAAGCCATGAAAAGAGCCTCCGGGTTCCTGCTGGGAGTAACCGAAGATGATAAAGCAGATAAATGCAGCAATTGTGCCTATCCCAATCCAGTAATATATGATGAACTGCTAGGCAGTGAACAAGAGCCCCATTTAAGCGGAAAGAGGAAAGAACAAATTCAAGAGATCGAAAACATGACTCCCGATCAGCGCTATGCATTCTTTCAAGAGACATTCTCCAAATGCATCCGCTGTTATGCCTGCCGGCAGGCCTGCGTAGCCTGCAACTGCCGGGTGTGTATATTTGATGAAATGAAACCTCAGTGGGTAGGCCGGGAAAACAACGAAACCGACAATATGATGTATCATCTGGTACGAGCATATCATATGGCCGGCCGTTGTGTAGAATGCGGCGAATGTGAACGAGTATGCCCGGTAGATATACCCTTGATGCTGATAAACTCCAAACTGGCCCAAGACGCCAATGAATTCTTTGGGCCTTACGAAGCCGGCATTAAGTATGAAGAGGGCGCCAAGCCAGCCTTAAGCGTATACAGCCTGGATGACCCGGACCAAGGATTTATGT
>CAZQBU010000084.1:0-3783 GCA_964592175.1 uncultured Lentimicrobiaceae bacterium
TTTCGAACCGATGGCTCAATCACACACTTCAGCCAGATGGCCGGACCGGTGCGTGTCGGAGGAGCATATTCACCAAGGGTAAGCAATCCCGGCATGATCCCTCGAAGCTGTTCCACCACGGGCTGCCACTGGCCATCAGCGTCTGTCCATAACACGGCCACGGGGGCAACCGTATCGCCGGGATTGTAACGTGAAGCTTGCGTTAAAGATGACCGCACTGATTCAAGCAGCGTGGTTGAATCCTTCATCGGGTAACTCCAGCAGCGGGAATGATCGTTTTCAAAAAATCATCAGTCTCCTCAAATACTGGATCTTGACCGGTCATTTCGCGAACTATAGGAATCACCTTATTCCGGATGCCCATTCCTCGCGCATCCACGTACCCGTAGTCCCTTAGGATATCTACAAGAAGCGGATTCCTCGGTGATCGCTGGCCCGCTATCATCTTTTCGATCGTCATCGTGTTAGGCAGTGGTCCAGGGCTGGTCAACTCAAGCCGATTATTGTAAATAATCAATTCAATGTCGGCGAATCTTGTCCAATCGCGGTGAGTAATGGCATTTAAAAGTATTTCCCGGATCACTTCCCGAGAGAAACATTGCGATGTCTCTTTGCGAAAGGCTGCACCAATCTCGCTGCTTTCAGCCGTAATATAGGGCTGCAAGATTGAATCAACCAATTCGAGAAGTCCATCCGCAACGATAATCCGTCCTTGCTCAGCGGAAAGAGGCCATAGGGGAAGAAGCGGCCCGTCAAGAACCCTATCGTAGATTGCGTCGTAGGATTTCTCTCTACCTTTGAAAATCATAATCCGAATGCCAGCTTGCCGTAAAAACCGTCTCGGTGTCGGACTGAAGAGCAAAATCCCGGCAATCGTACAGACCTGAACACCTCCTGGTCCATCGCTCATAAAGCCAAGTGCATTAAGACGCCTATACCATTCAGTATCTGATGTTGGCAGCACAGTGTCGTGAAAAATGTGTTGCAGAAAGCTGGTAAGCCGTTGACGGTCAAGGCTATTTAGGTCAGCACCAGAAACAGGCAGTAATTCGGTGTGTAAGATACCGCCCATTTCGTGCAAGCGTGCCTGCTGCTCACGGGTAGCACGTCGTGTTGTGGATCCTACGCGGATATAGATTTCTTCCCTCCCATCATGCCTGAGAACATAGGGTTTGCTCGTTCCTTCCGCAAAGGTCACCACGGCTACACGCTTGCCATCATCCAAGACCACTTCCTCGTAAAAAGGAAGAATCATCGGATGGATTTTTGCGGCGAAAATGTTCATTACCCATTCTTCGGAATCCGACCGTTGGATTCCGCTGATCGTTCCATCATCGTCAACGCCAAGAAGGAGCCGTCCTCCTTTAAAGTTGGCCAGGGCAACAATTTCCCGCGCGATTTGTTCAGGGCGGACGTCATCCCTCTTGAACTCGATACCTGAATTTTCGCCGGCTGCAACGATTTCCAGAAGTTCTGTCTTAAGCATAAGTTGCCTCCTTTTTTCAGAAGCCGTATTTCTCTTTGCGTTGGATGAAGGCCTCTTTGCCTCCCTCCAGGATGAAGGCTGACTGGGAACGGATCTCGGGCACGTCCACCGCACCCTGGAATTCATCGGGCATGTTGGCTTGGCCTTCACTGGCTTGCAGCACTCCAATCCACTCGGCATCGCCAAATACAGGAATATTCGCGTTATGAGTCGCGAAGATAAACTGCCTACCGAGTTTCGCTGTCCGGAGCTCGCTGACGATGCGTTCCGCGATGAAGGCATTGTCCAGATTGTCTTCAGGCTGATCGACGATCAGGGGATCTCGATTGTCGAGAAGCAGCAAATGAAGCACGGCTGTGCATTGCTGCCCTGTCGAGAGACGAGATATCGGGCGATACTCTTCCTTGCCGCCACTATGTGCGACATTCAACTCCAGCCGGATAATGTCCGGCAACACCATGGCTTCCAGTTCGAGAAGACACGCCTCAGAAAGTTTTGTCAGAGCCTCCGCAACAGCGGGAGTAATTCCCCAACCAGCGTTTCTAAGCGCATCCGATCCTTGACGGATCGTTTGAGCAAGTTTCATAGGTGAGAACTCTTCTGCCTCATCAAGCCATCGCAGTCTTGCCTCACCCACGCCTTCCAGATTGCACTTCAGAAGGAAGTCCTTTAATTCTTTTCGGTTGGCCTCATGATCTACATATGGCCGCAGTTTTCCTTCCAATTTTTTCCGCAGTACCTTCAATTCTGCATCGATCGCTGCCGCAGTGTCGGCAGTGGCCTTTGAGAGATCGGCAAGAAGGTTGTCGCGTTCCTTACGAAGTTCCTTAACAAGTTGTTCTCTGGTATCGCGATTTGCTTTAAGTGGACGAATCTTCTCGATATCTTTTAGGACTTGTTGGTACGCCGTCCCGATCTCGCGCCCGGGGCGGCCTTGAAAAGCCGGTATCTTAGAAAATTCCTTTTCCAGTGCTGTTTCATTTTCGGCAATCTTTTGTGAAAGATTAATAATTTTTGTTTTTATTGCCGTCTCAGTGTCAGTCACCTTTTGCTTGGTATTGACAATTAAGGTCTGAAGTGCGACTCGCAGTGCAGTTAGGTCATCCCGGATATCCCTGATTTCTTGAGCATGGAGTAAATCTTTGATGGCTTCTTCACCAAGAAAAGTGGGGTCTGGCAGGGCCTCTTCCAAACCAACCAGCGCGTCCTGAACATTGCGCTGCTCCTCCCCGATTCTCGATGACAGCTGTTTCTCCTTCTCCAGCTTTGGTACAATGGCGAGCTTTTCTCCTAAACCGATCTCATTGAATTGTTTGGCCTGTTCCTCCAGCTTCGGCAAACGTGCCACTTGATCTTCTATTTCAGCAAGTTTACTTCGGGCCTCTATCAAACGTTTTGCATTTCCCCTCAGATCGTCTTGTATTTTCGTCCTCTTTATGTCGGTCGCGTCCTTGCTGATGATAAATCGCCGTAGTAAGTTGGTCAGGCCACCGCTGTCTTGCGCGATGTCAAAGATTTCGTTTTGTCCAAAAATTTCCATTCGAGGCAGCAGGTCGGCTGGCCTGAATGTTGAGGTATTCCCCGACGCGTCGCTTACAATTGCAGGTTCTCCGTAGCGTCGGGAGATTGAGAAATGGCGCTCCTGCATAACAAAAGACTGGATCTCGATCTCAATACGTCCAGCGCCAAGGTTTTGTTTTACAATCTCTCTGTGTGTCCGTTTCGCCCTTTCGCTTATGGGTTCTTGCTCTATTGCATATCGGATACATTCCAATAATGTTGATTTTCCCGTTCCTCGTCCCCCGATAATGGCGTCCAAATGTCCTGAGAATTGAATGTCCACATCGGCGAGATAGCCACCAGTGAAGCGTACACGTTTAATCTGGGACAAGAAACGTTCATGGAGGTCGCTCATGAGGTGGACGCGCGATTCGGGGTCTAAGAATGCCAATTTGAAAGCGTCGAAAGACGGATCAGTCATACGCACCAAGCAACAGGTTTGTGGGGTCTGTAGGTTATTCGGTTCGACTATATCTTTCGCATTGATAATGCCAATAGGGCGTTCCCGTTGATAATCGCTGTTTTTATTAAGCAAAATTAATCGGAAAGCGTTGCCCTCATCACTTTTCAGGTCGTCAAGGGTGGCGGGAATCTGCGCCGCGAGCAGGAGCGGATTCTTCCAGACATTGTCGAGTTTACGATTAAGTACGCCATTTTTTTCAGTGCAATGCGCCGCATAGGTGAAACCACCAAGTCGTTGAATTTCGTCAAAGAGCTGTACAGCGCTCAGGGAAGAT
>CAZQBU010000084.1:3793-5123 GCA_964592175.1 uncultured Lentimicrobiaceae bacterium
TGGGCGCACGCTGTCTTCAGTATCCGTCAGTTTTAGGCAGCCGAGGTAGCGGTCAAGCTGCGAAACGGTGGTGTTCTCAGCAAAAAGACAGACGAAGTGCGCTTTCTCCGATGATGCAATCTCAAATCCCGGGAACACGACGATCCCGCCGCCCACTAAAACCTTTCTGAGCCCCTCAAGAGAGCTGACATTCCCGTGGTCCGCAATTCCCACAACGCGAATATCTTCAGATTGGCATATCTGAAGGATCTGCTGGTTATACATGGTCTCATCCAGTCCGTGATCTCTATCTTGATATTTGCTGGCGTAGTCCCAAGGATTCACTTGCAGAGCACATTTCCAGAAGCGTGCGTATCTGGCTTTACTCATGTCGGTCCTCCTGTCCTTCTGCTCGGATTTAACAGCCGAGAGCTGTATTCAACGCAAGCCGCCACCAAGGATTGCGGTGTAGGCTGTCGTAAGCCGCCTTGCTGGCACATTTCATAAAGATAATCAACATGTCGCTGGCAGTCCCTCTGATACTGAAGGCGCGGATAAGTGGTGCTTTCGTCCACCGTCTGTCCATCCAGATATGCGATCCATGTTTCGATATTTCGAGCGGCAACGAATATCGCCACTCTTTCATCTGATCGACGTGGCTGTCGCCCGCATTCGGCGGAGGCGTCCTCAACTTGTTGAATTCGCGCTGCCACGCTTTTTCCATCAGCATCGATAAGCACGATCAGTGCCTGCTCAACGCGGTGCTTCCGCGATCGATAATAGTCGAGCTCCTTGCTAAATCGCTCCCTCACAAACTGCTCACCTGATCCACAGCCCTTTGGATTCATCTCGACCCGCTGCACTCTAAAGTCATTGCCCGATTTTTTGAGGAATCTACGAGCGAACGCTTCATGCTGCCGATCTTCACACAGGAGAACGACCTGAACGTTTCGACTCATTTCTCCCACCCCCTTGCAATCACTTCGGATAGCTTTAGCCCTCCTTCGACTGCCAGTTCACTCAAAGGTCGGACAATTGTCACACCGGAACTCTCACGCTTCAGTACTACCCCTTTGTCACATCCGAGATAGTCAATCAGTTCCGGATGGTGCGAACACAGAACTGCCTGCGGTACTTTCTCGCCGCACGCATCGGATAGCTCAATCAGCCAGGGTTGAATCTCAGCCAGTGCGATATAATTATCCGGCTCATCGAGAAAGAGTGTGTAGCCCTGTCCTGTCGCAAGTCTCACCAGTGCATACAAAGCAATCAGCGCCCGTTGACCATCGGAGACCTCGTCAAGCCGTAGCTCGTACTTTTCGTTGAACTGGTCGAACATGACCATCAGCGC
>CAZQBU010000085.1:0-4925 GCA_964592175.1 uncultured Lentimicrobiaceae bacterium
TTCGAACCTGCGACCCCCTGCTCCCAAAGCAGGTGCGCTAGCCGGACTGCGCTATGCCCCGATGATTTAAAAGAACAAATCCAAAAACTAAGAGATGAATCTCCCATTTTGGAGGTGCAAAATTAGCCATTCTAACAATATATCCAAACTTTATTGGAAAAATAATTTTCAACCACCAACATATTTCCCATCAGCCAAAGCAATTCAACATCAGCAATAGCCCTATAAAACAAGTGAATATATGCTTCGCAGCTGAAAAATAAATCTGCTTTTTTAAAGTCTTTTCACAGTCAAATAATAAGCTGCGAAATTGAAATATTGTTAATTTTAACTGATTCAACTTCCAATTTCTATTCTTTTAGTACTTTTGCAGCCCTCCCATGAAAAGAAAAGTTTTCATTGTATCGGCAATTATTGCAATAATCATTTCAGGTTATTTTCTCACTGTGTATGCGTATCCCAAAAACAGTGGCAGATATCCTGCATTTATGCTATTATTGCTCATCGACTACTACGTATGGGGGCTTATCAAAAAAAAGGCGTTCACCTATAAGAAGTGGGCAAAAGCACTCACGAGCCTGTTATATTGGTTTCCATTTATTTTACTAATTATAAGTGTGGTGGCAGCAGCATTTGTGCCATCAACAAATTGGAATCCATTGGTACGTAATATTATATTTGGTACTATATTCAGCTTTTTTGTAGCAAAAGCCATTATGGCAATTATACTATTGATAGCTGACCTCCTTCGTTTTACAAAAAGAATGTGGCATTCACTTCAAGAAAATAAAAAATCAAAACTTGAAGGAGAAAAGATAAGCCGTGCCAAGTTTTTGGAGAATCTGGCTTTAATTAGCGGTGGTCTTATCATCGGCAGCATGTTTACGGGCATGTTTAAATGGGTGCAAGATTTTAATATTAAGCAGCTTAGCCTCAAACTAACAAATCTACCGCATTCATTTGCCGGATATCGAATCGTCCAAATATCGGATTTTCATCTTGGCTCTTGGTCAACTGAAAAACCTGTAACAGAAGTTATAAACCGCATCAATGAGTTGGAGCCTGACTTGGTGGTTTTTACCGGTGATTTGGTGAACTTTCGAACCGACGAAGCATATCGCTTCAAAGACAGCTTGGCTAATCTAAAAGCAAAAGACGGTGTTTATACCATCTTAGGCAATCACGATTACGGAGATTATATCAATTGGGCATCAAAAAGCGAAAAGAAAAAGAATCTTGAAGAACTGTATGCCTTTTATCATCAGATAAACTGGAATTTATTGCGTAACGAAAATGCCATCATCCACCGTGGCACAGATGAGCTTGCCCTTATCGGCGTGGAAAACTGGAGCTCCAACAAACGTTTCCCACAGCTGGGAAACATCATAAAAGCAAGCAAAGGAATCAGTAAAGACACAGTAAAAGTGCTCTTGTCACATGATCCAAGTCATTGGGATGCTGAGATAACCCAAAAACATCAAGATATTCAACTGATGCTGGCAGGACATACCCACGGATTTCAATTTGGGGTAGAGATACCCGGCATCAGATGGAGCCCCGCACAATATTTATACAAGCAATGGGCAGGACTATATCAACACGAAACAAATGAACAATACTTATACGTAAATCGAGGATTAGGCTCTATTGGCTATCCCGGACGTATCGGTATTTTACCGGAAATAACAGTAATAGAACTTCAAAATGTATAATATTATGAGAACCGATTTTTCAACTATTGTATTACGCACAGTATTTTTCTTGACATTGAGCTTTGTATCTGTTTCTCAGATATATAGCCAAGAAACTGAATTTATCAAACCAAAGAACGTCATCTTGTTTATCGGAGACGGCATGGGACATGCACAAGTACAGTCGGCACTTTTGGCTGCCGAAGAGCCGCTTCACATTCAGCGTTCCACAAATGCAGCCATGGTAACCACCCATTCTTTTGATGATTTAGTTACAGATTCCGGCGCCGGAGGCACCGCAATTGCCACCGGACAAAAAACACGTAACGGAATGATAGGCATGAATCCTGACAGCATCCCGATTCCAAGTATATTGGATATTTTTGCCGATGAAGGACGTTCAACAGGCCTGGTTGTAAGTTGTGCAGTGACACATGCCACTCCCGCAAGCTTTGTTGCAAAAGCAGTGAGCCGTCATCTTTATGAAGATATTGCAGCCGATTTTCTTACTTCTAAAATTGATGTGGCAATTGGTGGCGGAATAACGCATTTCAATAAGCGAAAAGACGGGCGTACACTTACCGATGAAATGCAAGCAAAAGGCTTCAGCTACCTCAACGAACTGCCTGAGACGGGCAAAGGATTCGATAAGCTGCTTGTACTTACCGATAGCGTACATCCCGAAAGCGTATTGAACGGCAGAGGCAATCTGCTCCCAAACGGAACACGTATCGCCTTGGAAGCACTTTCACAAAATGAAAAAGGCTTTTTCTTGATGGTTGAAGGTTCACAAATCGACTGGGGCGGACATGCCAACGATTCGGCTTTTGTGGTCAGCGAAATGTTCGACTTTGACCTTGCCATTAAAGAAGCTTTCGATTTTGCCGATACACATCCCGAAACATTGGTGCTTATCACCGCAGACCATGAAACAGGTGGACTTACAATTATTCATCCTTCAAAAAATGAGCCGGTTGCATTTAACTTTTCCACAAAAAGTCATTCCGGAGTAGGTGTGCCCCTATTTGCATACGGAGCAGCTGCCCAAAAGTTTGGCGGCATCATGGATAATACAGATATTGTACCCTTGATTTTGGAAGTGGTAGGCTTTAAGAAGCAATAAACCCCTTATCCTGCATAATTCACCAATTCATAAGGCTATCAATTTAACTTTATCATAACAAGCTTATAATCATAGCACTAGAAGGTTTTAGTAATAAATTAAAAAAGTGTTTATTATAAAATTAAATTCATGAATTAAGCAGGTTATAAATAAAATATTTTCAAAGCCCTCATAAATAAAAGTGGGGGCTTTTATTTTTATTTCATATTTTTGAAAAAAACAATGATAATGAAAACAAAATACATTTTTTCACTGCTGATAAGCTTCTTCATTTCCCTACAATTAGCTGCACAAAAGCCTATAATCATATCGCACCGAGGTGCTTCGGGCGAGGCACCGGAAAATACGCTTGCATCCATTATTCGTGCAAAAGAATTAAACACCGATATGATAGAAATTGATGTACACCTTAGTAAAGACGGGAAGTTGGTTATAATGCACGATTATAGTGTGGACCGCACCACAAATGCAAAAGGAAAGATTAAAGAGCTTGAATACGAGTATTTACGCACTTTGGATGCAGGATCATGGTTTGCAGAAGAGTTTGCAGGCGAACGCATCTTAAATCTTGATGAAGTGATGACCGTTTTGCATGGCGACTGGAAGTTACTGATTGAAATAAAATCGCCTCCGGAAAACACAACCGAGATTGAGAAATTGGTGATAGAACACATCCAACGACATCAAGCCCATGAGTGGTGTATTATTCAAAGCTTTGATTCACAAGTGTTGGATAATGTCCGCTTTTTTGACCCGAAAATAGAAGTGCATAAATTAGTAGTAGGCAATATCCCAATTTTACCGCTTCATTATGATACTAAACTACGCTGGGGCTCTATCATGAAATACAGTCAATACGATGCAATTAATCCACACTACAAATTTATTGGTAAAAGCAAGATAAAACGTATTCAAAAGCGGGGACAAAAAGTATATAGCTGGACTATTAATAAGGATAAGCATATACTAAAAATGGCTGCAAAAGGCGTGGACGGAATTATTACGAATGAAACCGCAAATGCGATAAATTTATTACGTAAATAGCTGTGTTACTGGATATTATCGACTGATATTCACCCTTTAATCAGCTTCCTCAGAAAGTAAGCTAGGGCATAAAAACAAAAAACCACCCGTTTGGGTGGTAATTTGTGATTTGTCCGGGATTCGAACCCGGGACCCTTTGCTTAAAAGGCAAATGCTCTACCGGCTGAGCTAACAAATCAAAGTTTTGAGGGTGCAAAAGTAGTCAATTTTCTTTTAAATCCAAGACTTTTCCCTTATTTTTTTTCTTTTATAGCAATTCGCCCTTTCCTTGACGTATTATAAGCATCTCCGGACCGGTGCAATCTATTACTGTACTTGCAATATTTCCACCAAATCCGGCATCAATGGTAATATCTACTTTATCTTTGAATTTTTCGTAAATATCCTGAGGATCAGTAGCATACTCAACAAGCTCGTCATCGTCATGAATGGATGTGGTCATAATGGGATGCCCCAACTCAGCCAAAACAGCTTGAATAACCGGCTCATCCGGAATCCGTATTCCGATTGTGCGTTTTTTGCTTTGGAACAACTTCGGGATATTGTTATTTGCTTCAAGGATAAATGTAAAAGGTCCCGGAAGATTTCGCTTCATGGTTTTAAACACATCATTGTTGATGGGTTTTGTAAAGTCGGACAGCAGGCTCAGGTTTTCAAACAGAAAAGAGAAGTTTGCATTTTCCTTTCGGATTCCTTTGATTGCAGCAATACGGTCTACAGCACGCGGATGCTGGATGCTACAACCTAATCCATAAATTGTATCGGTAGGAAAAATCACCAATCCTCCGTCTTGCAAGCATTCCACAACCTGCCTGATATGGCGCGGAGCGGGATTTTCGGGGTAAATTCGCAACAACATAGCTTTAAAAATTAATGGAGTACGAAGATAAGGCTTTTTTTGAAAAGAAAAACAGTATTTGGCCGTGGTTGTTTCTTTGTCCTTTTTCTTGATAAAAAGGACGGAAAATCAAGCATGAATAATCGGCCTCCCCACTCCGCGAAAGTTTTCGGGACACATAAGTGCGTAAATCTAAGCAAGGTTGCTACGGTTGTATGGAGTTGAAACC
>CAZQBU010000086.1:0-4920 GCA_964592175.1 uncultured Lentimicrobiaceae bacterium
TTCTTGGGCTGACGAAGAGCGCGATATTACCGCATGGACCGGCAATAATATGCAGGACGAAGCATTCGAGCAACTTTATGAATTAGCTGAAAAAATGCATGATATAAAGGATGAAGAATTAATACGAGATTGGAACTATCTGCAGTCATCCAATCACTTTTATTATATGTGTACCAAATGGTTCTCCGATGGTGGAATGCACTCACACTTTAACCATTACCCCTCACCTTATGAGGCATATATAAATTATATGAATGTATTGGCTGACTTTTCGATTCGTGTGAACGATTATCAGCACGGATTACGTGAAATTTCTGAAGAGCTGATTGAAAAAGGGAAAAAGATTGGAAAAGATATCGGTAAGGCGGTACAAGACGGGATTAAAAAGAGTGAAAAGAAAATCCAACCTGTTTTTGACGACCTCAAAAACATGTCAAACACAAATATCAAAAAGCTGGTAAAAGAGTTTGAGGCCGAAGATTTGATGATTGCATTAAAAGATGCAGGCGAAGAGCTGAGGGACAAAGTAATCCCCAACCTGAGCAAAAAAACGCTGAAAGCAGTTGAAGAAGCCGGTGCCAAAGCCGAAAAAGTTACAAAGCAACAAGTAAAAAAAGTCCGAAAAGCATTTGAAGAAAAAATGCATCAGCTTTTTGGATGATTACGATTCATTTATTTTGCTCTGTTTTTTAATTATAAGTCATACTCCCACAAAAGGGAGTAGAAAATTATTATTTATCCGAAAAATTTTATAAAAAAGAATACTAGTTAATCATGAGAAAACCATCGTATCTATTTGAAGTAAGTTGGGAAGTTAGTAATATGGTAGGAGGAATCTATACCGTACTTTCCAGTAAAGCAAACACCATGCGCGAAATCTGGGGAGAAAATTATATTACCATTGGTCCGGATGTATGGATGGAAACAAGGGACAACCCCTATTTTATTGAAGATGTTAAATTATTTGGACAGTGGAAGCAAAAACTAACCGATCAAGGATTAAAAGTTAGAATTGGTCGCTGGAATATTCCGGCAAGCCCTATCGCCATATTAATTGACTTTACCCCGCTGCTAAGTGAGAAAGACAGTGTATTTGCCTCATTATGGGAAACCTATAAGCTTGATTCCATCCATGGTGGATGGAACTATGTTGAACCGGCAATGTTTGGTTATGCATCAGGGAAAGTAATAGAAAGCTTTTATAAGTTTTTCTTAACAGGATACGATAATGTATTGGCACACTATCATGAATGGATGACAGGAACAGGTGTACTGTATCTCAAACAAAATTGCGCACAAATTGCAACTGCATTTACTACACACGCTACCTTCATGGGTAGATCGATTGCAGGAAACAATCTACCTTTATACCAAGAAATGGAAAGCTATAACCCAAATGTGATGGCAAACCGTTTCAATATCACCGCACAGCATTCGCTTGAAAGCTTAGCCGCGCAAACAGCCGATGCATTCACTACCGTAAGTGATATTACAGCCAAAGAATGTACCCATTTCCTGAACAGAACACCGGATGTTATTACAAATAACGGTTTTGACAAAAGTATAGCCGAGCATGCTGCCAACAGCAATAAAAAGAGAAAAGAAGCACGAGCTAAGATATTAGAAGTTGCATCAAAGCTAAGCGGTACCAAGCTTGATGACAACAGCCTGTTACTTTTAAACAGTGGTAGATATGAGTTCAAAAACAAAGGTATTGATGTATTTATCGATGCTTTGGCAGAATTGAACAAAAGCGATGCTTTGAAGAAAAACATCTTAGCCGTTATCGCAGTACCGGCAAACAGCAGCGGACCAAATTTGAACCTGAAGCAATGCCTTGACACAGAGGATTGTGAAGCAGTACATGCAGATAATATAGCCAGTCATCATCTTCATGATGCAGAACATGATCCAATTTTAAACAGGCTGAAAGAAAAAGGTCTTACCAATAAATTAGAAGACAAGGTAAAAGTACTTTTCGTTCCTGTTTATTTGAAAGGTAAAGACGGCATATTCAATATTCACTATTACGATTTTCTTGCCGGATTTGATTTGACGGTATTCCCCTCATATTATGAGCCATGGGGTTATACTCCCTTGGAAAGTATTGCGTTCGGAATACCTACCATTACTTCTGAACTGGCCGGTTTTGGAATGTGGGCACGTGCGCTTAACAAACAATCCAATGCCGTAACAGTAATTGACAGATTGAACAAATCGGAAGAAGAAATTAGTGCATCCATTGCAAATAGCATATTGGCATTTGCTAAATTGACAAAAGATAAAGCAAGCCAATGCTCCAAAGAAGCCTTCGAAATTGCGGAACAAGCTTATTGGGATGACCTGATTATCAATTATAAGAAAGCATGGGATATCGCACTTGAAAAACTCGAAAAGCGTGAGCAGGTTTATGAAGCTCAAAAATTCACAAGTACGTTACGCCCGATAGCTCTTGAAAAACAAGATGAGCCCAACTGGAAAAAGGTATTATTCCAGCCTGTATATACGCGCGAGCTGACAAAATTGGACGAAATGGCTCAAAACTTATGGTGGTCATGGAATATGGATGCAGTTTCACTATTCAAATCCATCGACCCCGAAGCATGGCAGCTACACGAGCAAAATCCAATCGCCATGATGGAAGAGCTTTCTTCACAGCAAATGGATAAGTTGGAAAACGATAAAGAATTTATCGGAAGACTGAATGCAGTATATGACCGCTTTAAAAAATATATGGCCGAAGAGCCTAAAACCAAAGAAGTTATTGCCTATTTCAGCATGGAATATGGACTGCATAAAAGCTTGAAAATCTATTCGGGCGGACTTGGCGTACTTGCTGGCGACTATATGAAAGAAGCCAGTGACTCCAATGCCAATATGATTGGACTTGGACTTTTATATCGCTACGGTTACTTCCAGCAGAATATTTCATTATTGGGCGACCAAATGGCACAATATATTCCACAGAAGTTTACCCATCTTCCATTGGAACCCGTCCGAGATGCCGATAATAACTGGATTACCATCAAAGTGGCATTCCCCGGAAGAGCAGTAACAGCAAAAGCATGGAAAGTAAAAGTTGGACGTATCCCCCTTTATTTGCTTGATACGGATATTGAAGAAAATACCCAAGAAGATAGAGGTATTACCTCACAGCTATATGGGGGCGACAGCGAGATGCGCTTCAAACAAGAAATGATATTGGGTATTGGAGGAATCAGACTGCTTAAAAAGCTAAATATCGACCCCACCATTTATCATAGCAACGAAGGGCATTCTGCCTTTAGCGGATTGGAACGACTGCGCGTTTTAATCAGTAAGAAGCAGCTTAGCTTTGCCACTGCAAAAGAAATTGTACGCGGCTCTACCCTATTTACAACACATACACCTGTCCCCGCAGGTCATGACGTATTCGAAGAGCATATTTTAAGAACCTATATGCCACATTATCCTGAACGACTGAATATTAGCTGGGACGAATTTGTGAATATGGGTAAATTCAAACCAAATGATCCAAACGAAAAATTCTCGATGAGTGTTTTGGCTACCAACCTAAGCCAAGAGGTGAACGGTGTAAGTCAAATACATGGGCGTATTTCACGCGAGATGTTCCAAGGAATGTATCCGGGTTATTTCGTGAATGAATTACATATCAGCCATGTCACGAATGGGGTGCATTATTTCACTTGGACAGACAAACTGTTCCAAGATGCATATAAAAAGTTCTTCCCGAAAAACTTTGAATGGGACCAGTCAAATCCAAGCCATTGGGAAACCATACGCAATATTGACTCAGCCGAAATTTGGTCAATCCGTAAACAGCTCAAAGAAAAGTTAATTTCACATCTGAAATATAGAATTAAGAAAGACTTGACCAATCGTCAAGAAAGTCCTAAGCTGATTGTCAAAACCATTGAAGCCCTTGATGAAAACGCATTGGTAATCGGTTTTGCAAGACGTTTTGCCACCTATAAGCGTGCGCATCTCTTGTTTACCAATATCGACCGTTTACGTGAATTAGTAAATCATCCCGAGCGCAAGGTAATTTTCCTGTTTGCAGGTAAAGCACATCCGAATGATAAAGCAGGTCAAGATTTGATTAAGCGTATTATCGATATTTCTAAGATGCCCGAGTTTATCGGAAAAATCATCTTTATCGAAAACTATGATATGGAGCTTGGGCAACGCCTGACAAGCAGCTGCGATATTTGGCTCAACAACCCTACCCGTCCGCTTGAAGCTTCCGGAACAAGTGGCGAAAAAGCTGTTTTAAACGGCGTACTTAACTTCTCCGTACTCGACGGATGGTGGGCAGAAGGCTATAAACCGAACGCAGGATGGGCAATCGAGGAACAAAGAAGGTATGAAAACCAACGATTCCAAGATGAATTGGATGCGGAAACAATTTACAGCTTATTGGAAAATGAAATTATACCTGCTTTCTACGACAGAAATAATCAAGGCGTGCCGGAAAGATGGGTAGGCTATATCAAAAATAACCTCGCCGAAATTGCACCGCACTTTACCATGAAACGCATGCTTGACGATTATTTTGATAAGTTTTACAACAAATTGATTAAACGCTCCATCGCACTTCATGCCAATGAATATGAAAATGCCAAAAACATGACCGCTTGGAAGCAAAAGATTGAAGCAGCATGGGACCATATTGAAGTGGCATCCATAAAAGTGCCGGACCCGACCGTTCGTCCACTTAATTTTGGTGAAAACTTTGTAGCAGAAATTTCATTGAAAACTCCGGGACTTGAAGTCGGTGATATCGGCATTGAATTGCTATTTGGCAAAAAGGTGCTTGACCGCATCGATGAAATTGTTTTTGTTGAAAAGATGAGCATTGTTGGTTCAGATAATGGCTGTGTCCATTATCATATCAATGTACCTGTATACCGAGCAGGTGTA
>CAZQBU010000087.1:0-4799 GCA_964592175.1 uncultured Lentimicrobiaceae bacterium
AGAGCATCAGATTGTGGTTCTGAGGGTCGTGGGTTCGAATCCCATTAGCCACCCATTAAATCCCAATGAGTTTTATTCGTTGGGATTTTGTTTTTATACAGATTATCAAGTATTTAGATGAAGGTTTCCAGCAATCTTTTAAAAGACATACTGCATCATTATACTGACCGGCTACGCACTATTTATCCTGAAGAAGAGGCTAAACAGTTGATGTGGTTGCTGGTGGAAGACTTGTTTTCGTACAGCAGACAGCAGCTTGCACTGCAGCCCGATATCCGCTTATCGGAATCTGAAATGCTGGAGGTACATTTCGCTGTAAAAGATTTATTAAAGCATAAGCCTGTTCAATATGTGCTGGGCAGTGCATATTTTTATGGTCGGTCTTTTTATGTGAATGAGCATGTGCTCATTCCACGTCCGGAGACGGAAATGCTTGTGGCAGAAGCTTTGAAGTTGTTGTCAGCCCATAAATCGAAGCATCTGCTTGAGCTTGGCACAGGCTCAGGGAATATCGCGATAAGCATTGCACTCGAGCAGCCTGATACATCGGTTTTGGCAGTGGATATTTCTAAGAAAGCACTTGCGGTAGCACAAAAAAATGCTGAAATGCACAAGGCGCAGCTGAAATTTCTCCGAGCAGATATGCTGAAGCCAACAGCATTGGCTTTCGAGACTTCTTTTGATGTAATTGTTAGCAATCCACCATATGTGCGCAATTCGGAAAAGGCATTCATGCGGCAAAATGTCCTTGATTGGGAGCCTGCAGATGCACTCTTTGTGTCTGATGAAGACCCCCTGAAATATTATCGAGCAATAGCGGAAATTGCAGGGATTTACTTACGAGATAAGGGTCTGCTGCTTGTGGAGCTGAACGAAGCTTTGGGCAAAGAAACCGCCGATTTAATGAAGCACTATGGCTTTGATGATGTGCATATAAAGCAGGATATACACGCAAAAGACCGGCTGCTTATCGCTAGGCGTAGTGGAAGCAATTAGCATCCGCCACGGCGGAGCAATGTGCAATTTGATGCCGTTAGTTTGTCGAAGGGGGCGATAGGATGGCTTTGAAACCGAAAGCTTTCTGTATTCAGCCATCACATAATATTGCATGCTTTAGGGAATAGGAAAGGAACAAGCAAAAAATACTTCAAATCTTTCCCGGGCTGGGCGCGCGGGTCTGCATGTTCCGATGGTGATCGGAAGGAGCAGCGCTCGTCTGAAAACACAAAAGTGCATGTAAATCTTGCAAGGCAGCGCCTTTTAGGCGCTGTTTTTAGGGTGTATGGAGGTTGGAAAATATTATAAAAGCAAGTTTAGTCCACTGACCTATAGAAAATCAAGGTTTCAACTCCATACAACCGTAGCAACCTTGCTTAGATTTATATGTTTTGTCAAGTGTGGGGAGGCCGTTTATTCATGCTTGATTTTTGCGTCCTTTTTTATCAAGAAAAAGGATGAAAGAAATTCAATTGCTTTGCTTAGTACATGTGAATGCGATATGTAGCATTAATCCACATCAAATCAAAGCATGATATCTCTGGCGGGGCTTTGCCCTGCGACCCACTTCATTTTTTTGCCAAATTGCAAAAAAAGGAAGCAAAAAAAGAATTATGGAGCTTATAAGGCTCCTGCTACGCACCGCTTATGGGCTTAGTGCTTCATGCTCTTTTTTTACTTCGCTGCGCTCCATAAAAACGCAATTCCGCACTGCCCAAAGCTGTCGCTTGAATAAGCTCCTACGCCAATTAATAACTAATGCAAGGATTATACCTATTGTATTGGCGGCATTTTACTCGCTGCGTTAATGCTGTTTAGTAGTTATCGAGAATAAATCTTTTGCGATTCATATTATCAAGAAAAAGGTCGAATGATGTTCTTTTGCATGTGAGGCAACTTTGCTTTGCTACGGCTCCGAAGAGTACTGCATTGATGCAACAATAACGTGCCCATCGGCTCCGCTCAGGGTACGTTATTGCTGTGCCTGAGCTTCGAAAGCTCTTTGGTTGGAAGGTAAATAATGCCATAATTTCTTTTGAGGAAAAAGGACGAACAACGAAAGTAATACCAGATTTAAAAATGTAAAGAAAAATTCAAAAATGAATCCCTTATTTACTCTTCTTTTCTTCGTGGAAGTTAAAAAAGTCGCGCTGGGCTTTATATAAATTGAATACGAACAGCAGTAAACTCTTTGTTTCTTGTAAAAAGTTCATAAATAATATGGAGTTTCGCGTACTTCCGGCTTCATTTTTAATGCGTTTCACCTCATTCTTTCGGAAAAGGTCCACAATTCCCAAAATCTTTTGCTGTTCTGCCGCAATATTTTCTTGATTAATAAAGCGGCCTTCATCAATTTCGGTTGCAATATGTGTAAAGAAGATTCCCATATTTCTGGCTAAGACCTTCAATTCATTCTTTTGCGCATCGGACAGGTCTTTGTGGTTGTTTGCCACATGTTCGTAAACCGGTTGTATAATGAAATTTAGACAGTGTAATATCTCGCGCAGATAGTCCAATGTTTGCACATAAAAATGTCCTGACTCCAAGGCATCTTCTTTCAGCTTTTCGATGATAATGGTAACCGACTTCTTCTTCTCTTTCGCTTTTTGCGATAAATCTTCAATATTGTTTCTCGTTTTCTTTAGTACCCGTATGTTTTGCGTAGCTAATCCACTCACTGCTTTTTTATATTCAAATTGTGCTTGATTTAAGATATCAATCACAGCTTGGCTGGTACTTTCAAGTATATTTTCGGTATTTATTTCATCTAACTCTCTTTCTTGGGCTTGCTGTTGCAGTTCTCTGTTCTGCAATGATCTGTGTGTGCGTGCCATCAGGAAGAAAGCCAAAATTACCATTCCTCCAACCGCCCATAAACCGGCATAATAGAATAAAATAACCACGCCAAAAGCTAACATAAAAGCTGAGAATGCGGTAAAGAACCAGCCTCCTACCACCGAGAAAACCCCGGTTACGCGGAATACAGCACTTTCTCGGTCCCAAGCACCATCACTCAAGCTCGATCCCATGGCAACCATAAAAGTGACATAAGTTGTTGACAAAGGGAGCTTTAATGAGGTTCCCAAGGCGATAAGCACACTGGCAACAACCAGATTCACTGAAGCACGGAGCAGGTCAAAAGCCGGTGCATCTTTATCTGAACGGGATGTGGGGATTGGTTCAAACTGTTTGGCAACCCTTTTCTTAATATGATTAGGTACAATTTGATTTATCTTGCGTGAAGCATTAATCGAAAGCCTTACGACACCTCTTGAAAAAGGAGTGGAGCCAAAGCGCTCTTCTCCTGAGTCCTGACGACCTAAATCAATGGCAGTTTTTATTACGGTTTTTGTCCTGCGTGAGGTATACAAGGTAAACACCATTACAAATCCTGCTGCCAATAAAATGAGTGGATGGGTTTTTGCAGCTCCTTGCAGCGATTCCATTGTAAATGTGGTAGGGTCAACTCCCGGATTACTCAAAAATGTTTTCAACGAATCTAAGCCAGCAAGCGGAACACCGATAAAGTTCACCAAGTCGTTGCCTGCAAATGCCATGGCAAGAGCAAAGGTACCCATCATTACAATAATCTTTAAAATATTGACTTTGAAAAGATTGTGTAATAAGTGTAATATAATGGTAAAGCCTAGAAAGCTGCTAATAAGTATTTTAGTGCTATTATTATAAATCCATTCAAATACTTCATCTGTAATAAAGACTGCATCTTTGGCGCCTTTAATTAAGATAAAATATAATATGGTAGTAATAGCTATGCCGCCAAACAGTCCGCCAAATTTACGGAAGCGCTTTTCGTATCGGAATGAAAAGATGGCACGTGTTATATATTGCACCAATGCACCAATGCTAAAGGCAATTACCACCGAAAGCAGTATGCCTGCAATGATGGCAAGTGCTTTCCCGGAGTTGATAAATTCACCTATGTTAAGCTTGTCTGCACTTTGAAATACACGCATCATTGCCATACCTACAGATGCTCCAAGCAATTCAAAAACAATGGAAACAGTAGTGGAGGTTGGGAGACCCAAGCTGTTAAAAGTGTCGAGGAGGATAACATCCGTAATCATCACGGCAAGTAAAATGAGCATGACCTCCGAAAAGTAGAATTTCTCGGGATTCATGATGCCGCTTCGTGCAATCTCCATCATGCCTCCACTGAAGGTAGCTCCGATAAGCACACCCAATGAAGCAACAAATACAATGATTTTATAAGGAGCTGCTTTTGAGCCAATAGCAGATTGAAGGAAATTACCGGCGTCATTGCTGACACCCACAACAAGATCGGATATTGCCAAAATAAATAGGACAATGACCAGAACTATATAAATGCTTTCTAAATGTATCAACTCTTCAAGAATTCGATGGCAATAATACTCAAAAGTGTGCAATTAACGCATGAAATTTTTCATGAAATTACAATATTTTTTTATTAACAGGCGGTAGTACCCCAAAAAGCATGTAAAATTTATCTTGAATAGAAACTAAGTTAAAAATTTTATTAGTTTTTGTTAGCCTGCTTAATTCATGAATTTAATTTTGAGAAATTTTAAGGCATAAGCTGTGAAGCGAAGGCGTAGCCGAACAGCAGTATGGATTTATCAATAACCAAGAGGTCGATGGGTTTTCAAAGCCTGCTAAAACAGATATTCTATCCGTAATATCGCCATTCTTCCTCGCCTGTTTTGTGCACCACATGAACGTTCTTAAAATGGGTTATTGATTATCAGTAAATTACATTAAATTAATTTGCATTTTGGGTCATGCGGAGCTATTTTTGTGCATGT
>CAZQBU010000088.1:0-4787 GCA_964592175.1 uncultured Lentimicrobiaceae bacterium
ACAACTTATTTAACTGACAACCAAATATTTAAGCGTTTTCTGAAAGTGCCTATTTCAAACTCACTACTTACACCAACGGGTATAATCCTCGATATTTATCATCCCCAACTCTTCGGCTTTTAAATAATAATAACAAGCCATGCTCTTGTCATTTCTATATTCATAAATTAATGCCAATGCAAAATGTGCCTCCGCATAATTTGGATTTAATTCGAGGGATTTTTGAAAGTCATCATAAGCCCCTTCCATATCTTGTAGATTTCGTTTTGCTGCTCCTCTATAATAGTAAGCCTCATATGATTCCGAATCGTACTTCAAGGCTTTGTTTAACTCAAGCATGGCCTCATTATGCTGACCAAAGTAAAGCATCTCAATGCCGTTTTCCAAATGGAAACGCGATTTGGCCGGATTAGGACCACAGCCATAAATTGCAAACAATAGCACGATTAACCCACTTAATAGAAATCTTGAAAAAATACGCTGTTTCACTTAGTTAAACTCTTTTAATATCGTTAATACTTTATTTTTTACATCTTTTAGTTTCTCTGCCGACTTTGCTTCCGCAATAAACCGCAGATAAGGCTCGGTATTTGATGGGCGAATATTAAACCAGAAGTCAGGATAATCAAGGCGATAGCCGTCAAAATCCATGAATAATTCCGGTTTCTTCTCTGATATAAACGCATTGACCACCGCATTCATTGCATCAGATTTATTTTCAATTTTAAAGTTGATTTCACCGGTATTCACATAAGCGTGAATCTTATTAATCAATTCCGAAAATTTTATGCCTTTCTGTTTAAACTCTGCAAGCAGTTGCAATACAATAAGCGCTGCCAACAATCCGGAATCGGAATAATAAAAATCCCGAAAATAATAGTGCCCTGCCAGTTCACCACCATATAAGCCATCAATTTCTTTCAATTTGGCTGCCCCAAACGCACGCCCTACCTTCCAAGTGTGAACCTTTGTTTCATAGGGTTTTAAATATTCACTTACCGAGCGTGAGCTACGTATATCTTGTAATACATCACCTTTTTGCTTTCTATAGTCAAAAAAGTAATGCCCCATCAATGCGATAATTAAGTCCGGCGAAACAAAATTCCCTTGTTCATCAATAAACATTACGCGATCGGCATCTCCGTCGAAAATCATTCCAAAATCACATTTATTGGCTGTTACAACTTGCTTTATCTGCTCCTGATTTTGCGGTTCAAGAGGATTTGGCTCATGCCCGGGAAAATCACCGTCCATTGTTTCATTAATATAGATGGGCTTATCTCCCAGTAAGTCTTTTATTAAAAGAGCGGCCATGCCGTTACTGCAATCAACACCAAATTGTAGATTATCATAATTCGTTAAATAATCACGTAAAAAATGGATGTAATCGGTTTTAATATCCTTATCTAACAGCTTGCCTTTTTGAGTTTTCGGCTTAATTTCCCGCGTTTCGACATATTGCTCCAAAATATTTAGACCATCCTCATAACCAATGGGTTTCACTCCTTTACCGGATATCTTCAAACCATTATGGTGCTTGGGATTATGGGAAGCAGTAATCATAACCGAGGCTTCAAAATTATATTTACCCGTTGCCCAATAAATCATTGGCGTTGTCGTAAGCCCGGCATTTGTAACATCTGCTCCGGCATCGGTAATACCATTGACAAGTGCATCAAATAAGGCGTTGGATGACTGTCGGATATCACGTCCAACAAGTATATTTTGTGCATTAAGCAGTTCAGGCAAGAAGAAACCAATCTTATAAACCAGGTCTTGATTCAAATCTTGTTCCCAAATACCACGTATATCATACGCTTTAAATGCTTTTATCATTAAGTTGCTATTTTTTAATATTCATTCGATCTAATGCACGACGGTATTTCCATGCATTTAATTCATGCTGTTTTAATGATTCGGCGAATGCATGATAGCCTGATAGGTCATCTTTTGCACAAAAATAATAGTACTGATGTGTTTCATAATTCAATACCGCATCAATTGAGGCGATGGAGGGAATACAAATGGGACCCGGCGGCAAACCGGCATATTTATAGGTATTATATGGTGATTCAATCGTTTTGTGAACGTCGAGCACGCGTCGAATACCAAAATCTCCTACAGCAAACACCAAAGTAGGGTCAGCTTGTAAACGCCAACCGCCTTTAAGCCGGTTCAAATATACACCTGCCATTCGTGCCTTTTCATCGTTTTTATTTGTCTCTTTTTCAATTATGGAAGCCAAAACAGAAACTTCTAACTCTGTCATATTTAATGCTTCGAGCTTGGATTTACGATTATCATTCCAAAATTTCAGATGTTCGTCAAACATGCGCGAAACAAATTGTTCTGCAGTTGTCGTCCAATAAAATTCATAGGAATCCGGAATAAACATTGCCGGGACCGTATGATGCTCATAACCAAGATAATCCAAGTACTGACCATCATGTAGCAGTTGTGCTATATCAGCGGAATCGGCTTCAATTTGTTGGCTAACAACTGCTGCCAACTGATTCACATCGCGTAAATTATTAAATGTTACCATTACCGGGACTTGCGCTCCGGAGCGAAGCAGTCTGACAAGTTCCAGATTATTCATTTCTGAAGCTATCAAATAACGTCCGGCTTTTACATTTTGCTCATATTTAAGCCATTTACTAACCCATTCAAAGCTTTGGCGATTAATTAAAACGCCCTGGGAATAAAGAATTTCTTTTACCTGCTCAAAGTTTGAAGAGGTAGGAATAAAAATCTCAGCATACTCCTGCTGTGCGGTATAAACGTTGTTTTTCAAGGTAGTGTTATAAAAGAACCAAGCCAGTCCAATAGCACAAAGAAGTAATATTAAAATAAAAATTAGTAGAACTTTCAGGTTCCATTTCTTTTTTCTCCGTGTTCGAAGATTTCCGTATGATGAGTGGTAATAGCTCATAAACTCAATGATCGGGATTTAAAAGTTGAAATTGAATCTGATTCACATACCTATCTTTTATTAGCAACCAATCTTTCTGAATACCACATTGTTCAAAACCAAGTTTTTCAAAAAGACGAATGCTTGCTGTATTATTTTCTGCAATATAGCAATATATTTGATGCAAAGATAAGCTATCAAAGGCATAATCAATACATAACTCAAGAGCTAATGCGGCATAACCTTTCTTTCGAAATGGTTTATCGATAAAAATACCGACACCGGCTCGCTTATTTTTAGGGTCAAAATCGTATAAATCAATGCTTCCGATTGTCATTTTCTGCCTTTCTTCTTCCTTCACTTTGTCAATCATCATGCGAAGCTGTTTAGCACTAAAAATATCAGCTGCTTCCAATATAAATTGCTCAATTTGAAACATAGAAAATGGCACTAATGTTTCGCTCACATCCCAAATTTCACGATCATTTTCCCATTGGTACAGTAAGACTGCATCTTGTGGTTCCAAGGCTCGTAACCTTATATTGTCTTTTCGGATAAACATACTTGCTTAATTTAGTACTAAATTAAAAAAAATATTCATGTAGCAGGATTATTTATCCTAAGTTGGCCAAATTCCACTATACACCAAGCTTACCGGTCCATGTAAAACAATATTGGTAAAGCGATTATTCTCTTTTTTCAATTCAACTTTAAAATCACCTCCAACTGCTTGAATATGCAACTCTTCCAATCCGTATTTATTGTTTAATGCCACCGCAGCCGCAGTAATTCCCGTACCGCATGATAAGGTTTCGTTTTCTACTCCCCTTTCATAGGTTCGAATGAAAAAGTCAGATTCTCGCTTTTCCAAAAAATTCACATTTATTCCTGCAGCCGCAAATCGTGCATCATAACGCAATTTACGTCCTTCTTCAAAAACATTTATCTCTTTCACATTTTCAGAAAACACTACCAAATGAGGCGAGCCGGTATCTGTGATTACTGCATTTTCAATCTCCTCAAATAGTAGCACATCATTCATTGTAAGGCGCACCTGAAATGATTTTTCCGAAATTTCAGTTATTTCAGCATGATGAAGACCATCAAAAGCTTCAAAGGAAGTAGTTAAACCGCTTATAGAGTTTAAATAAGCGAATACTGCTGCAACCCTGCCCCCATTTCCACACATACTACCTTCTTTACCATCGGCATTAAAATACATCATCCGAAAAGCATAGGAATCCGAAGGTTGAATTAATATCAATCCGTCCGCACCTATGCCATATTGTCGGTGACACATTTGCGCAATTTGTTCTGTAGTGGCATGAAACTGCAAATCAAAATTATTAATTAAAATAAAATCATTCCCTGCTCCATGCATCTTTTGAAAAGGAATTCCCATGTTTTTCTTCATTTTCAGCACGTTAATATTCGTTAATCTATCACAAAATCCTATTTTCGGCTTGATTTTTGCATACAAATGTACAGTAAAACACGTATAAAGTTAAAGTCGATTTAGGTGTTTAGTCAGATTATGTCAAAGGAACGACCTTTTTATTAGGCTAGTTAAATCATTAACAAGTATTAACAATGCAAATAAAACTTTTAAAAATACCTTGCGTTAATCAAACAGCGAATTTCGTTAAAAATACAGTATGAAGTGATTAATTCAGTACATAATTAAACAATAAAATTACAGACTTTAACTATTAAAACAGGTTTTTAAACACATTTGCCATGAAACAGAAATTCAGTAATCTTCTTTTAGGAATTATCGGGGGAGCATTGGTATTAGGCATCTTTTTTATTTTCAGCACGAGTAAAAAAGCTGATGGAAGGTTTCCGGATGGCACTGTTGTACGTCAAAGTGTACAGC
>CAZQBU010000089.1:0-4502 GCA_964592175.1 uncultured Lentimicrobiaceae bacterium
ATAAACAATCCGTGCTCAATCAGGAGAAAGCACAGTTTGATACGCAGCTGGCGCAGAATGCCACGCAATACAATACCAACCTGGCCCAAACCGCCAAGCAGTTTAACGAGAATCAGGCCATGCAGCGGCAGATTGCTGAAGAACAGGCCGCACAGGCACAGACCGCATCGTATATCGGCGCGGCGCAAAACCTGGCGACGGTAGCGGCCTTGGTTGGAAAAGACAATCTGGTTGCCGGCGGGAAAGCCGTCGCCGACATGGTACTGCCAAGCACCATGACAGGAGTACGCGGAGCGCTGGGGATTGCACCCAAAGTCGTGGAAGCAGCGGCACCTACAGCAGTAGGCGCTGCGGAAGCGACTGTTCCCCTTGCGGGGGCAGAAACAGGTAATGCATTAGGAACGGCGATTGGCGGCATCGGTAAGTCAAGCGCAGCAGCAGGATCAGCAGCCGGTGGATCCATTGGCAGCGGAATAGGTAGCGCTTATGGATCGCTCAGTGGAAGCACTACGGCATCGGCGACAGGAGGAGCCGTCGGAGCCGGAATTGGATCGGCGATTGGGTATGCCGCGCCTTATTACGCTTTAGCAAAATTAGGTGGCATGGCGATAAATGCAATTACAGCGAACAATCCTGGTCTCGTGGAAACACCATTTGGCAGATTGGGCGGATCACTAGATAGGCCTGAAGATGTAGAGGGATATTGGGGGCGTGAGGCCGCTGACCACGGGATCGGAAACGAAGAGATAAATCAGACTATAGCAAGCGGCGCTAATCCGCTCGGAGGATTATTATATAACACAAGAGATACTATCGGAAATGCTGTGATAGCCCCTGATCCGGTGACATTAGGCGCAACAAATGTGTTATCTGGCGTTGCAAAGCAAGTATTAGGAGAAGAAACCGGAAATCAAGTAAATTCTTTGTTAAGTCTTGGCACGAGCACGTTGGGAAATATAGGCACAAGTACGGAGGCAACGGTCGATGCTGGCCTGAATATCGCAACCGGAGGACTTTGGGGCGCTGTGACCGGCGGCGGGTGCGTGATCGTTACGGCCTGCACGGATCGGCATGCGCCGGAGGTGGAGATAGCCCGGGAATACCGCGATAAGTATTTGTCGCCTGATCAGTTGCGCGGATATTACATGATTGCCGAAAAAGTTGTCCCACGCATCGAGCGCAGCAACCGGCTGAAAAAATTTGTAAAAAGAATCCTGGTGGACAATCTGATTGAATACGGACGCTTTGCGCTGGGAAAGACCACGAAGAAGCCAGGCGCCGCATCCAGGATAATTACCAAAACATTTCTGGCGCTTTGCGAAGCAACAGGCAGGACAAGAAAGACATTCACCCGATCTAATGGAGAGGTGTTTTAATGGCATCGGACTGGGAGCTAGAAACGCCTGAATACTTGCGTCACGGCTTGAAAGTCTTCAACTGCTTTATGCTGGGCGATAATGACGACGAGCATATCCGCAAGCTCGTCGCAATAGCCAATTATGCGCCTGAAGCAAAGATCCTTGATATGGGGTGCGGTATTGGCTATGTTCCGGACGAGATAAGAAAAAAAGGATTTGATGTATCTGCTGTTACGAATTCGCTGTTTCAGTATGAATACGCTATGAAAAATTATCCTGAAACTAAATTCTTTTTTTCCGATATGTGCGCCACACCATTTGACGACGCATCCTTTGATGTTGTGCAGTGGTTGGAGTCCATAGGATATGTCGAACAATATCAAGCATTCCAAGAAGCGTTCCGTGTTTTACGCAAAGGCGGAAGAGCTATGGTAAAGGACTTTTCTACCTTAGGGGAAGTTTCCGCCGTCAACGCCGCCTGGTCATACAATCATATATCAGCCGGACAGATGGTATCGTCTGCGGAACGGGCTGGATTGCATTTTATTAAAGGATTTTGCTTTTTTGGAAATACGAAAAGGTTTTACGATTTTTATTATCACTCCCGGTTGCTGCAAGACATTCACCAGGACAACTTGTCGTCACGGAACGGCATACCGTTTTGGTATGAATTTTTAAAGCTATAAAATAAAGGAGGTTTATATGCAAAATCCCTATGGAGCGGTTCCCCAGGCGCTGGAAAATTCCCGGCTGGCGCTGCGCGATATTATGGCTGATCATCTGGCCACGAAACAAATGGCGGCTAATCTGGACCTCGCCGTCAAAAAAGCCGAAACGGAAAACGCGATGGTAGGCGCCAACCTGGAACGCGCCCGCATGGGCCAGGAGCTGGACCTGGCCAAAATGGCGCAGGGACAGCAGAACTGGCAGCAGAGCTTCGGCTTGCAAAAACAACAGCAGGAAAGGGAGGACAGGGAATCGACGGCCAGAATGGCTAATGATGCCCAAAGATTGCGATTGTCGCAAGCCGAGGCAGCTAGAAGAAATGAAAAGAAATCCATGTATGAATGGGCCGCCGAAGCAGGCGCGTCTAAGTCTATTATTGATCGGTTTTTCTCCGGAGCCGACTTGAATAAAAAGATTGATCGTGCGACGGCGGAACATTGGCAAGCGCAAATTACCAATATGTATAACGCAAACCCGGCGCTTCGGGTTTATGACGCACAAAAAGACCGCAAGCAAGCAATCGAAACACTCAATAAACAACTTCTTAATCCTGGATTGCTGCCAGCACAGCGCGCCTCATTGCAAAAACAACGTGACGATCACATGGAAGCGTTTACGTTCATCAATGAAAATATCGGCGTCCAAAGCATGGACCCTTTAAAGCTTACACATATGGCAATGAAAACCTATGAAAATGACCCTACGTTACAGACAAAATATTCAGCAGAAGAATATGTGAAGGTATTTGCAGGAGCGGCACGGTCATTGAATAACTCCGTGTTAAAGAATATGGAAGGATTAAAATCAGAATCACCGCCATCCAATGCGCAACCTGGTGGAAGAAAGCCCTTGAGTACTTTTGGAGGCACGGCCCAAAATCCACCCGCCGTCAGGCAGTCCAATGCCATGGTGTTTCCGTCTAATGCGCCTGCCGGTTCAACGGGATTAGGTTCGACGGCGAAACGCCGATTCAAAACATCGGAAGAAAGACTGTTCGGTAAATAAAAAGGAGTCAATCAATGGCATTTGATGTCAATGGCGCACTTAAAGAGGGTTATTCTCATCGAGAAATAGCGGATTATCTTGCACAAGGCTCTAAATTCAATGTCGATGGAGCAAGGAAAGAAGGTTATTCCGATCAGGAAATCATACAGCATTTAAACCCGCAGGCCGATCCTGCTCCAACAGGCGTGGCGACAAACTTTGTCCGTGGCGCGAAATCCGGATGGCTGGGCGCGAATAAGGCGGTTGGTGATGTGCTGCGCTATGGCGGAGAGATGCTGGAATCGGATACACTTAGCGACATTGGCAAAACAACCAGCGAATATTGGGGCGAGAAGGTAAATAAGAACGCCCCCCGTGTTCAGAATTTTACCGATATCGACTGGACAAAGCCGTCTGACTTTGCCGATTGGGCATCCTGGAATATCGGACAAATGGGCGCACAGGTTGCCGTAACCGCTCCGTTTATGCTGATGGGCGGAACAGCAACCGTCCCGCTGAAAGGGCTTTCCAGTCTTCGTCCTGCTATGGCCGAAATTGGCGCAACAGCCATCAAGGAACCTATCGTCGGCGGGTTTAAAGCCACCAAAGAGCTGCTTACCAAAGGCAACGTTTCGCAATTCGGAAAGTTTCTGGGCAATTGGGCCAAGCTCAAGCCGATGGATATCCCTATTGGCATTCTTGAAGCCGGACAAATTGCAGAAGGTCAGCTGGGCAGGATGGACCAGGGCGAATCCAAAGACGAAGCCCTGGACCCGATCCGCGGCCTGGCTGCGACATTTGTCGCGACAAAGCTGGAAGAGCTGGGCGCGGAAAATATGGTCAACCGTCTGTTTAAGACGGGGACGACCGGCGCAGCAGGCAGTCTCTTTCGCCGGATCGGAAAGTCCGCGCTGGCAACGGGCGTTGGAGAAGGAACGGAAGAATTCTTCCAGGCCTACGCGGAACAAGCAGGCATCGACCCGAAAGACCTGGCTACGAAAGAAATGTTCATGCAAGCGGTCAACGGCGCCGCCGCAGGATTTGCCGGAGGTTTCGGCATGGGCGTCGGTGGCGGTGTCGTCTCCAAAGATGCCGATCAGCAAAAAACAAAATATTATAATCAAGTAGCGGATGGCCTCCAATTAAAAGAAGATATTGCCAACTGGAAAAAAGAGGGCCTGCCAGCCGAGGATATTACAGAGCGGATTAAAACGCGGATCAACGATACCCGCGCAAGCATCACCGAAATGAACAAAGGGCTGGATCAGAAACAGCAACTTCCGCTTCCTCCGGATGATATTGATATTGATGAGATGATCAATTTTCTATCCGAAAAACCGCCGAAGCCGCCTCCGGGAGGGGCTGGAAGCGCTGCAGCCGATCGGGTCCGGGCGGCGTTCGGTTTGAAGCCGAAAGCGACTCCGCAAGCCGAGC
>CAZQBU010000090.1:0-4405 GCA_964592175.1 uncultured Lentimicrobiaceae bacterium
CGGGGAGGCCGATTATTCATGCTTGATTTTTCCGTCCTTTTTATCAAGAAAAAGGGCGAAAGAAGATAGTAAAGCTTTGGTTTTAGGCTTAATGCATAAGTTTTAAGAAAAGCATAAAATAATCCTCCTAATAAGCGACGCAACCTTGCTTAGATTTATGCATTTTTTTTGATTGTGCGGAGGCCCATTCATTCATGCTTGATTTTTGCGTCCTTTTTATCAAGAAAAAGGACGAAAGACTTATATGTTTTGTGTGTGAGAATGTAATTTATATTAACCTATGAATCAATCTTATTTTAGTGTAATAGACTAATGATCATTCTATTAGGAGATTTTATTAGTAAGTTTCAAAAGTATTTATTATAAAATTAAATTAATGAATAATTCAGGTTAGGCCTAGGTACCATAAACAAATACAGGTTTTAATTTCTTTGTGGTCTAAAACCTGCATTATTATTAAAGCTTATTATATTGATATTCAGTGAAATATATTGATATTAAGGGATGACTAGGCTAGTAAAAAGATTGAATCCAAAAGACACTTCGTTGATACCAATTTCGGTGGCTATACATATGTTACTTACGGCTTTCATGCAAATTCTTTTTGAACCACCGTTTTTTATTAAACCATGCATTTGAACTGTCTGGTTTGTTTTCATAAGGAACAAATTTAAATAGGACCGGCTTTTCGTAAAACTCATGCTGATTTAAATATTCAAAATTGTTAATTAAGACAAAAGTTGAATCACTTTTGATAACTCCATTCGACTCAAAAACCCACCTCCGAAATACAGGATTATGTGAACTGTGAACATTAAAAAGTTGTATTTGTAAACTACTATCTTTAATCATATAACACCCAAAGTATTCTTTGCTCTTTTGAGTGTACCAATCCCTAGTAATGATATCAAAGTATTTCGATTTATTATCGAAAAAATCGCTCACACAAGGACCTTCTTTAACTATTCCGTTTTCGAACATGAACAATATACAGGCTTTTGCATCAACCGGAGCATAAAATCCATTTGTTTTGATAGGGATTGGTATACCTGAATCTACTATTTGATATCTGTATGCATGAAAATCACTTTTCTTAGAAAAACAACTAATTAGAGAAAATAAAATAAGAATTATAGTAAAGGCTTGAATTGATTTATGAAGTGACATAGTAAGGATAATTATGAATATATTTAAAAAGGATAAAGCGAAAACGGATTCAGATATCCTCCTTGCAAAAACATTGCAGAAGGAGATCCAAGTCGTGTGTCAAAATAAGGCGAATTAACTAATGGAAACCATTTGGAATGAATGAAATTTTGTGTCCACTCCTGCACTCCTGGTCCATCTATTCCAAAGCGGCTGACTCGGTTTCCATTTCGATAGCCAAAATATAATCCGGCATATACTCTTTCACCATCTGAGTAAGTGCCTTTTTTGTTATGCCCCCAAACTGATATAAAATCGGTAGTTTTTCCGAACTCCCCATACTCATCCAAAGGCGGTTCAGTAGTAAAAAGATTAAACCCAAACGCTGCTTCACCAATACCAATTTCGGCTGCAGCTGTGCGATACCAGTCGCTCCCTGTGAAAGCATCATTTGTCATTGCGAAGGAAAAATCACCCCTACCATATCCCACAAACCAGTTTTTTTGCGGGTAATTACCGTAGAAAGAAGACAGCCCAAATGAAAAGCGCTGATTCCTGTTACTGTCGAAATAAGAAGCTCCGCCGGAAACTTGAAAACCAGAAATATGCTGTGGGTTAACTTGCATTAAATTTGTCCAGCCACTATTATAACCGCTTCCAAATGAAAATGAAAAATCTCCGTTATTTATTGCTATTGTGGCTCCAAAATCTGCTCCCAAAAAGCCGAAACCAGCATGAAGTGAATAAATAAAATTGTCACTACGAAAAGAAGCATTAACGGTAATTCCAAAACTAAATGGGTTTAATCCAATCGTAATATTACTGTTTTGATTTTGGTAAACAGGTATTTGTACAGCATTATTAATTCCGCTTATTGTACTTGAAACATTTTTATATGCTTTGCGAAGCGGATCGTGATAACCGTTAATCAAATTACTTGTATAATCACCTACCATAGCCATCACAAAAAATGGTGCCATAAATATTTCCCCATCAGGGTCAGTAAACACCAGCGGATTATTCCATGCATAGCTATACCTGTTAAAACTCTGTGAGAAATCGGGTGCTTGTATGTAATTATCCGGTGATAGCATGCGCGAAACCATGGGGTTCCCGAAATAGCAGAGCCATTCGGGATAAACTCCATTACGGTCGTTCATGTTTATCAGGTTGAAGGCGTACAAATGCTCGTGTCCGGTAAAACCGCTAACATCTCTGCTATACAGACTCACAGAGATAGCTTCTACCCTAAGATAGTCAGTAGTTATTTTATATGTATACAACCGGTTCATTGGTGCGCTATGGCAGTACATGATTAATAAGGTAAAGATAAGTTCTTTTTGGATTTGAATGTAGTTTAGAAGTAATTTTTTAGGCTAGTAAAATAAATATTGAGTGATTCATGTTCTGTATTTTATAAAGTTTCACAAGCTCAGATTTTAGTAAAATTGCACTTTACATACTTTTTGGGATAGTATCTGCTTACATGCTTACCTCAAAACCTGCTAAAATCCAAGCAGCACAAGGCAGGGAGAAAAGAGAGCGAAAAAGCATACAAGCAGGGGCTTTCAGCCTATTTTGGACTTATTGCTAATAATTTTTTCTGAAAAGACCTTTGGGAGCCCTGAAAACGCAGGATTTGCCCGCTAAAAACAAAGGCTGCTCATTGGGGGATTACACTTTTTTTGAACTCATTACTTATAGGATTGAAGTAATATCTCAAAGTTCCTGCTTTAAATAATTTCCATTCACTACTATCTTTTTCTTTGTAGTTTAT
Source organism: uncultured Lentimicrobiaceae bacterium (assembly GCA_964592175.1). GTDB lineage: Bacteria > Bacteroidota > Bacteroidia > Bacteroidales > F082 > JALNZU01. Next base: position 2,924 of record CAZQBU010000090.1, read on the forward strand.
GTCCTTTAAAAATGAGATTTCAATTTCTTCCTTTTTGTGAAGTATCTGTATATCTTTTATCGGATATTCAAGGCTTTCGCAGGTTTGACAAGGTAAAGAAATTTCAAGTTCTCCTATTTTTGCTAACCTTTCCTCTGCAATGTAGTAGGCTTGAATTATCGGAATGTATTCATACTCGGTTTCCCACAACACAACATAAGAGTTGTTTTTTTGTGATTTAAAGCTGTGTATCGTTGATTTATAAGGGCTAAACTCTACGGAATCAACCAGTTTTTGGTTTTCATATTTGGCATCTGAATAGTGCATGACTAAATAAAACATACTGCTGTCGCTGCTAAAGAAGAAACAATCATTATTGGTAATACAAACAGGAGTTTTCAGATTAACCAGAAAAGAATTTTGTAGTTTAAATTCTTGATTAGCTTGCCCGCAAGAAACGAAGGGAAGCAACAGCACAATAAAAAAAAACCTCATCATAACTTTTACTTTTTTATTTCCACCAAGGCATTACAAAACCCTGTAAACTATTTACGGGACGCCATACGGATATATGAACGTGAGTTGGCATACTAGAAGGGAAGTTATTCCCCATTCTTCCCATCAGCCCAATTATTTCATCAGCCGTAACACCTTTGTCAAGAGTTGCAAAATGCTTTAACATATGACCATAATCCACATTATATGTTTTACCATTAATAACAGAAGATGTTCTGACAAAATTCTCTCCATAAACACCACTTTTCCCAATTTGAATAACTGTACCATCATACATGGCATATACCTCGTCTCCTACCTCGCCAGCATAATCTACTCCAAAATGAGGTTTAGGACCGCCTCCTTTACTAGCAGAATATGTTCGACTTTTGGGGCCATACTTACCATAATTTGGATTTCCTTCTGTCTTAGCAATTTCACCTGTTTTAGTTGGCTTATGACCAGCAGGTATTTCTTCGTCTATAAATATTCCAGGCCCTTCATAACCACCTACTTCTCCTTTGTATGTTCCATTCCAGAAACTTGCATCACTCCTTACCGCATCAATTCCAGCAATAGTTCCACCTATTAACCCACCTACCAATGCACCAAAGCCAGCACCTTTTAACCCACCTAAAAGTATATTATTGTTCATTCCAAAGGTTGTGTTATTAAGAGCCGTAGCATACGTACCTGCCACAAAACCACCTGCGGCACCTCCTGCCGCTCCAGCAATAAAACCTCCTGCAAATCCTCCAAAAGATAAGGACGCTGAAACACCAGCTCCGACAGAAGCTCCAATACCACCAGACATACCACCAATAATAGCATTTGCAAAAGTATATCCAAATAAATCCCGTCCTCTTAAACCAGCATTTCTTCCTCCAATATATCCAACTGTTCCACTAATAACTGCCCCAAATATAACTGCTGCTATAACAAATTCCCCATCCGGGTCAGTAAACACTAACGGATTATTCCATGCATAGCTATACCTGTTAAAACTCT
>CAZQBU010000091.1:0-4233 GCA_964592175.1 uncultured Lentimicrobiaceae bacterium
ATAAAGATACAACTTATTTAACTGACAACCAAATATTTAAGCGTTTTCTGAAAGCGCCTTCATAAACTTTTGCCCTCTCTATTCTATTTTCAAGATTAATACTAAGAAATAAAAAAAGAGGCTTTTCGCCTCTTTTTTTTTATTCTGACTTCACTTTCGAAGATTGTAATTCCGGTATTTTTATTTTTGCCAAAATCATTGCCAAACCAATTCCGGAAATCATTTGCCATATCCCCCACCATGCTGCCATAAAAGCCATTCCTCCGTTTGCATCAAATAGTTTCGGGTTAAAAATCAGTACAAGAGCCAAGCCGGAATTTTGAATGCCGGTTTCTATTGCAAGCGATCGTCTATCCGCACGATGCACCTTAAATACAGTTCCAACAAAATATCCGGTAAACAAGGTTTGGGCATTAAGTAACATCACTACAACGCCTAAAGGCAAAATAACGCCCGGAATAAACTTGGCATTTGCCACTAAGGCTCCAACAATGAAAGTCATATACAAGAAAATAGAAGTAATCCGTATTTTCTTACGGTATTTATCTGCAAAGCCCGGATATTTATGCCCAACCCACATCCCTAACATCAACGGAATTCCAAGTAAAATAAATACAGTTTGAGCCATTTGGAGAAAATCAATTTGAATCGGAATATTCAAATGGCGCGCTTTTTCGTAGTACTTTACATACATGCTTCCCCAAAAAGCAAAGTTAATCGGCGTAATAAATGTAGCCGATAAGGTTGAAAAAGCTGTTAAACTCACTGATAAAGCCACATTTGCTTTGGCAAGTGAAGAAATAAAATTTGATATATTGCCACCCGGACAAGCCGCAATAAGAATCATCCCCATTGCAATAGACGGAGGTGGATTAATAAGATAAACCAATAAAAAGGTTAGGGCAGGCAATAACAAAATCTGTGAGAAAATACCTAATACCGCAGATTGCGGATATAATATAATGCTTTTAAAATGGTCCCTTTTTATATCGAGTGCAACACCAAACATAATGATGGCAAGTGTAACATTCATATAAAGTAGCCCACCTTCACTAAAATTCAGGCGAACATTATCAATTTGAGATAAACTATCAAACATGGCTGTTAATTTTGGGGTACAAGGTAGGAAGGTTTTAGTAAAATACTTACAAAAAAGAATAAAAATATTTCTTTTTTCAATATTTTGCGGTCAATAAGAAAAATTTTAGTGAAAATGTTCGCACTAAAGCTTAAAGAATACGTAAAATCCGAGGTTCTAGTGTAATAGCCTTATTTTATATTCCTGTTGCATGTATTTAAAATACCAATACAGCCGTCTATCCACTTCTAAATCATAATCCGCATTTGGGATATAGGTAATCATTGAACTGATATGGTTCGGATATTGGCCACGTCTATAATACTCATTCCAATTATTTGCAGCATGATAATTACTTGTTTTATAATAGGTTCCATCCCTATCCATTGAAGCACTATAATTCATTTGATACCATTTATCAAAATACGGGTCAACGATTGTTGTAAGATATCCGGCAGGCTGTGTCTGCTTTTGGCTTGATTCATCCCCCACTTTCGTAAAAAGGCTACAAGAGCCTAGGGCAATTCCCAAAATAATAAAATACAGTTTTGCTTTCATAACTCATTGTTTTATAACATAATAAAATGACCAAAAAGCATGCCTTATTTGCAAGCTAAAATTCGGGCTCCGCTTTCACTATTCGTTCCGAAATAAGAATACTTACCTCATAAAGCCCGAAGAGGGGAATACATACCAAAATCTGACTAAAAACATCCGGTGGCGTGATAATTGCAGAAATAATCAATAAAACAACCAACATATACTTTCTGTTCCTTTTAAGAAAACCCGGAGTAACCAGCCCGATTTTTGTTAAAAAATAAATGATTAACGGCAGCTCAAATACAATTCCTACCGCAAATGTTACAGAAACCACCGTATTTATATACGAGTTTAATGAAATTTGATTATTTACAATTTCACTTACTTGATAAGTCCCTAAGAAGTTAATTGTTAGAGGCACAATTAAAAAGTACGCAAACAATATTCCAACAAAGAACAATAACGAGCTAATTATCACTGCCTTACCTGAATATTTAGCCTCATTACGATGTAGGGCAGGACGTATAAATCGCCAAAATTCATAAAGTATAACAGGGAAAGCAAGTATTAAGCCGGTCACCAATGAAATCATCAGATGCGTGGTAAATTGTCCGGCCATATTTATATTAATAATCTGAAGTTTAAGTGAATCCATGCAAATGGCTTCAATTCCAAGCTTCGACCCTAAATTACATAAGAGTCGATTTGTAATAAAATCTGAATTACTCGGACTCAAAATGACAAGGTCAAAAATAAACCGTCGATTTAGAAAAGCTAAGATTGCCAATACTATTATAGCAGAGACACTACGCACAATATGCCAACGCAGCTCTTCCAGGTGGTCCCAAAAACTCATTTCAACATCTGCTGATGTCTTTTTTGTTCGATCTGCCATATTCTAGTGTTATAGCCACAAAGTTATAAAAAGCATTGATTCTAGGCATTCAAAACAATATTTATTCAGTTTATATTTTTGAATAAACTCAATGAAGCAAAAATATCTTAGTAATTTTGCCGACTAATTAAGCTAAAAATCCATGTATTACACACGTTATTTTATTTTTCTGTTTCTCCAGCTTTTAGTTTTAAGCCTAATCAGCCAAAATAGTTATAATATTTCTTTTGAAGCTGAAGGAATGCAAAGCGATACGTTTTATTTGGCTCACTATTATACCGATAAATTCCTCATTGTTGATACAAGTTACCATGCAGTGGACCAGGCTCATTTCAAAGGAGATGAAAAATTAAAACACGGGATTTATTTATTAGCAAACGATAAAAAAGAAAAAGTTGCCGAATTTCTAGTCGACGACGAACAATCATTTCAAATCCGGTTATTTCAAGATGGTCGTTTCCCTGAAATCAAAAATAGTAAGACAAACATACTTTTTTACGAACATTTGAAAATAACAAACCAAGTAGTACAACAGATAGATTCTATTCGACAAGCTATTTCAAATGGCAAAATTGATGCATTTAAAGGACAAGCAGAGATTAAAGTATTGGCTGACAGCCTGAAAGCTTATCGATCACAGAAAATAAATGATGAACCGCTTTCATTATTTTCCATGATTTTAAAAGCAATGGAAGAGCCACAAATTCCTGTTAATTTACAGCAAAACAAAGAAGCTGCATTTCAATTTTATAAAAACCATTATTGGGATTTATTTGATTTAAGTGATGAACGACTGTTGAATACCCCATTTCTCGCGCATAAACTTGAAAATTATTTTAATCAAATCATTCCTCCTATTGCAGATTCCGTAATCCGGGAAATTGATAATTTAGTTGTGAATGCAGCAGATAATCAAGATGCGATAAACTTTATGATGTGGCATTTTTTTAGTGAATATCAAGTTCCAAAATATATGGGGCTTGACAAAGTATTTATCCATATTGTAGACAACTATTTTCTACAGGACAGAGTAAGTAACATTAACAGTTCACTCATGGAACAAATCATTGACAGGGCAGATAAAATCCGTCCAACATTAATTGGTAATCTAGCCCCGGATATGTGGTTAATTGATACAACTGATAATTATCGCTCATTCCGGGAAATCAAACATGAATTTGTTGTTTTGTTTTTTTGGGATCAAACTTGTAGTCATTGCAAGAAAGAAATGGAAGTGCTTGATAAGATATACAATAGCAAAAAGTACGATCTTGAAATATTTTCTATCAACACTACAAATGATATGGAGGGCTGGAGATATTTTTTAAATGAAAAGCCTTATCCATGGATACATGTCAACGGAACAAAAAGCATGACTTCTGACTTCCATGATTTATATGACATCTACAGTATTCCGGTAATTTATTTATTAGATGAGGATAAAAGAATTATAGCTAAGCGTTTTGCTGCGAATCATCTGGAAGACATCATTTTAAATCTCAAAAAGGGCACAGTCCACTAAACGAATGTTAGGCACCTATTTCCTTCATGTCATCGAAGAATGAAACTGCACTTCGATTTACACTCAACACACAAAACACTTAGGTAATATTTACTTCCAACATAAGGCACAGACACTTAAAATTGTGCTTTTCGCAAAATCAATTTCACAAAACCAAAAAAGCCTCATCTCGCAATGGAGACAAGGCTTTCTATAAGG
>CAZQBU010000092.1:0-4232 GCA_964592175.1 uncultured Lentimicrobiaceae bacterium
TCGAACTAGTTCACCTCACCTCCTTCTGGTTCTTCAGTAAATAATCAAAAATACCATTTCCTGATTTATACTGCAAATCTAATAGCGAAGTCGAAGGGCAAATCATCTCATGATTCCAATTGACAAAAAGGACGAAAAACAAGCTTTATTTCTTATGCAAGACCAGCTCGCTGCGAAACGCTGTATTTACTTGATTTTTAAACAGTTAATAATTAATTTTTGCCAAGGAGAAAACCATTGCCATTGGTATGTTTTTAAAGTCAAAAAGAAATTACTCAACACTTATTTTAATCTGTTCAGCAGCTGGTCTACTTCAATTGAATATGCACATTTAAAATGCCCTTCGGGGCATGCTTTATGTCCGTGAATGCCGCATGGTCTGCAATATAGCGATTCGTTTATCTCCACTATTTTTGAATCATCTGCTAAGGGGCCAAAGCCGAATTCCGGAACGGTGGAGCAATAAATTGCTGTAGTGGGAGCATTTACTGCACTGCATAAATGCATGGGCGCTGAGTCGTTTACATAATTCATTTTGGCATCACGCATCAGCTCAGCCGATGCCAGCAAGCTTAATTTGCCGGCAAGATTTACGCAATTCGGATTTTCACTTTCGATTCGAATTTGTTCACAAAGTTCATAATCTGCTGCTGAGCCAAGCAGATATATTTTTAGGTTTTGCTGGATTTTTTTAATGAATTCTACCCATTTTTCTTTTGGAAATTGTTTGGTGAACCATAATGATGCCGGCGCAATACAAATATACTCTTCTTGCTTGAAAGCTTGCGTGCTTTGTTGATCTTCCACTGTAGGATAAAGCCGTGGCATCTGCCGCTCCGAATCGGTGATAAACTGAATTAATGCCAAGTTGCGATCAATTTCGTGAATAGCAGCCGAATTGATTTGATGCTTAATACGTTTGGAGAACAAAAAGCTAAAAGGGTTTTTATTAAATCCTACAATAGTTTTGGTACCGCTCAATACGCTTACCAAACCGGTAGAAGCAAAACGCTGTGCATTTACAAGCAAATCGCATTTCTCTTTACGGATTTCTTTTATGAGTCCAAGCAGATTCCCGTATTTATTGTTCTTTTTATCCCAAATCAGGATGCCTGATAAAAATGGATGTTCCTTAAATAATGCTTCGTTTCCACTTTTAATGAGCAAATGAATATCAGCATCCGGAAAAAACGCATGTAATTTTTCCAATACGGGAGTAAATAAAATTACATCTCCGATTGAAGCTGTTTGTATCAGCAGAATTTTTCTCGGTTTCATCATTTGCATTGCTACAACGCAAAATTATACAGAAAGATTGTATTCGCGCAATGCGTCATTCAAGGATGTTTTTAAATCTGTTGATGCTTTGCGTTTTCCGATTATCAAAGCACATGCAATTTGGTAATCTCCTGCGGGAAACCTTTTTGTTACTGTCCCCGGGATGACGACGGCACGCTCCGGAATTCTTCCTTTGTATTCTTTTGCGGTCTCACTGCTAACATCGATAATGCGAGTGCTTTGGGTTAATACCACATTGGCACCCAATACGGCTTCTTTTTCTATATGTACCCCTTCCACCACGATACATCTTGAGCCTATGAAACAATTATCTTCGATTATGACGGGTGCAGCTTGAAGTGGCTCCAGCACGCCACCAATCCCAACTCCGCCGCTCAAATGTACGTGATCGCCAATTTGTGCACATGAACCGACTGTAGCCCAGGTATCTATCATGCTTCCTTTGCCGACTCGTGCCCCGATATTTACATAAGATGGCATGAGGATGACACCTTCATCCAAAAAGCTACCATAGCGCGCAATAGCATGCGGCACCACCCGGACTCCCATTTGTCGATAGCCTTTTTTCAAAGGTATCTTATCATGAAACTCAAAAGGAGCAAGCTCGATGGTTTCCATCTCCCGTATGGGGAAATACAATATGACGGCTTTCTTAACCCATTCATTTACAGCCCATTTACCTTGTATAGGCTCTGCTACTCTGAGCTGTCCCTTATCCAATAATGCAATACATTCTTCTACCGCTTGCCGGTATGTCGAATCTTGTAAAAGTGCACGATTATCCCATGCAGCATTAATTTTTTGTTGCAGTTCGTTCATTTCGGAAAATTTGATTGCTAAAATACAAAACAAATGCTGTTGTGGGCTGTTTCTGTCCTGTATATGTTGTAAAAAGTGTATTTTTGCAGTCATAAATTTGTGTGCATAAACAAGATGGGACGTATAATGGCAATTGATTACGGCAGAAAGCGAAGCGGCATCGCTGTTACCGACCCCATGCAAATTATTGCCACAGGCTTGGATACGATTCCCAGTAATCAGTTGTTGGATTTTTTAAAAAACTATATACAAACTGAAAAGCTGGATTTAATCGTGGTTGGCGAGCCGAAGGATATGCAGAATAAGGCAAGTGATGCATCTCGATATATCGAGCCTTTTGTGGGACGGCTAAAAAAAGAGTTTCCGGATATTCCTGTCGAACGGTTTGACGAGCGCTTCACTTCAAAAATTGCCTTTCAGTCGATGATTGATGCCGGGCTAAGCCGCAAAAAGCGACAAGATAAGGCGCTTGTCGATACGATAAGTGCTACTTTAATATTACAGTCCTATCTAGAATATCGCACACATCAACTTTAAAATTTTACACAATGATACTACCTATTGTGGCATACGGACATCCTACCTTGAAAAAGGTCGGTATTGATATTAATCCGGATTATCCCGGTTTGGAGCAATTGATTTCGGATATGTGGGAAACCATGTATGAGGCTTCTGGTGTGGGATTGGCGGCGCCTCAGGTGAATCGTTCCATCCGCCTTTTTGTGATTGATGCCAACCCGTATGCAGAACAGTTTCCGGAAACCAAGGATTTCAAAAAAGTATTTATCAATGCGCACATCTGGAAGGAGGAAGGCGAAGAGTTACCCGAGATGGAAGGCTGCCTTAGTTTGCCGGGCTTGAGCGAAGAAGTAAATCGTAAACCTAAGCTGCATATCCGTTATGTAGACGAAAATTTCCAGCCGCACGAAGAAACATACGATGGTTTCGTGGCACGAATTATTCAACATGAATACGACCATATTGACGGTAAACTGTATATTGACCGTATCCCACCGGTTCGTAAACTGATGTTGAAAAATAAATTGCGCGATATCAGCCTCGGAAAAGTAGACGTGGATTACCGAATGATGTTTCCAAACTTAAAACGTAAATAAATGAAAACCAGGATAGTATATTATTTAGCTGCATTTTTGATACTTACTGCTACAGCTTGTCAGTCGGGAGGGGAGCAGCAAACGGAAGAAAAACTTCCTTTGACCGAACAAATCAAGGCTTTGGAAGATAAATTATTTAGTGAGATGAATGCCTTTGATGCTACGGATGCCGATTTATTGATAAAACTTTATAAGCAGGCAGCGAAGGAAAGCGAAGACAAGGATATAGCAGCAGAATATTGGTTCAGGGCAGCAGACTTGATGATGTATCATGCCGACCCTTTGGAAACCATCGGCATTTATGACCGTATTTTAACCGATTATTCGGAGCATGAAAAAGCACCTATGAGTTTATTTTTAAAGGCCTTTGTATATGATACCCGCATGGGCGACTCCGCTATGGCGCATAAATACTATGATGAGTTTATCGCACGTTATCCGGATGACGACTTTGCATTGGATGCTTCCTTGGCAATTCAAAACCTTGGAAAATCTATTGAAGATTTAATAAAAGAGTTTGAAGCCAATCAATAGAATTAGCTTCCCCATGTTTCACGGTCGAGGCTTCTGTAGTTGATGGCTTTAGCCGAATGTATAGGTGTTCAGTGCTTTGCATTAATCCCCATCTTTCCAGACTAGAAAGTCTTTGGCGGGGCTTTACCCTGCGACAGTTTTTTGCCAATAATAAGAGTTTTTAAATCCTGATCTAAATTTTACCTGCCCCTTTCCTCGGGTCGGGCGCGGAGGCCCATTTATTCATGCTTGATTTTTCCGTCCTTTTTATCAAGAAAAAGGACGAAAGAGATGTGTTTTCTTGTGTGTAACTGTCGCTGGGAGCGTGTTTCGTCCCTACAGGACGAGGTAAAAACTTGCTGCAACAGTTTTTACAAAGGCTGCGTCCCTACGGGTAGGGTGTCCAAAATCATGTACCTAAAATCACCCTACTTTTTTGAGTTTTTCAATCCGTAATTGAACAAGATTTTCTTTTAAGTTTTCCTT
>CAZQBU010000093.1:0-3997 GCA_964592175.1 uncultured Lentimicrobiaceae bacterium
AAAAATGTTAAATATCAAAGAAAGTTTGCATATGTCTTAGAATGCTCAGGGCGCATTAATGAGCTATGAGTGATGCGGTGCCCTGAGCGAAGTCGAAGGGCAACAAGGCTGCTTTACACACAAATAAATAACCTTCTAAAGAGCTTTTACTTTGTTTGCGCAACACAGCCCTCCGCCACGCGATACATTGTATCCGCCTCAGCAGATGATAATTGACTAAAATTTCAACTATTGTCGACATATTTGGCATGTTTATGTAAATTTGTACAAAATACAATTTCAATGGAACTATCGGCATTAACTGCCATCACCGCTGTTGATGGACGCTACCGTGACAAAACCCGGCAACTTGCAGCCTATTTTTCAGAGTTTGCCCTGATTCGCTACCGCATTTTAGTAGAAATAGAATATTTTATTGCCTTATGCGAGCTACCACTGCCGCAGCTTAAGTCGTTTGACAGCGGCTTAAGTGAAGGTTTACGTGACATTTATCGAAATTTTACCGAAAAGGATGCTCTGCGTGTCAAGACAATTGAAAAGACCACCAACCATGATGTAAAAGCGGTGGAGTATTTTATCAAAGAAGAGTTTGATAAGCTGGGACTGCAAGCTTATAAAGAGTTCATACATTTTGGGCTTACTTCACAAGATATTAACAATGTGGCAACCCCATTAATGCTTCGGGATGCCTGGCAGTCGGAGTTAATCCCTATGCTGCAACAACTGAGCGATAAGATAAAGGCATTGGCACACGAATGGAAAGCAGTACCCATGCTGGCTCGTACGCACGGGCAGCCTGCCTCCCCCACCCTTTTGGGTAAAGAGTTTTTTGTATTTGCTGAAAGACTGCAAAATCAATTGGCAATGGATGCCGAAATCCCTTTTTCCGCCAAATTTGGCGGCGCAACAGGGAATTTCAACGCCCACCAAGTAGCATATCCGGAGATTGACTGGATTGCTTTTGCAAATAACTTCATTGAAAAAAAGCTTAAGCTTCACCGACAGCAAACCACCACACAAATAGAGCATTACGATTATCTCGCCGCTCGTTTTAATGCCTTGGGGCGTATCAATGTCATACTTATGGATTTGAGCCGGGATGTGTGGCTATATGTGATGCAAGATTATTTTAAGCAAAAGATAAAAAAAGGAGAAGTGGGCTCTTCGGCTATGCCGCATAAAGTAAATCCCATTGATTTTGAAAATGCGGAAGGAAATTTGGGTATTTCAAATGCCTTGCTGACACAGCTTGCAAGTACACTGCCTTTAAGTCGGCTCCAGCGAGACCTGACCGATTCAACTGAAAGTCGCAATATCGGCATGGCGGTGGCGCACAGCTATTTATCTATGCAAAGCATTCTGCGCGGGCTCGACAAGCTTTTGATTAATACAGAAAAGATTGAAGCAGACCTGGAAGCAAATTGGGCTGTTGTAGCCGAAGCCATACAAACCATATTGAGGCGTGAACAAGTCGAAGGAGCTTATGAGTTGCTAAAAGAGCTGACGCGAACAAATACAATCATCACCAAGCAAAGCATACAAGAATTTATCCAAAACTTGCCGGTGACAGATGCCATAAAACAAGAAATGCTGCAGATTAGTCCGCAAAATTATACCGGAATCAGCCGATGAAAAATAAAAAGCAAAATCCCTTTTACCGCATACTTGCCTTTGCCAAACCATTTTGGGGGCAAGCAGCATTGAACGTACTATTCAATCTGTTGGTAATTGTATTTTCACTTTTTTCGCTTGCCCTGCTTGTTCCATTCCTAAATCTGCTTTTCGGTACCGAAGAATTAGTGACCGTAAAACCCGATTTTGCTTTTAACACGGATGCATTACTGGGTTATATGAATTATACCATCAGCAAAATCATTATTAGTGAAGGGCACCGACAGGCATTGGTGTTTATTTGTTTGGTACTGATTAGTTCCTTTTTCTTCCGCAATCTGGCGCGTTTCATGGCGAGCTATTTTATGGCAAGTGTGCGTGTGGGCTCGGTACGCGAAATGCGAAACGCCATCTACAGCAAACTGCTTATACTGCCCCTCTCCTTTTATCATAAAAACAAAAAAGGCGATATACTTTCACGCATCACAAGCGATGTGCAAGAAGTGGAATATTCCATAATGAATTATTTGGAGATGCTTATACGCGACCCAATTACAATCGTAGCCTTCATAGCGTTTATGTTTTCCATGAGCCCGCAGCTGACCCTTTTTGTGCTTGTAATTTTACCCATAGCAGGTTTTATCATTGGTCGTATCGGTCGGGTTTTGAAGAAGGCATCACGCCAAGGACAAAAGCAAATGGCAAGCATGCTATCCACCGTGGAAGAAACAATATCCGGGCTGCGTATCATCAAAGCATTTAATGCTATCGGCTATTCCGATGCCCAATACCGAGAACAAAATCGGAAATATGCGCGTATTTTAACGAAGATTTATCGTCGCCGCGACCTGAGCTCACCAATGAGCGAATTTTTGTCGGCTGCAGTAATTACGATTGTACTGTGGTTTGGCGGAAATATGGTGTTAGCAGATGATTCAAGCCTTAGTGCCGCCGATTTTATTACCTATATCATCATCTTCAGTCAGATTTTACCTCCGGCAAAGTCATTTGCGCAAGGCTTTTACAGCATTCAAAAAGGGATGGCTTCAGCAGAACGTATTTTTGAAATTTTAGATGCAGATGAGGTAATTATAGAAAGTCCAAATGCAAAATCTATTGATGCATTTCGTGACAAGATTGAATACCGCGGCGTACGCTTTAGCTACGAGCGAGACGAGGTGCTAAAAGGCATTGATTTGACCATCGAAAAAGGAAAAGTCATCGCCTTGGTCGGTGAGTCGGGAGGAGGTAAATCTACCATGGCTGACCTGCTACCGCGCTTTTATGATATTACGGGAGGCAGCCTTACCATTGATGGGATTGAACTGAAAGACTTGAAAATTGATCACCTCAGAAGGCTTACGGGCATTGTCACACAAGAAAGTATCCTATTTAATGATTCGGTATACAATAATATTGCATTTGGCAATCAGGATGCCAGTCCCGAACAAGTTATCGAAGCAGCAAAAATCGCGAATGCGCATCACTTCATCATGGAGATGCCGGAAGGCTATAACACCTTTATCGGCGATCGCGGCTCCAAGCTTTCGGGCGGACAACGTCAACGCCTTAGTATTGCAAGAGCTGTATTAAAAAACCCACCCATTCTAATATTTGACGAAGCTACTTCATCACTTGATACCGAGTCGGAACGGCTTGTGCAAGAGGCACTTTCCAAGGTCATGAGCCAACGTACTGCCATCGTCATTGCCCACCGACTGTCTACCATACAAAATGCGGATGAAATCATTGTGATGCAAAAAGGACAAATTGCGGAGCGTGGCACCCATGATGAATTGATTCAACAAGGGGGTGTGTACAAGCGCTTGTACGATTTACAATCATTTAGCTGATTGAATAGTGCTGATTCACGAAAAGGGTTTATTTTTGCAGGACCTTAATGGCCCCGTAGTTCAATGGATAGAATAGCAGATTCCGGTTCTGTCGGTTGGGGGTTCGAGTCCCTCCGGGGTCGCAAAACCGTTGATAATTGAAATTGTCAACGGTTTTTTTATGATTTCTTGGGTATAGTCTTAGCTTTTATACCTTTTCCGTCCTTTTTCTTGATGAAAAGGACGAAAAATCAAGCATGAATGAATGGGCCTCTGCTTCCGATCCAATATCGGAACAGCCCGGTGCTGTTTTGAAGTGTTTTTAGTTTGTTTATGCTTGAAACAGTCACAAATGCCGTCCCGTCAGGGACGAAATGTTTGTAAAAACTGTTGCAGCAGTTTTGGATGTCGTCCCGTTAGGGACGAAACACACTCCCTGCAAGAGTTACACACACAAAACACATAACTCTTTTGTCCTTTTTCTTGATAAAAAGGACGGAAAAATCAAGCATGAATGAATGGGCCTCTGCGCTCTCAAGAAAGCACGTAAATCT
>CAZQBU010000094.1:0-3997 GCA_964592175.1 uncultured Lentimicrobiaceae bacterium
CGAGCTATAAAAGAATATAAAATTAATATTGTAATTTTAGAAAAAGATATCAGTGTCATGAAAGAATTACAAAAAACTTTATTCAATTTACTTCCGACCGGTATCAGTTATTGTAATTTAACTAAATTTTACGAAGAGATCAGCGGACAAATTCCAATTGAAATACTAAACAAAGGTTGGTTTTTAGAAAATTTAAATTTAGCCAATAAAAGAAATTTTGAACGAATTAAAAGATTGTATGATTTAGCTTTAGCAACTTTATTATTAATTCTAACTCTTCCCTTTTGGCCACTTATTATTTTAATTATTAAATTAGGCAGTCGCGGACCGATAATTTTTAAACAGGTTCGGGTAGGAAAAAATGGTCATCATTTTAATTTCTATAAATTTAGAAGCATGAAAGAAGAAAACAATAATCGTGAAATGACTAAAGAACATGATAAACGGGTTACTAAATTTGGCCGATTTATGCGTAAGACCAGGATTGATGAGCTACCTCAGCTAATTAACGTTTTAAAGGGCGATATGGCCTTTGTTGGGCCTCGTCCGGAGCGACCGGAGATAATTAAGGAATTATCTAAGAGTATCCCTTTTTATGGCATCAGGAACCTTATAAAGCCCGGAATAACCGGTTGGGATCAAATATCGGGTGAATATCATTCCGCTTCATTTAACGATACTTACAAGAAGTTACAATATGACCTGTATTATCTAAAGAACAGATCAGTTTATTTAGATCTTAGTATTATCTTAAAAACTATAAAGACGGCGTTAAGTCGTGAAGGGGTTTAAATATAAAAATATGAAAAAAGCTTTAATTACCGGTATAACCGGACAAGATGGTTCTTATTTAGCTGAATTATTATTAGAAAAAGGTTATGAAGTCCATGGAATTATAAGACGTTCATCATCTTTTAATACTGGAAGAATAGATCATATATATAAAGATCCACATCAAAATGGTGATCAATTATTTTTACATTTTGGAGATATAACTGATAGTAGTAGTATCTCTCGAATTATAGAAAAAATACAACCAGATGAAATATATAATTTAGCTGCTCAAAGCCATGTAAGAGTAAGTTTTGATATTCCTGAATATACAACTGAAACTACAGCTTTAGGAACTTTAAGAATTTTAGACGCAATAAAAGAAAGTAAAATAAAAACAAAATTTTATCAAGCGTCTTCATCAGAAATGTTTGGTAAAGTTCAAGAAGTGCCTCAAAACGAAAATACTCCATTTTACCCTCGATCACCTTATGGCGTAGCCAAGCTTTATGCTCATTGGATTACAAAAAATTATCGTGAAAGTTATAATCTTTTTGCTGTTTCCGGAATACTTTTTAATCATGAATCTCCTCGTCGTGGATCAACTTTTGTTACTAAAAAAATAATTGAAGCTTTAGTAAAAATAAAAAACGGTCAACAAGACAAACTATATTTAGGTAATTTAGACGCTAAAAGAGATTGGGGATATGCTAAAGATTATGTTTATGGTATGTGGCTAATGTTGCAACAAGAAAAACCTGATGATTATATTTTAGCTACTGGAGAAAATCATAGTGTCAGAGAATTTATTGAAATAACTGCTAATTTTTTGAATATAGAACTATTATGGCAAGGACAAGGTTTAGACGAAAAAGGAATTGATAAAAAAACTAATAAAACTATTATTGAAATTGATCCTAGATATTTTCGTCCAGCCGAAGTTGATATTTTGTTGGGTGATTATAGTAAAGCTAAAAAAATGTTAGGTTGGGAACCCAAAATCAAATTCAAAGATTTAATAAAAATAATGCTAGATGAAGAATTAAAAAATAAATAATATGATACAAACAAACAGTAAAATTACAGTTTTTGGTGGAACTGGATTGGTTGGCAGTTCTATGTTAAGACAATTAAAAAAAAATAATTACAAGAACATTAAAGCTCCGAGTAGTAAAGAAGTTAATTTGCTTAATAAAGAACAAGTTGATAATTATTTTGAAAAAGAACAACCAGAATTTGTTTTTATGCTAGCCGGATTAGTCGGTGGAATTTATAGTAATATGAAACGACCGGCTGATTTTTTATACGTTAACTCTATTATGATCTTAAATTTAATGGAAGCTATTAAAAACTTTAGTCCTAAAACTAAAATATTATATACCGGATCAACTTGTATTTATCCTAAAGAAAATCCTCAGCCTATAAACGAAGATCGTTTTATGACTGGAAAACTAGAAGAAACTAACAAAGGCTACGCTGTAGCCAAAGGATTAGGAATTGTAGCCTGTGAATTATATCGTCAACAATATGGAATTAATGCTATTGCCGTAATGCCGACCAATATGTACGGTCCTAATGACACTTACGATACAGAAAATGGTCATATGATACCATCTTTAATTAAAAAATTTATTGAGGCTAAAAAAAGTAACACTTCTTTAACTTTTTGGGGTAGCGGACAACCACGTCGTGAAGCTCTATTTGTTGATGACACCACTGATGCTTGTATTTATTTGATGAATAATTATAATGATTCTCAAATTATAAACATCGGTACCGGATTTGATTACTCTATTAAAGAATTTGTAGAAATACTAAAGAAAATTTTTAATTACCAAGGAGAAATAAATTGGGACAGTAGCAAACCGGATGGCACCATGGAAAAAAGAACAGATATTTCTCGACTTAAAAAAATAATGCCACATTTTTCTCCTCGATCCTTTGAAGACGGCTTAAAAGAAACCCTAAAATCTGATTTCAACTATAATTTTTAATAATTGTGTTTTATAAAAAGTTTCCTTCCACTAAAAATTATTAATGGAATAATAGAATAAGAAATTAAAGTTGACCAAGCAGCTCCTAATAAACCAAATTTACTAATAAATACAAAATTTAAACCGATATTAACAATCATGGTTAATAAATTAAGAGTAAAAATGGTTTTAACTAAGTTTTCGGCTATTAAATACTGATTTATTGCTGTACCCAAAAATAAACCAATACTTGACCATATATATATTTTTAATATGCTGACAGACTCTAAATAGCCACCACCAAATAATATATAAATTATTGGTTTAGCCAATAAGGTCATAAAAATAGCTATAATAATTGAAGAAACAAACATTAATATATATAAATTCTTTAAGCGACTATTATACATTCTAATATCGCTTTTTTTAGCGTTAATAATGGCCGGAAACAATGAAACACAAATAATACTAGGGATAAAATACCAAACTTCAGTAAGTTTCACGGCTACAGCATATAAACCAACTTCATATTTACCCAACATTGAACCAATCATAACTTGATCAACTTTTAAATAAATATATCCAGCAGCTATAGCCAACATTAATGGCCAAGAATTTTTTAATATTTTTTTAGCCAAATCTTTATTAAATTTCCAATTTATTATTTTTAAACCTTTTTTATTATAAATATTAATATAAGCAATTAACTGCCAGACAAAATCAAAAACATAAACGACCATTAACCAAATAACTCCTTTATCTAATAATATAATTCCTACTTTTAATATTGAGGATATTAAAGAAGAAATAAAAATAACTTTTACATTATTTTTAGACTCTACTCTAGATTGAAAATAAGTACTAATAACGTTAATAGCTTGCAAAACAAAACTAAATGAAAATATAATAACAAGAAATTTAATTAGCGGACTGGTTTCAAATATAAAAATACATACAATAGATAATAATAAAGCTGTTATACCCCCGATTGTTTTTAAACCAAAAGTTGTTCCTAATAATTCATCTCTTTTTTCCGGTTTTTTTACTAATTCCCTATTTAAAATACTATCAACCCCTAAAGAAGCGATAAAACCAAACAAACCAACAAAAGCTACGGCATAACTTAAAACACCATAATTATTAGGACCTAAATATCGAGCCAACCATGCCCCAATAAAAAAAGATACTAATAAAGAAAATATTTGACCAAAAAACATCCAACCGGTATTAGCAAAATAACGTTTAAAACCGTC
>CAZQBU010000095.1:0-3900 GCA_964592175.1 uncultured Lentimicrobiaceae bacterium
TGATTATTAATGATTTACAAATTAAAGATTGTAGGGGTGGACAAGTCAGGAAGTATTACAAAAATAAATCTTGGGGCCCCCCAGCTGTAAAAAAAGATACTAAATATAAGTATTACTATATTTTTATATTTCTTGGGAGCAACGTAATAGGTCATTAAAAATGCTGGAAGAAAGTACAATAAAAAGACTATACTGCTAAAGACCATACAATTTTTATTAAAGTGTGCTAAAGTAAAACTTAATTGATTAGCGTACAAAAAAAGCGGGGTTTCTCACTTTTTTTATTGATGGATTATTTTTTTAAAATTCATTGTTCCTGTTTGTACTTACCCTTAACATATATATCCCTGATGGGAGGCAGAAATGTCCAATGTTGTGAACTCATCTTCTGTTGTTTTTGACATAGCTAATTTACCAAAGGCATCAAACAATTCAATAGCTTTAAGATGAGTGTTATTTGATTTACTGTTTCATCTGTTTTCCTGTTTGAAACCTTTTGTTGTTTCTGTCTAAATTATTATTTTTGGAAGAATTCAAGTTTAAGGAATGAATCATCTATGAGAAAAATAGTTTTGTCTGCTCTTCTCCTAATAACTGCTGCATTTGTTTTTGCTCAGGATGAACAAGTCGAGCTTGAATCAAGGCCTGTTAATAATATCAATTTATCGGTATTAGGTGATGTATCGCTGTTTGGAGTCAATTATGAACGTATCTTTTTTCTCAGACCTCACTTTGCTTTGACAGGGCGTGTCGGTACAGGGATTTTCATGGATTTACATTTATTTAGTTCTGATCCTGCAGATAAATATATCGCATTTCCGCACCATTTTTCGGTACTTTTGGGACAAGGGCGGCATTTTTTTGAATTAGGAGTTGGCGCAACATTTTTGGCAGGCTATACGAAAAACGCTTCAACAAAGTACCATCCATATCCCATATTTGCCTATCGATTGCTCCCGCTGAGAACACAAAAAGTCAATCTCAAGCTTGTGCTTCCGTTAATAATGAAAGCAAAAACCGAAACATGGGACTCAGGTCCAAATGCAGGTCAAACAATTACAAAAACGATTGTTTACACACTCCCGGGTCTTGCAGTGGGAATTAGTTTTTAACCTGCCTAATTCACTAATTCATGAATGAAGCAGGTTAACAAACCTACCTAGCAAAACAGTGTTTATTAAAGTTTTTTCTGCTTAAGATTTTTAATTTTTTCAATTCTTTAAACAAATTAAAATATTTTTTGCGCCGACTATAACTCCAACCACATATAAATTCAACATGATTAACTGATTGGTAATGCCTTGCTTTTGATAGGTTGAAATTTATAGAAATCAAGAAAATCTAATTATTTAACCAATAAAACATGTTGAATATCAATAGAATAGAAATATGATAATGCATGTTTTCTATTTTACGGCTAATTTTGGATATAGTGGATTACTGCCTTTGCGGGTGCATTTTGGCTGTTTTTAATTTGTGTTGATTCAATACTCGATATTCCTTTAAAAAACCTTTGATTCAGATATTTTCATTGAACAAATAAATTAGTTTATTGTTTACAAGTGCATATAGTTGAAAACTTTTCAAATAGTTTAAAAATATTATTTGGATTATCCGATTACTATTTTATATATTTGAAACGGCTAAAAAAACAAAATGTTTTGGTAAAAATGATTTTTAATGACAAATGTTTGTCATTTTTTGAAATTCTTTTTAACTAAATACATAGCCTATGGTAAGCTTATTTTACACACTCTTAGCCTAAGCAGTAAATTATTATGAAGTATTTACAGCTAAGCTTGTGATCTTTAAAACACGAGTTTGTGTTGCAAGTATTATTTTAGTGCTTTATTGCTTGCAATAGGAATTAAGATAATTTTCTCCTCAAGACTTCAATACAAAAAAACAAACGCAAATCCTGCATAATCTGCGAGGATACTTTTATTTTTTCTTTTTTAACCAATTGTTTATTCATTAAAATTCAACTATTATGAAAATCTCAACAATTTTATTTTCTCTTTTTTTAGCTGTAGTTGTTGCTGCAGGTTTTACTTCCTGTAAAAAGGACAAAAATAGCGATCCGGTAATTACTTCTGTTACCATAAATCCAACCAGTGTCAATGCCAATGGTACTGTATCAGTCAATGTTGTTGCCTCCGATCCTGATGGTGATGCACTTACCTATTCTTATGTAGTATCCGGTGGTGCCATTTCCGGTTCAGGTGCTGATGTGACATGGACGGCACCTTCTACTGAAGGAGCTTATTCTGTTAATGTTACGGTCAGTGATGAGAAAGGAGGTACAGCCACTAGCTCCGGCTCACTTACGGTACTTCCTGCTGTAACTCAGGTAGTAGGGACTGCTAGTTTCCCGGCTGGTGTTACAGGCGACCTGGTTAATGCAAAAGTAAGCTTGTATACATCCTATGATAACTGGCTTTATAATCAGCCAATTAAATATGCTGCAGTAACCGGCTCAGGTGCCAGTGTTACATTTACAATTCCCGGAGTAAACCCAGGCAATTATTATCTCGACATTTGGAAAGATATTGACAATGATGCCGGCTGGTCATCAGGCGATTATGTTGGATGGTATGGCTCAGGCGGCCTTGGCAGCCCTGTACTTACCGAGTTCCAGATATCCCAAGGAGAAACCTTTAATTGTCATGTAAATATGTACCTTATCGCAAAAAGTGGGGGGACAGGGAAGCTTTCCGAGTAAATAATGAATCTAGACTTTAGCCTGCATAATACATAAGATTATCAATCTAACTTTATCGTAATAAGCTTATGAATTGTTGAATTAAGCAGGATAGAAAACCGGATCTAATAAATCCGGTTTTTTTAGTGGAAATTTTGTAAATTTTCTATCTCTTATGTTGCAGATTGCCATAGACTAACGCACAACAGTCAGCGGCATATGGCGATAGCGCAAACTCGTGCAGACGCGTGTTTTTGCATTCGTGCTGCGATGCAGGCTTATAGTTAATTGATTTAATAACTTTATTTATTTGTTGTTTTGGATTTAGATCAAAAAACTAATCCCAGATTTAATCCTACGGCTGTTAACCTGTAGGGGAGATTCTGTTTAGTAAAAGAAAATATGTTGTGAACCCAGAGTTTAGGCTCTATATTGAGACATATCACCTCTTTAATTTGAATGCCTTTTCCCGGACCAAATGATAAACCTATCCCGGATTTCCGTGAATGGCAAAGTGTAATTTATTTTGAACGGTAGCGAAGAATGTTTGTGTAGTTTCTGTGTCTGGATTATAGTCTATTGCAGTAGAATATATGTCAGTTATTTTCTGATAAAAACGCCTTTCACTTGCTCGGATTTCCCGAATTTCAGCAAGCAAATGATTAAAATATTCTTGATTTAGAAAAGTTCCGTTTTTCAAACGTTCCTTATCTAACACATAACCACGAATATCAAAGTCCCTCAGTATAGAGGTTGCCCATTGTCTAAACTGAGTTGCCCTTTGTGAATTTGTAGGCTTCCCATTTTTAGTACAGTTCAAAAGTAGACATTTTTTCTTTTTGTGATTCATTTTTAGTGAGCCTGAATTGGTCATTGGTTTAGTGGAGCGGAGGCGAAGCCGGTGCGAACGTTACCCATGACCAATTCAGGTTTAATTTGATGCATTTCTTTATAGGTTACAGGTGATAGATTTGATAATGATTCGTGTGGGCGATAATGATTATAATCATAGACCCAATCAGCTACAATTTCTCTCACTTGGTCAAGGCTTTCAAACAAGTAAGCATCCAGTACACCATCACGAAATTATTTATTAAATCGCTCGATATAAGCATTCTGTGTGGGCTTGCCTAGCTGGATATACTTAGGCACTTTCAGAAAACGCTTAAATATTTGGTTGTCAGTTAAATAAGTTGTAT
>CAZQBU010000096.1:0-3709 GCA_964592175.1 uncultured Lentimicrobiaceae bacterium
CGGTGAAAACTATATTACCCTTTGGGGCTTTCGTTGAAATTTTACCCGGAAAAGACGGCTTACTGCATATTTCCGAAATAGAATGGAGACGACTTGAAACGGTAGAAAGCGTGCTTAAAGTGGGAGATAAAGTAAAGGTGAAGCTGATAGGAGTTGATGCTAAAACAAATAAAATGAAGCTTTCACGTAAGGTATTGCTCCCAAAACCGGAAAGCCCACAAAAATAATGTAACATTAATTTAAAGCATTCGTAAAAGACAAAGGCAAACGCGCAATAATTTGATTCCATGAGGCAACTTAAGATTACCAAACAAGTTACAAATCGTGAAACTGCATCTCTTGATAAGTATTTGCAAGAGATTGGAAAAGTTGATTTAATTACCGCCGAAGAAGAAGTTGAATTAGCTCAACGCATTAAACAAGGCGATAAGATAGCTTTGGAAAAATTAACCAAAGCCAATTTGCGATTTGTGGTTTCAGTTTCTAAACAATATCAAAATCAGGGTTTAAGCTTACCCGATTTAATTAATGAGGGAAATTTAGGTTTGATTAAGGCTGCACAGCGTTTTGACGAAACACGTGGATTTAAGTTTATTTCGTATGCAGTTTGGTGGATTCGCCAGTCGATTCTACAAGCTCTTGCCGAACAATCACGTATTGTACGTCTTCCGTTAAATAAAATTGGCTCGATTAATAAGATTAACAAAGCTTATGCAAAGCTGGAGCAAGAATATGAGCGCGAGCCCAATGCCGAAGAAATCGCAAATCTTTTGGAAGTAACCGAAACAGAGGTTAAAGAATCCATGAAGAATGCAGGTCGTCACATTTCGATGGACGCCCCATTGATTCAAGACGAAGATAATACGATGTATGATGTGTTGCGGAGTGAAGAGGCAATAACACCCGAAACGGAACTGCTCTACGAATCGCTTCGTAAAGAAATTGATCGTGCCATTTCGACGCTCACACCACGAGAAGCAAATGTAATCCGTCTTTATTTTGGTTTGAATGGAAGCCACCCGATGACCTTGGAAGAGATTGGTGAACAATTTGACTTGACTCGAGAAAGAGTGCGCCAAATTAAAGAAAAGGCAATCCGACGCCTGAAACACACAAGTAGAAGTAAAATACTGAAAAGTTATTTATAACAGAGAAAGGAGCCTTGCACAGAAGCAAGGCTTTTTTTATGCCTGCCTTTTAGGCAACTAATCTAACTTGCTTAATTCATGAATTTAATTTTGAGAAATTTTCAGGCGTGAGTTGTGAAGCTGTAGCCAACTACTGCGAACAATTCATAACGTAAAAATTGCCGAAATTAAATCAAAATTCAT
The DNA here is from genome assembly GCA_964592175.1 of uncultured Lentimicrobiaceae bacterium. Classification (GTDB taxonomy): domain Bacteria; phylum Bacteroidota; class Bacteroidia; order Bacteroidales; family F082; genus JALNZU01. The sequence goes on from CAZQBU010000096.1 coordinate 1,332, forward strand.
TTATAATAAATAGCTTTTTAAATTACTACTAAAATCCCCCTAACGCTACGATTAAAGGCATATTACGATAAAGTTGAATTGATAACCTTATGAATTGGTGAATTATGCAGGCTAAACAGCTTAATTCAAAATTCATTTTATAATAAATAGTTTTTAATTACTACTAAAACCTATTAAGGTAATGATCATAAGCTTATTACGAAAAGCTTTATTGAGAATATTATGAATTGGTGAATTATGCAGGTTAAAAAGCGTACTTTTGTGTGTTAAATCATTGCATATGAAACCTCTTATTGCCCCTTCAATACTTTCTGCAGATTTTACGGAGCTTGGCAAGGCAATCCGTCTTATTAATAACAGCAAAGCCGATTTTGTTCATTGCGATGTGATGGATGGAGTATTTGTACCCAATATTTCTTTCGGCTTGCCCGTGATAGGTGCAATAAAAAAGATTGCTACAAAGCCTTTGGATGTGCATCTGATGATTGTGGAGCCTGAGCGTTATATAGATGATTTTAAAGCCGCCGGAGCAGATATGTTATCCATTCATATCGAAGCCTCTACCCATTTACATCGGAGCTTGCAACGCATCAAAGCAGCAGGAATGAAAGCCGGTATTGTACTTAATCCGCATACATCAGTAAGTCAATTGGACTACTCGCTTGAAGAAGCGGATTATGTGCTGCTGATGTCGGTAAATCCTGGTTTTGGTGGTCAACAGTTTATTGAATCTGCATACCGAAAGATTGCCGTATTGCGTGAGATGATTTTGAAGAAAAACCTGGATGTGCAGATTGAAGTGGATGGTGGGGTAGGGCTGCACAATGCCAAAAAGCTTGTGGAAGCCGGAGCAGATATATTGGTTGCAGGAAATGCTGTTTTTGGCGCTGAAAATCCTGAGCAAGCCATTGCTGACTTAAAAAACTGCATGCAATAAATCAGGATATGATACGATTTGTCTTATAGTCCAACTCATTCATCAGACTTTCTTTTGCAGTTGGTCTTTGTTTTTAAATGGCATTTAGCCGCTTTTTTGACTAAATTTGTACCCAATTAAAATTATATATTATGAATAACGTCTTATTGGACCTTGCTCCTAAAGCAATATGGGAGTATTTTCGGGAAATCACATTAATTCCCCGCCCTTCCAAGAAGGAAGAATTAATTAATCAATACCTTATTGATTTTGCTAAATCGCATAAGCTGGATTATGAACAAGATGCAGTAGGTAATGTACTGATTCGCAAAGCCGGAACCCCGGGCATGGAAAATCGTCAAACGGTTATCTTACAAAGTCATGTGGATATGGTTGGCGAAAAAAACAGCGACAAAGTTCATGATTTTGAAAAGGACCCTATCGAAGTGTATATTGAAGATGGCTGGGTAAAAGCCAATGGCACTACTTTAGGTGGGGACGACGGTATTGGTGTAGCCGCTCAACTAGCTATATTGGCAGCTGATGATATTGAACACGGTCCCATAGAATGTTTGTTTACTGTAGATGAAGAAACTGGGCTTACCGGTGCTTTTGGCTTGGATGAAAATATGCTCAAAGGACGCATATTGTTGAATCTTGACTCGGAAGATGAAGGCGAGCTGTTTATAGGATGTGCCGGAGGAAAAGATACAGTGATTTACTTGCCTTATACCAAAGAAAAAGCTGCCGCAGGTATGAAAGCATATGCTGTGAACATTTCCGGTTTAAAAGGCGGGCACTCGGGTGATGATATCCATAAGGGACTTGCCAATGCAAATAAATTAATAAACCGCATTTTGTGGGCTGCCACAAAGAAATTTGGTATTCGTTTGGCATTTATTGAAGGAGGAAATCTTCGCAATGCCATTGCACGCGAGGCACGTGCAAGCTTATTGATAGCCCCGGAGCATGCTGCTGAATTTGAAGCTTTTGTTTCCGATATGGGTGTAAAGATGACGAGAGAATATTCCGTGACCGAACCGAATTTATCCGTAACTTTTGCTGCTGAAGCTGATTATCCTGAATATGTAATTAATTCGGCTGACCAAGAAAAGCTTTTATCCGGGCTTTATGCTTGCCCTCATGGTGTAATTGCTTGGTCACAAACCATACCCGATTTTGTTGAAACCTCTACAAATCTGGCGGCAGTACGAATGGAAGCCGATCATTTTCTTATTACAACAAGCCAAAGAAGCTCGGTAGAATCTGAAAAAGAAGATGTGGCGAATATGGTGCGTGCTACTTTTGAATTGGCAGGAGCCAAGGTAGAGCACAGCAATGGATATCCCGGCTGGGAGCCAAATCCAAATTCGGTAATCCGTGATATTACTGTTAAATCCTATAAGAAATTATTCCCCAATGAACCTATTGTAAAGGCGATTCATGCCGGTTTGGAGTGTGG
>CAZQBU010000097.1:0-3694 GCA_964592175.1 uncultured Lentimicrobiaceae bacterium
TCAGCGCCAAAACTATCGTAAAAAACGATAATAAAGGTGTAGCTTTTTGTTTCATTGTAAAGCATTTTGGTTAATAAAAATTGAATTATAAAGTATTCTGTAAAATCATGAGTTTTGTCATGTTTGAAAAAGTGTTGGTAAACATAAGGAAAAAAATATACCTATTCCAAAATCTCAAAAAAATAATAATTAACAAGAATAAATCTCTGAAAAATGCAGGATTTTCAAGGCTTTTAGAGCCTTTTCAGTATGCTCGATTTCCAAGATAAATTCATTCATAACTATCAAACTAAGAACTTCTTATGTGAAGTCTTATTTTACTTAGTTTTCTTGAAGTTTATCAGAATCATTAGCCCGTAAAAAAATGTAGATTTTATCCTTAAAAAAAAGATATTAACAAAAATTTCAACAAAAAACAATGAATTTCGACTGTTTTTTTTCTGAAAACTTTGACTCAAGCTCAAAAATAGTACATTTTCACACTTCTAAATAGCAGGATAAAACTTCTATAAATCGGGTATTTTATTGCTCATCTAAATCCATTTAGGTTGTGGATAGTTTTTCCCATATTTTGTCAAACATCAATCAAATAAATTTAGCCAATCCCGAAAGTCTTCTTTGGTAGCTGCGTAATTCATCAATTCATAGACTTGTTAATCTAACTTTATCGTAATAAGGCATTGGAATTGGTGAATTATGCAACTCTCAGGTAATATAAGGAATATTTTTGAGAATAGCAAATGTACCTGTTTTTTTATTTAAAAGCTCCTAATTAGGTGCTATGATGTACTTAGAAATTCTGTCGATTTTAGGTGATTTTATCCTGTAAATTGCCTATACCTTATTAATATACTATTTATGCTCTTAAAAAGATACTTTTCCAGAAAGTGTGTAAAGTGCTAGCTTATGACTACTGTTTTTATATTTCATGCAAAGAACGGAGTGAGTTATCTTAGCCGGCTTTGCGTGAGAAAATGGATTTGGAAAATAGAGTGAAAGAATAGAAATAATGTTCCAAATGACCAAGATTCGCTTCTTTCAGAAGCTTCTTTTTAATTACAGGCAAGCGGTTCAGATGAATCTGACCAATATATGGAGGGATTACTTGCGTGATCCCGTTAGGGGGGTGTTCCAAACGAACAAGATTCGCTTCTTTCAGAAGCTTCTTTGTTCATGTTTTCAATCTGATGAGATAACTCTGAGGGATTACTTGCGTGATCCCGTTGGGGGGGGGTGTTCCAAACGAACAAGATTCGCTTCTTTCAGAAGCTTCTTTTTACTTACAAGCAAGCGGTTCAGATGAATCTGACCGCTTGCCTGTAATTAAAAATACCCCGCTGCACGGGGCATCTTGTTCGTTTGGCGGAGAGAGAGGGATTCGAACCCCCGGTTCGCGAAAAGCGAACAACGGTTTTCGAGACCGCCGCATTCAACCACTCTGCCATCTCTCCTCAGAATGAGGCTGCAAATGTACGTTATTTTATACTTGAAAAAACAAAATAAATCGCATTTTTGCAGGATTACTCGAGTGGCAGCTGCTTTTTATTCTGCCTTTTTAAACCAAATATTCCAACTGCTTTCGTCTTTCTTTTCCACCCAATGTGTAAAGCCAATACTGCTTGCCTTTTCAATGAGTGGTGCCGGAATAAAAGGGGCTTCCACCATATAAAGTTGTCCCTCGGGCATGCTTTTTAAGCCTTCAATAACCATGGCAATCGGATGCTCTCCCGCTTCAAGCATTGGCTTGGCATTCAGACTTCTAAAAAGAGGAGCGCCTTCCATCCATTCGGGCTTTTCCGTTTGAACGCCTTCACTTTCACTGTCTGAAAGAAAGGCTTCCTGCCCCACATGCTTACGTAATAAATTGATCAAATAATCTACCTCTACCTGCCCTACAATAGCAGCCTGCTGCAGATTGGTAATGCGTGCAACAGTCTTACGTAAAACAGGGTTTTTAAGCTTGCTGAAAGCAGGTACCTCGGCAATTAGCACTTCTTCCAACTCAGGATAGCTTTCTATCAGTTGTAATATCTTTGTTCTTGGATTGATGATTAATTTTTCCATGATAATTCTTCTAATAATCTACTTCGCTTGCGTATTTTATTTGCTGTAGCTCAAAATACGTTGCTCACCTTCCAAAGCACGATAGGCGGTTAAATCGTTGGAAACTTCCAAAGTGCCCAGGTATTCGCCTTTTTCGTTTCTCAAAGCAAAATACTCGATATGAATCATTTTACCACGCATATTTATCCAGAAAGGAGCACGATTTGCTCGCCCGCTGCGGAAGTCATCAATAATTTTATCGACTATATGAGCACTTGCTGGCGGATGGCAGTAGCGTACGTCACGATTGATAATAGCACGGTTGCGTTGGAAAATACGATCGGCACTTTGTGAGAAGTATTTCACCTTATCATCCTTGTCCACAAAAGTCATATCGAAAGGCAAGGTGTTTAAAATCGCCAAGAGCTCTTCGCTGCTAAAGCTGCCAGTGGGAAGTTGTATTTTTCCCATATCCATAGTTGGCTGGCTAACATTCAAATGCGGCTCAGAAGCAAATTTAGGCTTCCAGTCTTGTGGCGGGTCGTACAAACAAAAACCTATATCGGCAGTTTGTAACGAAATTTGATACCATTCCGGATCACTCAATTTGTCGTGCGCCATCGGGAATAAGATTTCTTCTTCCTTAATCGTCATTTCGTCAATGCCTTGTAATGCCGGCTTGATAACAATTTCAGCTACTTGTAACAAATCATCGGCTTCCAATCCTTCAGTTTGTAAAATTTCGATAGAGCCTTTTATCTGTTCGCGTATCTCATCATGCTTGCCCCACATAACTGCCGGTGGTCCGGTAATTCCTTTCATCTCAAGAAAAGGGAAAAGCAGAAATTCTTTACGCTGATAATGCTTGTCTACATCCATCAGTGCATTAAATAAGCTTCGAAGCTCAAGCAACATAGCTTCAAAGTTTGTGACTTTTCCTTCTTGTAGTTCGTTCAACAGCTTCGTCGCATTAGCGGTTGTTTTCCGTAATTCTTCATTTTCTTTGATAAAAACATCAATGGGATGTCCTGCCGGAATCTCTTTGGCAGCACTCAAATCGATATTTCCTTGTAAAACAGCAGAGTGGGCATCGCAAAGGCGCAATACTTCTTCAACCGGCAAGCCTTGACTGATTAGCTCTTGCTCCACCTCAACCACCTCATCATAGGGGATGGCAGATAAGGTATCAAGTAATTCTTGACGGATTTCTGCTTCCGGAACTCCTTCGTGCAGTTTTAAAATCAATTCTTTAAGACGGGCTTTACGCTTTTCTGAGTTGTTAATTAATTCGCTCATTATCAAATGTGTTTAATTTATTAGACAGTACAAACTGCCTGATTTATTTTGTCTATTTGCTTACAAAAGTATATGGAAAAGGGAAGCAAAAGGATACCTATAATTCGGTATTTAATTACCTGAATTAATCTCAAGCCTAGGTAGTGAGAAACAGGCTTAAGCGGTTAAATTAAAATGTAAATCGCATGCTTGCTATTAGCTGTGAAGGACGAAGAAATTGAGTGGTTTCACTTACAATATATTGATAAGCTTGCTGAATTAGAAACAACTCACCATTGAAAACATTGTTCCAACTCAATTCCAACTCCAATTTTTTTGCAGGGATGGAAAAACTATACTTTAAATCAATGAAGTG
>CAZQBU010000098.1:0-3635 GCA_964592175.1 uncultured Lentimicrobiaceae bacterium
GATTCGGCAAGACTACCCTTTTGTCGCAAATCGCCAATTCAGCCGCAAATGCCGTGTGGCTTTCGCTTGACGGGGAGGACGATATTTTTACCTTTATAAACTTGTTTTGTAAAGCAGTAAAGCATACTTTTCCGGAGTTTGACCTTTCCCCGTCAGAATATCTGCCCTTTTCCGAACAGGATAATTTTATATCCATGCTGGCCGGCGCGCTGATATGCGGCACTGAAAACCTCCCTCAAGATTTTGTGTTAGTCTTGGATGATGTGCATACCATTGAAGAAGCAGATCTTAAAAAATTTATATTCTGCCTGTTCAGGTATCCACCTAAAAACGCCAGAATCTGCCTGGGCAGCAGGGAGGCCCCATGGAACGACCTTATGCCGCTTCGAATTAGGGGCGAGGTTACAGAGCTGACGCAAAAGGAGCTGGCATTTACCAGGGAAGAAGCCGCCTCTATTTTAGGCTTTGACGACTCTGCCATTTACGCTTCCACGGAGGGGTGGCCTCTTGCTGTGGGCTCCTTCAAGGTATTGCTGGAGAACGGCATATCCATCAACGACATTCCTTCTTACGGCAGCGAGACTTTATACTCTTACCTTTTTCATGAATGCATCTGCACCCTGCCCGGTGAGCTGGTGGATTTTCTTAATAAATCCGCCTTTTTTGACGAGCTGGACCCGCAGATGCTGGACCATGTCCTAAACCGAAATAATACCAGGCTCATTCTGGAAAGCCTGGTATCCAGAAATATATTTACTATCAAAACCGGCGCCGGTTTTTACCACTACCACGCCTTATTCCGAAGCAGCCTGCTGGAGGCGGGGGACAGATCCCAACAACCTTTGCTGCAGCAGAAAGCAGCCCGGTATTATTTTGATAAAAAGCAGTATGATAGTGCTGCCCGGTACGCCATGTATTTAAATGATAGCCAACTGCTGGAAAAGATAATCCTGGCATGTTACCGGGATTACATAAAATCCGGCAATTACAACCAACTCCGAATATGGTTCCAGGCACTTGATAATGCCACTACCCAACAAAGTGCGGAGATTCTGGTGGCAAAGGGTGTATTTCTGTCCGTTGTGGGGAATTTTGTCCAGGCCAAAGACTGCCTTGACGCAGCATTGCCTTTATTGAGTGGGCACGACAAAAGCCTCTATTTTGAAGCTACGCTGCACAAAGCCAGGGTTTTGCGCAATTTTGTCTCCTTCGAGGAATCAAACCGGCTCTTAGAGGAACTTATTGCCAAACTTGATAACCCGGCCTCTGAACTGGCATATTCGCTTGTCATTGAAAAGCTGTACAACCTGTGTTGGAATTCTCAGGTAAATGAGGCCTATTCTCTGGCCCGGCAAATGATAGAGATATGCGCCAATGCTGGCAATCTTAGGGTCAGGGGTTGGTTTGAGAGGTATTTGAGTACTATACACTTTTTCGCAGGCAGAATGAAGGAGTCGGTTTATTATTATGAAAAATCCCTTGAGCTGCCCCAGGATGAACTGATATACCTGGGCATGCACAGCACCGGCATCTATGCCGCCAAAGCTTATCAGATGCTGGGAGACAGAGACCGTTCTTTATCCGTATTGTCGGAGGAACTGCAACGGCTCAGGAACACCGGAAACTATGAAGAAATGTGGGCCGGTTACCTGCTGGCAGCTGAAATTCACTATCAGAATACCTTCATTGACAGAATGAACGGCGTGGATGTTTCCTTTGCAACCGCTGTAAGGTATTTTGCTTTGGCAGACGAGTATGCGCCTCTGTATCGGAAGACCGATTTTCAGATGCATTGGGCGAAATTGCAGCGGCTTACCTACAGCCTCATTTTCACTGATGCTCCCAAGGAAGCCATCGTGCAAGAAATCTTTGGAAATCTCGACCAAGCGGGAGCTTATTTAAAAAACCTGGTCCTGGCCAGGCTTATGGGGTATTTTTCCGCCATATCTGATTATCCGAGCGCGGTCAAATGCGCAAGCCTGTGCATTAAAGCAGGAGAAGAAGCTGGTTTGATGCTTCATCCCTCGCTGGCCTACGGACTACTTGCCAGGGCGGCAATAGTGACCAGGGATAATGAAAATGCGGCCCGCCTGACCGGGCGTTATCTTAAGCTTTGCTTCGACAATGGGCTTTATGAATATTTCAGGCTGCGCAAGGCTTACGACCCAGTCCTTGAATTTGCTTATGACAATGGAATAGAGCCGGAAATTACCAGGCAGATGATGGAATTTGCCGGGTACAGCCCGAAGAAAGCGTATATTGAGACCTTGGGCGCTTTTGCCGTTTACCAGGATAAAGACCGGCAAAGGCCTGTAAAGTTCAGGACCAAAAGGGAACGGGAACTTTTTGCCTTTTTGCTTGCTGCAGGTGAGCAGGGGGCTACCAAAGAACAGATATATAATGCCATTTGGTGGGAGTCAGATTCCAAAAACATAAACAACTTAATTGCAGTTAATCTTGCCCACCTAAAAAATGACCTGGAATCTGTGGGAATTGGCGAAGCAGTCATTTACCAGGAAAACCGCTATTTTATCTGCCGGGATGAAATTGAGTACGATATCGACCTTTTTGAGAGAACATATGAAGAGTTTAAGTCCCGGAATACGGAGGATCTGGCCACCAAGCTTTTATCTCTCTATAAAGGAGAGTATCTATTCGGCTTTGAAGCGCTCTGGGCCGCCCCTCAGAGGATTTGCTACCGCAATATTTATGATGAAGCCCAAATTTATTTACAGAACCGTAGATAACCAGGGGGTGTTGCAGCTCAATCCCATTGGGCTTTTGTCCGCTTGCTCAATCTAACGCCTTACCGACCAAGATAATATTCTAATCAAAATATTCCATTCGACCCAGGGTAATAGCATATATCTTGCTATCCGGATTCAGATCTTTATTTATTCGGCCCCGGTTTTCCTGGCTGGAGAATATCAGCAGAGTTCCTGGTTCTACCACAAACCAGCCAGCCAGTTGCTCCGGGCTTTGATTCCCGGTATATTCCGTATATTTATTCCTGTATTGCCCCAGGGCAGGAATGGATAGATCTCCTACCTTGACTCCCAGGTTGGTAGGATAAGTCGGAGAATACACATCTATCTGCTTTACCTGTCCCGATTGCCTTCCGATTACCAGGTCACAGCCATTGGAGTAGCAGCGCACAATATAACTTTCCCCAAAATATCCGCCCTCTTCTCTTATTTCATCGCTATATTTATCGCCCAAAAGCTGGGTAACTTGGTCAACCGACATACCCAGCTTCACTCCCCCCAGGCTAGGACTTTCTTCCTCCTGGGGTGAGCCAGGTAATTCCTCTTCAGGCAACTGCTCATTCCCTTGATGCTGCTCATTTATCCAGGGAAAACCGCTTTCCAGGTTAGAGCACCCCAGAATAGTAATACTGGAAAATATTATTACCAGAATTAGAAAATTTCTGATCATTGGATAACTCCTTTACTTTGTACTTAAAGCTTATTTCTATAGCTTGCTTGGTGCTTATATAGTTTATACTGCAAAAAATCTTAATCCTTACAGCACCTTCTTGATCCCCTTATTCTTATTTGGCTTTTCTTCGGGGAGGATTACCTCCACAAATTCGGCGACAAGAAAAGTGTGCTAAGGATGAAAAAACGGTTCCCCTT
>CAZQBU010000099.1:0-3527 GCA_964592175.1 uncultured Lentimicrobiaceae bacterium
TGTGCCGTCTCCCAACCGACCCTCATGGTTATCTCCCCAGGTCCACAGGCTGCCGTCTGATTTTAGGGCAACCGTATGCTGGCAACCTGCGCTTACCGTTGTCCAGTCTTCACCTGTGCCGATATGTGTGGGGGTAGATTTATTTTGTGCAAAACCTATAGTACCATCGCCCAACTGTCCATGCACATTGTTGCCCCAGGTGTAAAGCTGTCCCGGCTGCGTTGGCGCAGGCGCTGTCGGCGTGGCTGTCGCTCTTGCATCCGCTCCGTTGCCTGCGCTGTTGACTGCCCGCACTTTGAAGGTATATTCCGTGCCGTTAGTTAAGCCGGTGAAGGTGTGGGAGGTGCTGGTGCTGGCTGTAACCCATGTGCTGCCGTTATCGCCGGACACCTCGTATCCTGAGATTGCGGCACCACCGTCACTGGCGGGAGCAGTCCAGCTTAACGCCACCTGACCGTTTCCGGGAGTTGCTGTGAAGTCCAGCGGCGCGAAGGGTACAACAGGTACCATTCCCTCATCCTTCACATAGACAGCGCCCAAGGGGAAAGCGTCGTCGCCGATATTGGCGTAGGCTTCATAGATTCGGTAACCTGAAGGAGTAATACCACTATAGTCTTCAAAATTTAACGATGTGTCCCCAATTTTTGTATACTCCGGCGCGGTTATTACTCCGTTAATGTATATCTTCGAATGGTTATATTGTTCTGGATCTTCTATTGAAAATTCCATTATATAAATGCCGGTGTAGTGAGAATCGACATTCCCGTCAACAGTGATTTCACAATCATCATTGATTGCTATACCGAAGCTTGAGCCGTCGACGGCATAGTCAGTGGCAGTGGATGCGACATTACCGGCTACTCGAATGACAGCCGCTTTAGTGGCGTGAATGCCCATATATCTGCCTCCTACATCCCCGTCGACAGAAACATTAGCTTCCGTGACAGATATCCCTTTACTGCCACTACCCATTGCGGTAACGTTTCCCCCTACGTCAACCGATGAATCACTTACGACTCTTATACCTGTGACCCCGGTCCCGCTTGCCATAACAGAGCCCTCTACAATGACACTTCCTCCGTTAAAGACCTCCATGCCGAAACTGCTAATGGCGCCTGCTGTTAAGGAAACGTTGCCTCCCACCGCGACCACTCCGCCATTGGCGGAAATGCCCCTGCTAGATGGGCCGGAAACAATAACGTCATTCTCTACGATAACCTCCGCGCCATTTTTGGAGAAAACGGCAAAGTTATATGCAGTGCTACCGCCGGAGGTGACATTATTGACCCGGACAACAGTGCCGGCATCCTCAGCCCACACCCCATGCTCATAGCCGGTGACGTTGAAAGAACCTGTTGTACCCCCGTTAATGTATTCCACATTGCCGCCGCCCACCGCCTTTAAACCCGGACCGACGCTGTTGTTCACATTAAGTGTATACCCATTCAAATCAAAAGTGATATTCGCTCCGTCAATAGAGATGCCACCATCATATTGAATATTCCTCACATAATCAATATTCCTCAGCAGCTTAATAGTTTCCCCGCTTTGAACCGCCGTCAGCGCGTCATCCAGCGTGGCATACTCTGTTGACCCGATCTTACAGGCATTCCCAGTCCCGGCCGCTACGGTCAGCGTAAGGCTGTTGTCAAAATAATCCAGCACAAAGGTGATTCCCGGTAGGTTACTTTCAATAGAAGAAAACGTACCTGTCTTTGAACCGTAAGTCATGATTTCAAAAGTGTCACTGGTTTGGGGAACATAACCATCCAGTATATTAATCTTCAATTCACCGTTCAGAAGTGCAGTTCCTGTAACCTCAAGCTGAGTGAAGTCACTAAGCCCCCCTATATCAAATTCTAGTGTGCCTGTATTCTGCTGCGTATAACCGGAATTAAATTTTACAGACGTACAGGCATCTGATATCTTTAAAGTCCCCATATTGCTAACATTGCTGCTCAGGTTATAGCTTTCGTTCCCGCCTAGTTCCAGAGTTTTGTTTTCCTGGATAGAGAAGTTGCCGCTGCCTTCGACACCGCCTGTAAGTCTAAGGCTGCTGCCATTTATAAGCAATGAACCGTTGTTTACCAGATAACGATCCAAAGAAGATGGAGTAGTTGCATATAAATTCGCATTATTTTCAATTATAAGGCTCCCGGAACCTTCTATGCTTCCTCCGCTCCATGAAAAGTTTCCGCCGGTGGTTATGGCGATATCTCCTGCTCCATCCAACTTTCCATCGGTTAAAGAAGAATTTCCGGAAGCAAGTTTAAGAGTGCCGCCGGAAACCGTCAAATTTCCCGCACATATTAGTCTTACACTTGTCTCACCGCTCGCATAATTCACTACTGAGGACGCGGGGATAGTTACATAGTCGTCGTCCACCGGTACTTGTGCCAAATCCCAGTTGCCGGCAGTATGCCATGACCCGTTACCAGCTGACCCGGTCCATGTTATGGTGCTTGCCGCGAATGCTGCAGGCAAGAACTGTGTAAACACCAACATAAAGCATAGTACTGTTGAAATAAGTCGCTTCATTCTCATCCTCCCCAATTAATTTGTTATTAATGTCGTACAGGCGGCTGCAATGATCGCCTCCCTACAGGGCCCCACCGTTATACGATAATAGGTGAGGCGAATTGTCCACCCTGGACGATTTAAATTTCCGGTGTTTTCTCATAGGTTCTAACCGATAAAGCTATCGCTTGTTCCCTTGTTGCCATACCGTATCCGGCAGCCTCCTGTGCTGGCGTGGTAGCCTTGGGCATAAAATTACCCTGCGCGTCGCCGGCAATAATGCCGATTTTATTCATATATTTAGTAGCTTCCACCGCCCAGTCCGAAATGTATTTTTGGTCTGGAAAATCCGGGGTGCCCGCCACGTTGTAATCTCCCTGGGGATGAATAGCTTTAGTGGCCCTGAACAGCATAGCCGCGCATTGTTCCCGGTTAATCAAGACATTCGGTGAAAAGGTAGTTTGGGAGGTCCCCGAGGTTATGCCGAGGTTATATGCCTTCAATATTTGCAGGTTTGACGTATCCGTAAAGGGATTGGAAGAAACCGGCTCACTTTTTTGTCCCGTAACCTTTTCATACAGTAAAACGGCAAGCTCGCAGAATTCCTCCCGCGTGATGGGTTTTGTCATATCGGCGCTTTTTAATATGGCGGGAATAAGACCGAGATCATTGGCTTTCTGAAGCTCGGACTTTGCCCAGTCGGATGCTTCCTTGTAGAACTCTTCGGTGCCGATAGAAGCAATATTGGAAAACGGACTGTATATATAATGTTCATCATCGCTGCCTTGATTAGCAAGATAGGCGTATCTCACCCGCAAATGATAGACGTTTTTCTTGATATCAACAGTACCATCCACTCCAAGGTCCATAGGGTCGCATGTAACGTCATCTGTTATATAATTTCCGGGTTCATCTAATTCTTCATCAAAATTAATCCCATTCCCGAAAAGACTTTCGCCCATGTCATAGAGCCATTGTCCGTCACCGATCTTCATATCAATCTGATACTC
>CAZQBU010000100.1:0-3385 GCA_964592175.1 uncultured Lentimicrobiaceae bacterium
GTTAGAATCCGGAGTGATTTTAAACCAAAAAAAATATCTCCAAAAAGCCACACTGAATTTTTCAAAAAGTCATTAATAAAACCTTATGCAAAGATAAGCTGCCACCACTCTTGCAATGTCAAGCCCTCCGGGTTTTCAAATAAAAATTTTTATTTACCAATACATTTTCTTTTCAATGGTATAAAATTTTTTATTCGAAAAACATTGCAATTCAGCCACCGCTCCGCTTTTTTGCTGCATACAGGTTTCATTAATGATATATTTTTTTCATTAGCTGGGCGGCGAAGCCGCCTTTTTGCACTGAAAAACTTTTCAATACTTATCAACAGTCCTGATATAAAGCTAATCGGAAGCAAGACACTCCATAAACTACGATTATCAAGCATTACAGACGTTGAAACTTCCGAAACGCCTGATTTTGAAGTAATTTTGTATTAAATCAAAATCTAAAACATCATGATCCACAACATTGCAAACTTTTTAATTGGAACGGCATCAACTGCCGGAACCGCCACCGCACTCTCAGAAATAGATCCCGGTCAATTTGGCAGCCTGGGTGATTTGATAAAATATCTTATTAGCATAATAGGAGGGATTCTCGCCACCGTGATCATCAACCTCCTGAAAAAGAAATTCCCGGAATGGTTCGACAAACAGAAAAAAGCAAAAACGAATTAAGTCCGTATCAACTCCGTATCAAGGCCGCTTATGAGCATTAAAAATTAACCAATAACCCCTAAATCTTAAAATCATGGCAATAGTACAAAACCCAATCACTGGCAGAACCAAACAAAAGTTCGGTACTGCTGTATTCTCTAAACAGTTCTCCAAGAACACAATGCGCTCAAAACCCATTGAAGTTAAAAACCCAAGAACCCCTGACCAGGTGAACCAGCGGAACAAGTTTTCTTTAATGGTGGCAGAAGCCCGCAAACTGCTTTCCATGCTTAAAATTTCATTTCAGAACATGGCACTGGAGATGTCAGAATTCAATGTTTTCATAAAAAACAACATTAAAACTGCCATCACCGGATTGCCGGGCAGCTATGCAATTGATTATTCGCTGCTCCTTATTGCAAAAGGCCCTCTTTACAAAACTTCTAACATCACAGCGGGTAACGAACTTGCAAGCAAGGTCAAAAGGTCGTGGGCTCCTCCCATAGATCCGGTTGATCCTGCAAATCTCGACCTGTTATATGTTGCAACCTACAACGAAGACAAAAACGAATGGTTTTACAGCGCTACAACTACCACCAGGATAACCGGTGTTGACCAGCAGGATATTCCTGCAACCTGGACCGGCGATACCGTTCATGTTTATTCATTCTTTGTTAACCCTGACGGCAATCAAAGCAGCGACAGTGTTTACAGCGGCACCGTAGAAATTACTTTGTAAATAATAAACGGCAGCTATTTCAAAGGGCTTATCCTGCATGGTAAGCCCTTTTTTGTAGCTTATAAATCATAACTTTTGTAATCATTAAAATCTTATTATCATGGCACTAATAGTAAATGGTTTTCTTGGCGATGCGATCGGCAAGCTGGGCAACGTAGTTTTCCGTAAATGGAATGCATTGATCACAGCTTCCAAATATCAGCCTTTAGTATCAAACCCGAACACTGCATTGCAGCAACTGCAGCGGTACAAGATCAAAAATCTTTCACAATTATTGAGGCCTTTCAAAGACAGTATTATTCCTTTGAATTTTAAAAACCGCCAGGGGAGATCAACCTCATGGGCTGAAGCTGTCCGGGCAAATTATCCCTTACTTGATGGTAATGGGTTCCTGGGTTTTCAGGACATGATCCTGTCAGGTGGTAATTTGCTGCCTCCGGTTATCATTGAATCGAACTACAATCCCTTCATCAATCAGTTCAGTATTAATTTTGACCTTGAAAATCAGGCGGACATTGGCACTGGCGGCATCCGGTTAACAGCAGTCGGCCGCAGTCTTATTGACCGTTCATTCAATACCGAAAATATCTGCAAACTACCGTTTAAGAATAGTTTTTCAACTTACATCAATGAAATGGTACTTCCTGACTGGCCATTGAATTTTGATTTCGAAAATGCCTGGTCGGAAGGCATGTTCTTTTATAATATCATTAAAGACCCATCCCGGGATGTTAGGTCATATAAGCCGGCCAATATTGTAAATACTCCATCAGTGGGTGTTTATTTCAGTACGGTTTATGATAGTTATAATTTTAACTTCAATATTGCCAACCGTATTTTAATGCCTAACAACTTCAATGTATTAATTGTTGAGGATGATGGCACTTTTTTCATTAAGATTGGCATAGATCCTTATGCAGGCATCCCCGGCCTTCTCCCTGATGATATTATCTATATATTACCTTTTGTGTTGACAGCGAACGCCAACCAATATAATGGTCCTTATTCTTTTACAGCACAGACCGGCTTAACTGATTTTCCTTTGTTAGAAGGCGATGAAACAAAACCTTTTATATTTTTATATTTCGTGACCGATGCAGCAGGCGTAGTAAAATCTGCCCCGGCAAGATTTTATTTTAACCTCCCTGATACGCACACTTTTGCAGAACTGATTATAATGCATGGGATGGCTCATCCCGAAAGCATAAAGATTCAAGACCCGTATATGGCAATTTGGGGTGATTTAAGAAGCTTTATACCTCCTGACCTGATTGGCACCATTCCATATACGATCCACTCAAAAAACGATGCTACAGGTGAAGAAAGGCAGCATGTTATAAGTTCAGACAACTTATTCCTTTGCTCGAAACTTTTACGTAATCAAGTTTATACAATAACAATTAAAGATGGTGCGACAATGGCAGCAGAGTTTGATGTTATAGGTATTAATGAAGATTATTCGTTTAGTGCTGCAAGACCAAGGCCTCGTTTTGTTGTTAGATTTAAAGCGGGTAACGACTTAGCAGCAAAAGTGAAGTAAACAACAAAGCCCAATAATTCATAAGCCCCTGCATCATTCGTGATCAGGGGCTTTTTCATTTCTCAGTATTTTGACACCATTTTTGCACCATATCAGCACGCCCCAATTATTCCCCAGACATTCACTTCTTGTTCCTTTTTTGTAATAAAATTCCAGTTAGACAGAGCTTTGACAGCGGTTGTTCGCAATTCAGATTTTTTTTGATGCGGCTATGATCCGGCTTCGACGCAGCTTTTTCATTTTTTGTTTTTGCTTGTAACAACCAAATAAAAACTATAGTTGTTTTTTTATTTCCGTTGTATGTATAAAAGTATGTATAAAAGAAAAAACCCTTTTCAGTATACTGCTGGAAAGGGTTGATTTTGCTGGTGACCCCGACAGGATTCAAACCTGTAACCTTCTGATCCGTAGTCAGATACTCTATTCAGTTGAGCTACGGGGCCAATGCG
>CAZQBU010000101.1:0-3229 GCA_964592175.1 uncultured Lentimicrobiaceae bacterium
TTTGTATATATAAGTGTCATTCATTATATGCAATTAATGCTTTCACCAAACGCATCTCTCTAAAAATTAAACAATTATTACTAATCTTATGTAAGTATTATAACATAAAAAAAATATATATATTATTTTTTTTGAAGAGTATCATCAGTATTATTTTTATGCATGTAAGTTTCTCTAAGCAAAGTACCATCATTATTGCACTCTCTTATAACAATATTCTGCGCCTGATCTTTTGTAGTATATTTCCAATCATTATCAAAAAAATGTGCTTCAGAATAATCTCCTCCAGAAGGTGTTTTTTTATTTATTCTTTCAAAATTTGTGTTTTCTTTATATTTATTAATATCGCAGTTATCAATAATGTCTTCATCTATCTGATTTCCATTTTCATCGAAGTATTTAATTATTTTATTAATAGATTTATCTTCAGTAGTATAATTCCAACTATTATCAAAATAATGGGTCTCAAAATAACCATTTTCGTTTAAACTTGTTGTTTTCATATAATTGTTTCTTATTAACTCTTCTTCTTTCATATGTTCCTCCTTATTTAAATATTTTCATTAATATAGCAGCTCTATGAGGAAAATTTTTAATAAAATTATCTCTATCACTATAATATAAAACAACTGATTCAGCAAAGTCTTCTACGTTGTTTGTTTTTGCATACTCTGTAGGAGCAGTTTTATCCAAAGCTATTGCTTCTATCCATTCTTTACTTTCACTATATTTTCTCCATTTTTTTTGATTATCAAAATTATGAGCAGCTTCATGATACATTGTATCAGAAAGATAAGAGGAATTCCATTCTGAAGATGCAGGAGAATAAATATAAATATAGCCATCTCCCCCACATGCTACGCTCACATGATTAATACTATACGCAATTTTCCAATAATAATCATCTGGGTTTTCCACATCAAATAATTTTATTCCTTTAATTGAATTAGCTAATTCTGGAGGCATAATTTTAATTATTTTTATTAAGTCTTTTATTCTAATATTTTGATAGTTAAAATTAAAGTTTTTTGGTTTAGAAATTATTAGTCCATCTATTACTATTTGATTTACTCCTCTATTTTCTAATTCTAAACGAGCTTGATGTACCAAATACTCCATATCATTAAGATCTTCATCATAATTTCTAACCAAAAATTCAATTCTTTTTATTTCATATTCATTCAATCTAATAGAATTATTATCATACTTTATAAAGTTTAATAAGTTTTTTAAAGCATTTAAATATATGTATTGATTTTGATTGTTTAGTTTTAAAGAACCATTCAAAAAAGCTATGAATGAATCTAAATTTGTAACTATTGATAGTAGTTCAAACACACTTACATTTTGACTTTTAGACGTAATTGTTGCTCGACCCGGAATTGTATAATCAGGAAAATAATAATGCAAATCTGGATAACACGATTTTATTAACACATCAATCATTTTTTTTATTTTCGGATTATCTCCATTATATGAAAGAATGGATACTATTTCATTTGTTGGCATAGCATTAAATTTTTCTTTATAATATTCTTCATATGCATCAAAGTCAATTGAACCCGAGAACAATAAATCTTTTAGATCTCCTATATTTGCGTATTTTATTATTAATTTATTATTATTTTCATTAGCCCAAGACAATAATTCAAGAGCATTAATTCCTAATTTTGACAAATCATTATTAGGATTGCTAAAATCAACATTTTCCAAATTAATGTCACCAAATTGTTTCCCAATATTTAATAAAATGTATATCGCTCCAGCTCCATAATAATTACTAATATCAATAACATTATTATTAAAACTATCTAATATAGATTTTTTTAAATTTGTATCCTCTAAAGCATATATTGAAGCGATTAATTTATATTCAATAATACTATATTGTTTATCGTTATTAAAAACGTTATTTAGAATGGAAATTCTAATATTTGGGTCTTCAATACTTAATATATTATTTATTATAGAATTTATCTCTTTAGATTTTATTGGTCCATCTTCTAGTATTAAAACATTATCTAATTTCTTATAAATAGTATTTTCAATTGATTCACCAGAATGCAAATCAGAATGCACCTCAGAATTGTTAATTACTCTTTGAAGCTTCAACAAAGCTGATTGAAAGGTATTTTTAAGTAAAATAGATAACCTGGATTTTTTATCTTTTGGAAGTCCAATTTCAGAAAAGATTAATTCAGAGTCAACTTGTTGAGAATAATTATTATTTTTTTCACCAAATAAATTAAAGCTAATCCCAAGTGGCCCCGATATTTCCTCTAATCTTTCCATTCTTAAAACAGGATCTTTTATACTATATGCTTCATATGCAGTTTTTATTTGTTCAGCAGATAAATTAACTATATCCGTTCCTATTCTTATAGCTACTTGACCAGAACCCATAAGTAAAGATACAAAAAAGCCCATACTAGCTGACTCTGCTGTACCACCTATCAAATCTTCTATATCTATTGGTTGACCTAATAATAATGGCCTAAATATCAAATTATCAAATATAAATTGTGCTCCCTCTTCTACTAATTCTCCACTTGCATTTGAAACCATTCCTTTTAAAGTAGCTACTAAACCAGCTGTTTTAAATAAATTTACTGAACTTTTACTTAAAAAAGGTGTTTTTCCTAGAAAATATCCCAAAGTTGCTTCTGATGACCCTATTAATGATCCATATATAAATGCTGATAATCTACTTGCGCCATTCATTAAAGCGTCATTTTGAGCATTCCCCATTGATGATAAGCCCATGGCAATTGAACCAATAACTGGATTTCCAGTAATTATAGATAATGCAATTGATGGTGCCATGTTTCCAATTGAAACAGAACCTGTATACAATTTAGATAAAATCATATTTTTTACATTATCTAAGCCACTTGCAGTAAAATAACTGTCTAAAATTTCATTATAATTTTTTCCATTTTTCTTTAAAGCATTTATTACATCGTTTTGCGTATATTCTCCAGTTAATAATTTATCTTTAATTTCTTTTGCTTCTTCTGAATCAAAATATGTATCAATAATTTCATTTTCTAATGCTGCAACCACTACTTGCATTTTATAACTGTCAGATGTTTGTTTTCCGCTTGGAAATAATATGTTTTTGAATCCTTCTATACTTTGTTCAAAACCATCTTGAATTCCTTCCCATTCAGTAATAATCCATTGAGACAAAAAAACTTTATCTTTAAGTTTTGAAAGTAAATCATATCCT
>CAZQBU010000102.1:0-3223 GCA_964592175.1 uncultured Lentimicrobiaceae bacterium
AAAGCTAAAACACATTCCGGCACCTTGACACCTTTGGGTTCGATCATTATACGAGGAGTTCCATCCATCCCTTCCCCATATATTCATTACTACAGATCTCTCTCCCTGAACGACCCAGGAAGGTTTCAGTGGCTATTGTTCTGATATAACCAGAAGCAGCAGCCGACTATTGCTCTCAATATTTTTCATGTCAATTATCGATATTGGATGAATTATTTTTCACACGTCCAACCCCTTTTCTATAGGTATTTCCAATCCCACTACCTTCTTGATGCTTTCCTTCCATTTAATTTGCGGATTATCCTTATATCGTGAATAGAGTTCCATGATCCACCCATCAGATTGTATTGACATGAGCTCATTCATGGTGGCCAAAGTTTCAGAATCATTCGCGCCATTAATTGCTAGTCTTGCTCCAGGATAATTCAGCTTCCCCAACCAGACTGAATCTGTTACATATGGAGATACCTTGAAAATAAGTTCATCAATATTTTCATCCAACATGGGTTCGCAGGAAACACTCGTCTTGTATCTCATGTCAAACGCATATTTCAATGCTGCCAGTCTCTCGTCAAAGTCAGGTGCACCAGGTTCCCAGAAATTTAATGTCGCAGAATCCGTTGATCCGATGGTGAATCGAAAAAGGATCTGATGTTTATACTGGGGTAGCAAATCACATATTTTGCTAATACATTCGAGGTGAGGCTTAGAGACCACCAGAACTTCATTCCCTGGCCTCAGAATATTTTCGAGAAAAGAAATACACTCATCTAAATGATCCGGAGTAATGTCATGCGCTGTGGGAAACATGAATGTGCCACTACGCTTGTTGAATCCTTTTGAAATCTTATTAAAATTGAAAACCTCATTTTTCCAACCGTCAACCGTATTCCGTTTGTATCGGACTGCATTAGATTTAGCGTAACAATATTTACAATCATGACTACAACCGTTAATACAGTTTTCATTATATTTTGCCCATTCCTGTGTTCCAAATACTGTTTTTTCATTCATTTCTTTTTCTCCTTTTTTACATGTCCTTTCCATGGACGATCCGAGGCAGATGATTTCAGAAACTACTCAACAAGAAATATCATCAGCCATTGACTTTTAAAATTAATATTGAGTTATCTTTTCTTCCCCCCTCCCAAAAGAAAGGGGCAAGGCTTATTTTGAGATAACCATTGATCATAACTCCCAGAATAACTTTAGATTAACATATTCATGTTCAACAACTCATATTCCAGAATAATTTAAAAGACTTCCCGAAAGATTAACCAGATTAACTAAAATCTCTATCCTTTTTGAGATTATTTATAACTATAATAATATATCTATTACTGAATTATTTTTGGGAATGTGTACTTTTCTTGTTAATCTTGTTAATCTTTTCTTTAAGCCTATATAATTCTTCCATTATCCTGTATTTCTGGCCTTGTACTTGTTAATCTTTTGTTAATCCAAGAGCTATGATCTGGTTCAACATGGATAAATTGTTTCTTCTTTTTGGAAGGGGGAAAGAAAAAGCTATAGACTTATCCCTCCCCCATACAAAAATTTTATTCTTTTATATTCATCTTTACATTGAGGATGCATACATTATTGTTATGTCTGGTTGAACTTCTTATTGTATAGCCCATATCTTTAAGCCTTTTCTTGAAATCATTTTTCACCTGTATGTCTGGTTTTTCTTCACGTATACAGTAGGCCACATAACCATCATACGTTTCACTGAAGATAATCGCATCTTTGGGATTGCTTGACTTCTGCAGGCACTTCTTCTCAAAAGAACCGACACTATCACTGGTAAGTTCATCCCGATATTCCTTCTTCGACATTTTCATGGATGGTGTTTCGCTGAGGGCAAATTTCTTTTCTTTCAGGGTCCTGTAACCTTCCAGCGCCCAGTTGAAGATGCCGGATAGTTCGCCGACCAGCTTCTCTTCCAGTTGCAGGTCCATATCTGCTTCAGTGAATCGCCGGTTAAATTCCAAAACCCAGATCCGTCTCCACATTCCATGAGATTGATCCATAATATTAGGCCGCTTATTCATGGCCAGGAAGTGCTTGGCAAAAGGCCTGAATTTCATGGGCTGTTTGTATAATTCCCTTCCCGTGATCCAGTCTCCGGCAGTGGCGGCCTTAACAGCATCCGTATTGATGCATTTATTTTGCGGCGTTTCACCGGAGATATTGATCATTTTCTGAAAGAGCTCCAGGACGTAATATTCATTGGAGAAGGCATTAAAGCTGACGTTGGACGTATTTTCCTTTCCTATCAGACTGGCGATGGTGTTGATGAATACGGATTTTCCATTGCTGCCGCTGCCGACCAGAAAGAATGCCGCCGGCGTGGGCAAGGATTTATGAAACGCATAACCAACAGCCTCCTGGACGAAGTCTATTTTCGTCTGATCATTCTCAAATATTTCCTTCAGGAATTGAATGAACCTGGGACATGTCGCATTCGGATCATAATTATAGGGCAATAGATTGGTCGTGAAGATGTCACGGGAATGTTTTATAAGCTCACCAGCATCCAGATCATAAAGCCCATTTTGCAGAGTCAGGTATTTGACCTGATTAATTCTGGCATCTTCACTGTTCACCAGGGCATCGCCGATAGCATAATGAATCAATTCGTTTAGGTTGGATTTGCCAAAAAGATGCCTGTATTCGCCTAATTCATTTTGGCACAGGTTATTCAGTGTTTTTTCCGTGCAGTGTTCATAGCATTTCCCGTTGTACTTGAAGAAGGCATTTTCCTGATCCATGACTCTGATCTTGTACTTCTTCACCATGTATTCTTCAAAGTTGAGGATCTTCAGGCGATGCCCCTTTTCCGTCTTGGAAATAGAGCCTGATGTGAAAAGAGGATTCTCCATTTCTTCATCGGTCAGATTGGACATTTCCTTCGCTTTATGAATGGTATGCTTCAAATAATCATCCGGTGCATTATGGCTCCGATATTTTTCTCCAATGGGATGCGTCTGGAATATCTGTCTGATTTCATTCTCCCTCAGTCCTTTATTGATCAACGACACTATTACCGCCATATCAGCTTCACTGCGGGACGGATAAGAGTCATCTTTACCGTGTTTAATAAGTTTCTTAATTTTCACCGGAACGGACAGGCTGTCTATGTCTATTAAGGCCGCTGATGATTGGATTTCTTGCTTCCTGGCGGTTGATGGAGATTTATCTTGTTTCTTGTTTTCGGTGG
>CAZQBU010000103.1:0-3222 GCA_964592175.1 uncultured Lentimicrobiaceae bacterium
TATTCATGCTTGATTTTTCCGTCCTTTTTATCAAGAAAAAGGACGAAAGAGATGTGTTTTCTTGTGTGTAACTGTCGCTGGGAGCGTGTTTCGTCCCTACAGGACGAGGTAAAAACTTGCTGCAACAGTTTTTACAAAGGTTGCGTTCCTATGGAACGATGTTCATGCTTTATTTTTAGTCCTTTTTATCAAGAAAAAGGACGAACAGCATTTTAAATTGAGTTCCTCCGACACAAGCTTTCCTTACATTAATACCTCCAGCTTCAAAACATCAAGCATAAAGGCTTATATATCAGAAAATATCTTTAATTTCGAAGCCTGAACAAAATAGAATCCAAACATATGATGAAAAGAAGCCTACAACTCCTGTTTTTAGCTGCTGCAGCATTAATAAGCTCATGCAGCGCACCCGAAAAGAACGAATCACCGGCAAATGTCATTGGACCTGCCGAAGTGAAAATCGAAGACGGCCGCCTTACTCCTGAAGCCCTATGGGCGATGGGACGCATAGGTGAAATTGCCGTATCGCCGGATGGAAAACAACTGCTGTTTACCATTACATATTACAGCATTGAAGAAAACAAAGGCAATTCCGATTTATACTTGATGAATATTGACGGCAGCGAGCTCAAACAGCTGACACATACGAGCGCCGGTGAATATAATCCACGCTGGCGCCCCGATGGCAAAGCCATTGCCTACCTGAGTAACGAAAGCGGCAGTATGCAGCTTTGGGAAATGAATACCCAAGGCAGCGGGCGAGTTCAATTGTCTGATATTGAAGGTGGTATAAACGGATTTGATTATTCTCCCGACCAGACAAAACTGATGTATTTGGCGGATGTTAAAATGAAAGAAACCGTGGCTGACATCTATCCCGACCTGCCGAAATCTACCGGACGCATTAATAACGACCTGATGTATCGTCATTGGGATCATTGGGTGGATGAATTGACACATATCTTCATTGCCGATTACGACGGGAAAAGCTTATCCAACAGCATCGATATTTTGGAGGGTGAACCATGGGAAGCGCCATTGCGTCCTTTTGGTGGCATGGAACAAATTAGCTGGCATCCGGATAGCAAGTCCGTGGTATATACTTCTCGTAAAAAGACCGGGATGGAATATGCCGTATCTACCAATAGCGACCTTTATCAATACGACTTGGTAAGCGGTAAAACCATTAACCTCACCAGTGGTATGATGGGCTACGATATCAATCCCATTTTCTCGCCCAATGGCAGATATTTAGCCTGGGAAAGCATGGAACGTGATGGCTATGAGGCAGATAAGCTGCGCTTATTTTTAATGGATATGGAAAGCGGTGAGAAGCGTTACCTCACTGAAAATTTCGATCAAGATGCCGAAGGACTCAGCTGGGATGCGGAAGGAAGTAAAATTTATTTCGTCAGCAACCGTCATGCCCTGGATCAAATTTACAGCATTACTATCTCAGATGACGAAATAACAAAAATAACGGATGGAGTACACAGCTATACAGCCGTATATCCTGCTGCGGGCAGGCTTATAGGAAGTCGCATGTCGATGTCATCACCGGTAGAGCTGTTCAGCATACAAGAAATGACAGGCGAAGAGCAGCAAATTAGCTTTGTTAACAAGCCAATCTTAGATCAGCTGGAAATGGGTAGGGTAGAAGAGCGCTGGATTCCAACTACTGACGGAAAACAAATGCTGACTTGGGTGATTTATCCTCCGGGCTTCGACCCAAGCAAAAAATACCCTGCCTTATTATATTGTCAAGGAGGTCCTCAAAGCACCGTCAGTCAATTTTGGTCCTACCGCTGGAATTTCCAGATGATGGCAGCTAACGATTATATCATTGTTGCACCGAACAGAAGAGGCTTACCCGGCTTCGGGATGGAATGGCTGGAACAAATTAGCGGCGATTATGGCGGGCAAAATATGCGTGATTATTTATCAGCTATTGATATGGTAAAGACAGAGCCATTTATTGATGAGACACGGCTTGGAGCAGTAGGTGCCAGCTATGGCGGATTTTCTATCTTCTGGCTTGCCGGACATCACGAAAAGCGCTTTAAAGCATTTATTGCGCACGACGGCATGTTTAATTTTGAGCAGCAGTATCTGGAAACAGAAGAAATGTGGTTCGTAAACTGGGATTTGGGTGGTCCTTTCTGGGATAAAACCAATAAAAAGGCACAATGGTCTTATGCTAATTCACCGCATAAGTTTGTCCAAAACTGGGATACCCCCATACTTGTAATCCACAGTGAAAAAGACTACCGTATTGTGGCATCGCAGGGAATGGCAGCTTTTAATGCTGCAATTTTGCGTGGCATTCCGGCTGAATATCTTTATTTCCCGGATGAAAACCATTGGGTGCTGAAGCCACAGAACGGCATTTTATGGCAGCGTACCTTCTATAACTGGTTGGATCGCTGGCTGAAATAGGGATTCAGCAATAAAACGTATTAACAAAGCTCCTTCATAAATTGAGGGGGCTTTTTTTGTTCATCCAAAATGTTTTCACGCAAAGAACGCAATGCTTATCGCAAAGTTCGCAAAGAGGTTTCACGCAAAGTATTCAAAGTGTTTTCACGCAAAGAACGCAATGCTTATCGCAAAGTTCGCAAAGAGGTTTCACGCAAAGAACACATAGATGTTTTCTGCGTTTTCGGGTAAATTATTTTAGGACTTGAGTTTTGCACTGAAGCTTTTACTCTTAAGTGTATTGTTCTTTTGGAATTTTATAATGATTTTTCCTTTAGAGTTCTTAGAAGAATTTAAGGGTAAAAACTATTTAACTAAATTTTATCAAAAAAATGAAATTTTATTCTGCAAAATACTAAATAAAATAGCGAAGGAGGAAAAATACTTGATTATTTTTAGGTAATGGAGAAATTTATAATTGACTGGCAACTAATATAATATGCGGTTTTAATTTTGTATTCTTATAAAAATTGAAATTTTTAAGTTTTTTTTAAGGAAAATAAATTTAGAAAGTGTGGTTTTCAACCTAACATTGTAAGGTATTTAATTATCAAATATCGGATACTATTGACTAAATTACTTGCGATAGAGAAAATTTGATACATACAAAACGTAAAAGTATATTATTTAAAAGTATTAAACCGAATTAGGCACTTTCAGAAAACAGAATAATTTCTAATTTTCGGGATTACAAACACTTTTCAACAATCTCCCTTTGGATAAAAACATCAAAAGGGAGATTTTTTT
>CAZQBU010000104.1:0-3215 GCA_964592175.1 uncultured Lentimicrobiaceae bacterium
CCTTATAGAAAGCCTTGTCTCCATTGCGAGATGAGGCTTTTTTGGTTTTGTGAAACTCGATTGCCTCATGTAAATATTATTCTCCGAGAAAGAATTATTCTTCTTACTTCTGATTGTGTAAATAACTTCTTCAAAATCAATTGTATTTAATGGGCTTTTTTCATTAGATTTGCTGTCAAGTTTTATAATAAAATTAAATTGAAATTTTATGGTTTTAGGCTTATTAAAGGAACATGGTATCGAATCTCGTGTTGCCTTACTCCCCGAAACAGTAAAGTCTTTTATCGATTTAAAGGTAGAGGTACTGGTTGAACAAGGAGCGGGAGAAAAGGCATTTGCCAGTGATGCTGATTATCAGGCTGTTGGAGCTAAAATTGTGACAAGGGCCGAACTATTTGAAAAAGCAGAAGTCTTGCTTCAAATCCAAATGCCACTCGATGCGGAGTTGGCTGCTATTAAAACTAATCAGGTTTGGATTAGTGCATTTAACCCTTTATGGGAACATGAATTGGTTAATACGTTTATAAGTAAAGGTCTAACTACCTTCAGCTTGGATTTGATTCCACGTACTACCCGAGCGCAAGCAATGGATATTTTGTCTTCCATGGCTACAGTTTCGGGTTATATGGCTGTGCTACAAGCTGCCTATCAGCTGCCTACATTCTTCCCAATGTTTATGACGGCTGCCGGAACAATTCGCCCGGCAAATGTACTAATCCTAGGTGCCGGAGTTGCCGGCTTACAAGCGATTGCTACCTCACGTAAACTCGGTGCACAAGTACATGTGTTTGATGTGCGCTCCGCAGTAAAAGAAGAGGTGATGAGCCTTGGTGGTAGATTTGTGGAAGTGGAAGGCGCTACAGAAGATAAAGCTGCCGGTGGATATGCAGTGGAGCAAACTGAAGAGTTTAAACAAAAGCAACAACAAGCTATTAACGATCAGGCTGCCCGCTCACATGTGGTAATATGTACCGCACAAATCCCCGGTAAGAAAGCTCCGGTTTTGTTGACAAAACAAGCTGTGGAAAGTATGAAACCCGGATCGGTGATTATTGACCTTGCCGCATCAAGTGGTGGAAACTGTGAGTTGACAAAGGATAACGAAACAGTAGTACATAATGGTGTTACAATTATCGGACAATCAAATTATCCCTCACTGAAACCTATTGATGCCAGTCGTATGTTTGGTAAAAACGTATATAACTTCATGCGTTTGATGATTGGTGATGAAGGCGAATTGGTTCTCAATTTTGAGGATGATATTGTGAAAGGTACATGTATCACGCATAATGGCGAAATATATAACGAAAGAGTAAAATCAATTATAAATAAAGCATAAGAATATGGAGCAGGTATTAACGCTATTCTTTGAATATAAAGAAGCAATTTTCATTATTGCCCTTTCTGTTTTTTTAGGCATTGAAGTGATCGCACACGTTCCGTCTGTGTTACATACTCCTTTAATGTCGGGAGCAAATGCAATTAGCGGTGTAATTATTATCGGAGGAATTATCCTTGTAGGGCATTCCGATCTCAATACTTTTTCTCTTGAATTGGTGTTGGGTGTTTTAGCCCTGATATTTGGTACATTGAATGTGGTTGGTGGTTTTGCAGTTACCGACAGAATGTTGGAAATGTTTAAAAAGAAAAAGAAGTAAGCCATGATGGATAATATTTTAGAAACCGCAAGCGGTATACAATTCACTTTGGGTGAATCATTGCTTGAATTGAGCTATCTTGTTGCTGCTCTGTTATTTGTGTATGGTCTTAAACTGTTGTCACATCCTGACACCGCACGCCGAGGTAACTTATGGGCTGCCGGTGGTATGGGCTTGGCAATGATTACCACCTTATTGTTTCATAAAAATGCAGATGGTGAAACTATCAGATTAGCTAACGCATTGGTGATTCTTGTTTTCATCGGTTTAGGTTCAACAATCGGATGGATTGTTGCTCGTAAGGTGAAAATGACTGCAATGCCGCAGTTGGTGTCAATATATAATGCTACGGGTGGGGCTGCATCCATGTTGGTTGCACTTCTCGAATATCCGAATGCCATTGCAGGTGATGTTGGATCTATTTTAGTTACCGTATTGGGATTGGTTATAGGTGCCATTGCATTTAGTGGCAGCTTAATTGCATATGGTAAGCTAGATGGTAAGGTCGGTGATATCATGAAGCCGTTTATGACTTATCTGAACTTATTCCTCTTGGTAGTAACAATTGCACTTAGTGTGTATATTATTATTTCCCCGAATGAACCCAGCAGTTTGCTTTGGGCAATTTATGCACTTACTGCAATGTCACTCATTTATGGTGTGATGTTTGTAATGCCGATTGGTGGAGCTGATATGCCGGTAGTTATTTCGTTGTTGAACGCACTTACCGGTGTTGCTGCAGCGATGGCAGGATTTATCTATGGCAACCAAGCAATGATTTTAGGTGGTATTTTAGTTGGTGCTGCGGGCATGATTCTTACCATCCTCATGTGTAATGCCATGAACAGATCCTTGTTGAATGTGATTATAGGTTCATTTGGTGGAGGTGGTTCCGGCAGTGGTGAAGATGTGGATAAAACTGTGAAGGAAATAACCTTAAGCGATGCTGCAGTGTTATTGAACTATTCTCAAAAAGTATATATAGTTCCGGGTTATGGCTTAGCCGTTGCGCAAGCTCAGCATTTATGCCATGAACTGGACACGCTTTTGGGTTCAAGAGGTGTGGAGGTGAAATATGCCATACATCCCGTAGCAGGTCGTATGCCGGGACATATGAACGTATTGCTTGCCGAAGCGGATGTTCCATATGAAAAGCTAATGGAAATGGATGATGCCAATCAGGAAATGGATAATACGGATGTGGTTGTGGTAATCGGCGCTAACGACGTGGTTAACCCTGCTGCTGAAGATGATCCGGGCAGCCCGATTTATGGCATGCCCATTATTAAAGTGCTATCCGCTAAGAATGTTATTGTGATTAAGCGTAGTATGGCCGCAGGTTATGCCGCCATACCCAACAACTTATTCTACCATGCTAAAAACCGTATGCTCTTTGGAGATGCGAAAGCAGTACTTCAAAAGCTGGTAGCTGAGGTGAAGAATATTTAATAAGCTAATATATAATTTAGAGAGAGCCTTTTTTTGATTAAAGAGGCTCTTTTTTGTGTGCCGTGCATGGTACTTAACTTGGTGGTGAGAGTCCACTATGGGGGTTTG
>CAZQBU010000105.1:0-3017 GCA_964592175.1 uncultured Lentimicrobiaceae bacterium
ATGGGTCGTAGCCTTGGTACATGGTAACGCAACCACCCTCGGTGCCCTTCTCCTCTTGCCATACGAGGATGTTGTTGAAGAAGCGTTTGATAGCTGTAACCTTGTTTAACCGACCATCGCCGGGACGTTCCAAGATAGTTGCGTCATCCCCTGTAAATACCATTGGGGCGTGTTTCCCTGATACATAAAGGTCCACGGGCCAGCGGTCAAAGTTGCAGACAAGTCGGTCCCGCCATGCACAGTTCGCAATCCCTTTTTGCCCGTACTCAGTGATGTCGAAATAAGGCATGGTCTGGATGGATAACTGAACGTCTGATGATAGGGTCTGGTCCCATGTTATCTTGTACCAGTAGAGGTGATACTGTAACCCACCGAATTGTTGCTTGAATACGTCGCTCTGGCGCTTGAAGGTTACAAAACCAGACTTGGAGAACCCATCGGTGTCGTCGTCAGCCGATGTCACTTCTGCCCATGTATTCCCATTCTGCCAATAATACACATGGTTGATAGTAGTTGAGGCGGTGGTGTTCGGGGTTTCCCCCACATCCACATAGAATCCAACAATGGGGTCGAGGGATGCAAAGTAGAGGATGTCCGAGGTGGTGCCATCGCTGATGTCTATGGATGTGGAGCCATAGGTTAGATATGTATCGTCACTCTGGTCGTAGAACTGGGCCTCGATTACATCCACCAGCACCCCGTCCCAAATGTTCTGGAGGGATTGCCAGGTAGTGTTGTAAGTGAGAGCCGAGGCCTTCGTATCGCTGTCCAGATCGCCGGAGGAGAGGTAGATTTGATACCAGAACCCGTTCTGTCCGAACATATAGTGGGGGATTTCATCGGTCGGGGCCGTCCAGGATTGGGTGCCGGATTGGGCGAAGGCGCAACCTCCTGAACTGGTGCCGTCACTGAATCCGGTCATGGCCGCCCAATCGCCGTTCCAATACTTACCGGCGGCGGCGGAGGTGGTGCCATTAACATTTGCCATCGTCCATGTGATCGAGGTTGCCGGGATGTGGGTGCAGACGAAGATGCAGTCATAGTCCACGGCCAAGTCTCCAAGGGATGATAGGTCTATATAGGTGGTGGTGATACCGTCCGTTGCCTGATCGGTATAGTCCTTCCCTTCGGTGGGAATGATCGGAGGCGCGGCAGTCCCGATATAGACGATCACACGGGAAATTAGATAGTCTGAGCCGGTGTATATCTTGTGCATATCAGAGCCGTTGGAGTAGATCACCTTGTCATCAATGACCGCCCAGGATGCCGGGACTTGGCCGGTTGAAGTCCCATCGAATACCTCAGTACCAAATGCCCCCGTTGTAACTGTGGGAGGCGCATCAGTAGCGTCCAGCACATCCCCATCACTCATCTGTGCGTAGAAGTGGCGCTCGGTAACTTTCCCCTTGGCGTACTGAAACAGGGTCATGACCTCGTTGGTTCCGTCTGCCGTGGTGTGCTTCTTGGCGCATCCTTTGCGCTTCTCGAATCCGGGGTGGGTAGCTCGCATGTTCTGGATCATAGAGTAACCGCCGGAGGGAATCAGCGCGACCTCACGATCTGTGAACATCCCACCCCGGAAGGGTACGCCTTTGGTTACATCGGATATGGGTACGGCATTGTCCTGTTCGCCTTTTGCACCCTTGAGAGATGCCGCCGACTTGATAACAGGGACGGGGTGATCGTATCCTTTCTCGTCGGCTATGCCCTGGATGGGCCGCAGCGTCGGGTTGATCTTAACGACCGGTATTTTGTCTTCGGCCATTACTCATACCTCATCTCGGATCGCGCATCGGGTATGTTGGCAAGGTTGTCTTGCGCCGTGTATATCAGTTCCGACTGGTATATCTGGTGGAACAAGGAGGCCGCCCCATAGTTGCCCTCTTTGAGGAAGGCCCGGTATAGACCGTAATCGACGAGCAACGGACGGAATGCCGGGGGGATCTCTGGTATCTGGCTGTCAACCGTCATGTCTGTCGCCACATCGTTAATGTATGCGTCCAGGTTGTAGGTGGCGTCCGGCAGCGGATCTATGCCGAATGCTCCTTTGCCGGTCCAAAAGAACTGCGGCGTGGTGCTGTTGTATCTGCCGTGCCCGTCTCGTAACTGGTCGGATTGAGCAAGTGCGGTCCTGGTTCCGGAGGCCGGTTTATATTCCACCGCTGCCACATCGTATCCCGTATAGGTTACCGTGCGGGTGCCGTTGGTGGTGGTGAGGGCGTCTATATTCTGGATGCACCCGGTAAGTTCCGCGATTTCCCGGATGCCGTCGTTGACCCAATAGTTAAGTTCGGCATCTGTCCAGAACGCGGCGGTGGATTCGTTCAAAATATCCCTGATCCTGGTCCTGATTCCTTCCATTGTGTAGGCGTAGGCATCGAGGGTGAGGTTGTAAATGGTCCCGGTGAATACGGTGGAACCCGCCCCATCGCCCACACCGCCGCATCCCCAGAGGTATTGCCAGTCGTTTGTTGCATGGAGAGTGAGAGTGAGGGTATCCACCAGCTCGCAGTATTCCCGGTCGGTGTAGATGTAGCAGTAGAGCGTACCGTAGGTTCCAACCGCCTCGTCTCTCACCACTCGGAGGTAGTAGTCGGTGGCAAGGGACAAGGCAGAGGAGGTATCTGAATATTCGGATGTCTCCACCTCTACGAGGACCAGCGCCCCGTTTAACCATTGGAGGGCCAGCATGTCGGTAGCGGCGGTTCGGAGGGTGCCGAGCGGGTTGGCAATAGAGTTGGTCACTGCCCACACATAACAGGATTCTGCCCCGGTTCCCACGGTCACGTTGATCTTTAAGGTGTGCTCGAAATCACCGGAGAAGTAGGAGGCGGTGAAGTCCTTGGTCAGCCGCATATCCTCGTCGGTATCGAGGGAGGTAATAGTCAGGGTGTTGGTGGCTACGGTCAGCCGGGAGGCGGTATCTGTCTCGCTATATCCGGTATATGTCTGGAGTGTGCTCATTGCTGACCTCCTCGCTGCTGCTGGGGTTGGGCAACCACCGTGGGTATCTTCTT
>CAZQBU010000106.1:0-2608 GCA_964592175.1 uncultured Lentimicrobiaceae bacterium
TCGAACTAGTTCACCTCACCTCCTTCTGGTTCTTCAGTAAATAATCAAAAATACCCTTTCCTGATTTATACTGCAAATCTAATAGCGGAGCCGAAGGGTGCATTGTTATTGTGCCCAATAAAGGCGGTGCCCTTCGGCTCCGCTCAGGGCACCAGTAATCCGCATAGGCACATTATTCCTCAAAATCACTTCTTCCTATCAAACGCGAAAATTTTGTACTTTTGACCAAATTTCAATTTATGCCCAAAGTACTTATTATTGACGATGAAGCAAGCATCCGGCGAACCTTGCGCGAAATACTTGCATACGAAAAATACAGCATAGAAGATGCCGCAACAGGTATGGAAGCCCTTGCTCTTATTAAGGAGCAGGAGTTTGATGTGATACTCTGCGACATCAAAATGCCCGAAATGGACGGCATTGAAACGCTCGAAGCCATAAAGAAAATCACCGACACACCCGTCATCATGATTTCCGGACACGGGACCATCGAAACGGCTGTGGAAGCAATAAAAAAAGGTGCCTACGATTATATCTCAAAGCCACCGGATTTGAATCGGCTACTGATTACGCTGCGTAACGCGCAAGATAAAAGTCGCTTAATACAGGAAACGAAAGTCTTGAAGCAGGTGGTCAGCAAAAAGTTTGAAATGATTGGCGACTCTTCCGCCATGAACGATATTCGGCAAATGATTGATAAGGTATCTCCTACTACCGCCCGCGTGCTCATCACCGGCGAAAACGGAACAGGCAAGGAGTTGGTAGCGCGCCAGCTGCACGAATTAAGTACACGCGCCCATGCCCCTTTCATTGAAGTGAACTGTGCTGCCATACCATCCGAACTCATTGAAAGCCAGCTGTTCGGACATGAGAAAGGCTCATTTACCTCTGCCATCAAACAGCGTAAAGGCGATTTTGAGCTGGCACATGGAGGAACCCTCTTCTTGGATGAGATTGGGGACATGAGCTTATCGGCACAAGCCAAGGTGCTCCGGGCATTGCAAGAAAATAAAATCACCAGAGTGGGTGGCGAAAAGGAAATTCCGGTGGATGTGCGCATACTCAGTGCCACCAACAAAAACCTGCGCGAAGAAATAAGCAAAGGCACATTCCGCGAAGACTTGTACCACCGCCTCAGCGTGATTTTAATTCAGGTGCCACCCCTGCGCGACCGCTTGGAAGACATCCCGCTGCTTGTCGAACATTTCATTGAACGCCTTGCCGCACAGATGGGACGCCCCGCACCGCGCTTCAGTGAAGAAGCAATACATGAGTTGCAGCAGTTCAAATGGACAGGTAACATCCGTGAGCTGCACAATGCCGTGGAGCGGCTTGTGATATTAGGCGGCAATATGATTAGTAAAGAAGATGTGCAACGCTATGCACGTCCGCTGCACGATTAAATTAAATTTCTTGAAATACAGCTGCAGGAATTATCATATCTTTGCAGCATCTATCTTAGCCTGCTTAATTCATGAATTTAATTTTGAGAAATTTTCAGGCGTGAGTTGTGAAGCTGTAATAAACTACAGCGAACAACTCATAACGTAAAAATTGCCGAAATTAAATCAAAATTCATTTTATGATAAACACTTTTTTAATTTATTACTGAAATCTTCTAGTGCAATGATTATAAGCCTATTATGATAAAGTTAAATTGATAGTTATATGAATTGGTGAATTATGCAGGTTAGGCACGTTTTTTGATGGATTAACCATATAATTGGGGTTGACTGGTTTTGACAGCAAGATGAATGGTTATGTAAGCATGTCGAGCCTTGCGATGACGCTCGTAAATCTTGATCGCGAACAATAATTGGCGAAACTAACTTTGCTCTCGCTGCTTAATCGAAGAACAGTAGATTGAAGCTTTATCTTTTCACAAGGTGATGAGACGAGACATCCCGCAGGTGGAACTGCCTGATGCCGGCCTGAGATCGGGGTGCTAACCAAATTTGGGCTAGTATTGCAGTAGCTTCGGCTGCAATATGAAGGAACTGAAGCTAAGGTCGGACTTAGGACGCCTGTTTCCTTGCCCGGCACGAAAATCATGAACAGGATAAACATGTAGAAAGCCTAAGTGTTCCTTGTTTGGACCCGGGTTCGATTCCCGGCAACTCCACGAAAATCAATCCTGTTTTGCTGAATAGCAAAACAGGATTGATTGTTTTTATAAAGCTGTGTTAGCGTTTGTCCTTTTTCTTGATAAAAAGGACGGAAAAATCAAGTGTGAATGAATGAGTCAACCCTTCCGATTCAATATCGGAACTCAAAAAAGCACATAAATCTAAGCAAGGTTGCGTCGGTTACAAGGAGTATCATTTTATACTTTTATTAAGCATATGGGATTAAGCAGCTTTAACCTGCATCTTTCCAACTCCTTATAACCTCAAAATAGCCCACGAAAGAATTCGTGTACTACCTTGCAAGATTTACTGTGCTTTCTTGATTCACCCGGGCGCTGCTCCCCTTCCGATCACCATCGGAACATGCCTCCTCCCCGCCCGACCCGGTTATAAAGGCTGGTGTTTCATGATTTTATTTATGCCTGAAAGTCCTTGTTCTGGAAGGTGTTTTAGTGATGGGATGGACGTCAGTCGCCAATACA
>CAZQBU010000107.1:0-2520 GCA_964592175.1 uncultured Lentimicrobiaceae bacterium
TTTGGTTAAGATGATGAGAAAAGCCGGTCTTCCTTGGAAGCCGGCTTTTTTTATTGCGTTATAAAAAATTAAAATGAATCTTGAATATGAAGGGGGGAGGAGAAATGGAATTCTATATCATCCGATACTAGCTTGAATCTATTGACCCAAATAGGCTTTTAATAGCCTGCTACGCGCGGTATTCTTTAATCTGCGAATGGCTTTTTCTTTGATTTGACGAACACGTTCTCTGGTAAGGTCAAATTTTGCACCGATTTCTTCAAGAGTATATCCGTGATTCATTCCAATACCATAATACATATTAATCACATCACGTTCTTTTTCACTAAGTGAAGCAAGTGAACGTTGAATTTCTCTTCCTAAGGACTCACGCATTAATGCTTCATCAGTTCCTTCAACATCATCCGGTACAAATTGATCCAAAAATACTTGATCGTCATCTGCCCTCAAAGGCGCATCCATAGAAATATAACGCGTGTTGATTTTCATCGCGTTTTTAATTTTATGCTCAGGTAAATCAAGTTGTTCCGCGATTTCATCAGTTGATGGAAGTCGTTCGTAAATCTGCTCCAACTTTGAAGATGTCTTTCTAATTTTGTTGATGGAGCCGACTTGGTTAAGCGGAAGTCTAATGATTCGACTTTGCTCCGCCAAAGCTTGTAGAATGGACTGTCGAATCCACCAGACCGCATAGGATATGAATTTAAAGCCTCTGGTCTCGTCAAAGCGTTGTGCTGCCTTAATAAGACCAAGGTTCCCTTCGTTAATTAAATCAGGAAGGCTAAGCCCCTGATTTTGGTATTGTTTGGCTACTGAAACCACGAAACGTAAATTGGCATTTACCAGGCGATCTAAGGCTTGCTGGTCACCACCTTTAATTTTCCTGGCAAGCTCCACCTCCTCATCTGCCGTGATCATCTCCTCTTTTCCGATATCATGAAGATACTTGTCAAGGGATGCCGTGTCGCGATTTGTAATAGATTTGGTAATTTTTAGCTGCCTCATGTTTGTAGTGTTTTATTGTATAGATATAAATATTAGACCTTTAAAAAATTGATTTTATTCCATTTATTAACAATTAAATGGGATGAAATGTTTTAAACCGACATAAGGAGATGCCCGATTGGACACCTCCTTCCCAAAATGGAAATCAGTATTTTATGTTATAATTTTAATTTAAAAATTCAAAACTTATTTTCATTCCGTTGGGATACATTCCTTGAATGCGCACCATACGGGAACGGTTATTATGTAGCGCTTTACGTACATCATCTTGATCGTCAACACGTTGATTGTTGATTGATAAGATGATGAAATCTTTTGAGATACCTCCTCGACTTAAAAGGCCCTCTTTAACTTCCACGACTTTTAATCCGTTAGATACATTATATTTTAAACGATCTTCCGAATTTAATCGAGCTAAACTTACACCCAATTCCTCATTGAAAAATTGGTCTTCTTTTTTAACAACTTGTGTGGTACCGGCTTGATTTCGAAGTGTTACTTCAATGTTTTTCTGCTTTTTATTGTGTAATAATAGCACATCCACTTTATCACCCGGTCTGTATTGACCCACTGCCTCAAGTAGTTGTGATAGTGTGTTTACTTCTTTATTGTTAATTGCCAATATCACATCACCTGATTTCACACCGGCTTCGGCTGCGCCTCCACCTTCGGTAACACGTACCACATATACGCCTTTAATCTCATCTTCTTCACCTACTTTACTGGCTAATTCTTGATCCAGTTCACGTATTTCTACACCTAGATATGCACGTTGTGGCTCGCCATAGCGTAAGATGTCATCTGTAACCTTTTTTACGATATTAGAAGGGATGGCGAAGGAATAACCCTCATAAACACCTGTATGTGAAGCAATCGCTGCATTAACTCCGATTAACTCACCGGCGGTATTTACCAAAGCGCCACCACTGTTTCCACGATTTACAGCTGCATCGGTTTGTATAAAAGAATCAATAGCAGAACGACTTCCTAAAATATTGATGTTACGAGCTTTAGCACTGACAATACCTGCAGTAACAGTGGAAGTAAGGTTAAACGGATTGCCTACGGCTAAAACCCATTCACCGACTTTTACATTGTCAGAGTCTCCAAAAACAAGAAAAGGAAGGGCATTTGCTTCCACTTTAATTAAAGCAATGTCTGTGTTACTGTCGGTCCCTACAATTGTTGCCTGCATCTTTCTACGGTCGTTGAAAGTGACTTCTATTTTGTCAGCTCCTTCAACAACATGGTTGTTTGTAACAATATAACCATCATCAGAAAGTATTACGCCGGAACCAAATCCTACTAAATTACGACTGCTCCCATGATGGGGGCTGTCAAAAAAGTATTCGCGAAGCGAACCGAAAAAGTCATCATAAGAAGATGTACGCTGTTTAATTTCCGTGCGAATGTGGACCACGGCATTTACCGTGCTTTCTGCCGCATCAACAAAGCTGATTTGCTGTGGGATAGAGGCATAACGAGCGCTATACATATTTAAGCCTTCCGGCTGTA
>CAZQBU010000108.1:0-2513 GCA_964592175.1 uncultured Lentimicrobiaceae bacterium
CATAGCCGGTGGTGGAGAAAATATCAAAGCTATAATGCCATTGTGCTCCTGCCGGCGCCCAACTTTGAGCCCTTAGATGGTTTAAACACAATTGTTGAATTATGATGAGAAATAAAATACTAAATATGGTCTTTTTCATTGGTGTAAAATTTAAAAAGTTAATCGTAGTTTTTCTGTATCGGAAATACTGATTTTCCAGAGCAGTTCTTTTGTCATATCATCATTGAATCTGCTATAGATGATATATTCTGAATCTGGCGACCAAGTCGGATTCTTTCCATAATCGAGTCTCCGTTCGTTGGTACCATCTGAATCCATAACGAAGATCGCAGTAGCACTACTGCTAGAGTAGTTCTCAAAAGCAATCGTGCTTCCGTCCGGCGACCATTTCGGATTACTGTTAAGCCTGTCAACGTTCGTTAACCTAAGCTCATTAATTAGTGCCGTATCAATAGAAAAAATATCTGTATTTGAGTAATCTAAAATACTGTTTTCATGCAGATCAAATATACTTAGCCCATCGGCAGAAACATACACAAACCTCCGGTTATCGGGAGCCCAGCTAGTCCAAGAATGGATTCCTTCAACAACAATATTACGTTCGTTCTTTTCAAGGTTTACAATGTATAGCCCCGTCGGATAGTCACCGGATTCAGCTAGTTGATAATCCCAATGAAAGTAGACAAGCATGGAACCGTCCGGGGATAATTCAGGGAATTGGTCAGAGTACAGAAACTCCGCTCCCGTATCTGGTTTGCAAGACGCCATAAACAATAAAATGCAAAACAATAATCCTGAAAGGATTGGAAACGGATTAGTTTTATTCATGGCTTTGAATTTTAAATGGTTAATAGCTAGA
This sequence comes from uncultured Lentimicrobiaceae bacterium, assembly GCA_964592175.1. Taxonomy (GTDB): domain Bacteria; phylum Bacteroidota; class Bacteroidia; order Bacteroidales; family F082; genus JALNZU01. The sequence goes on from CAZQBU010000108.1 coordinate 860, forward strand.
GGCATATTTTATTATAACCTGTTTTGCATTATTAAAATCTGCTTGATTAATATCAGATGTACACATGTTAATAACCTTTTCTTCCTTAAAAGCGTACCTATAAGTAAATTTGATTTTTAGTCGAGAAGAAACAGATGTTGGGAAATAAGCAGAATTTCTAAAATTTTGAAAATATTGCTCAGGAATTTTATAAAGAGTGTCAGATGTATTAGATATAACCGAAGCTGGCATTTTATAGGTATCATCAGATAGGTTGTAGGTTATTAACGTGTCCTTCAAATCACCTGTTATAATAACATAGCCAATTCTGTAGTGATGGTTAATGGTACATGGGTCAAAACCCACGATGCAACCTTCAGTTTGCTTTAGAATGCTATCGTCCCTTTTGCAACTAAAAACTGTGATTAAGACTGCTATAAATATAAATAAATTCTGTTTAAGAGTATTCATCGAGATGTAACATTGGGATAATATTTGGTTGCTGACTTAATGATTACCTGAGGGTATGATAAAAAAAGGATATCTGTCGTACATAGGTTGAAAATCAGTTCATTATCTTTTGCAAGCGAATATGAAAACATGATTCTGTAATTATAGCGTAATGTATCTGAGAAAAATGGCCAATTTCTAAAATTTTGAAAATATTGCTCAGGAATTTTATAAAGAGTGTCAGATGTATTAGATATAACCGAAGCTGGCATTTTATAGGTATTATCAGATAGGTTGTAGGTTATCAAAGTGTCCTTCAAATCACCTGTTATAATAACATAGCCAATTCTATAGTGATGGTTAATAGTACATGGGTCAAAACCCACGATATAACCCTCTGTATGTATTAAATCATTACTATCCTTTTTGCAGCCATAAGTTGTGGTCATGACTATTAAAAGAGATAGCACTATATGTTTATAGCTTTTCATATTCATAATGAATTTACTTTAAACGGTTAAATACTAAAAACTCATTTTCAGAATAAAAAAGCTTTAGCTCTGGTTCTAGTATGGAAAATTGAAAAACCTTTGTAAGAGCATCCGTAAATAATGCTCCATCCCCTTCTTCTAGCACATAGGTTGCAAGCACTCCATTAGGAAAAGACAGTTTATTATTTGATACAACATAATTTTTTGATAATAAATTTATTGTCGATTTTCCACTAAAGCTCAAGTCTTCATTAAATATCATTATATAGCAGGCTTCACAATCTTTTGGCTCAATTTCCTTTACATTATTTGCTTTCGTGTCTCCAAAGCCCGCGCATTTCCATGTTCCAACAACTGACTGATCCACTTCTGAATCTTTTCTGCATCCCATCAAACTAATTATTAAAAGGCATGGGATTAGCAGCAATATTTTTTTTGTTTTCATGGCATTTTCTTTTAAAGTCATCACTTTATTTAGTTGTCTGCATCTGGTTAAAGTCCTTTAATTCAAGATTTTTTATCAAAATATTCTCCTTTTTCTCAAAGATAGTATTTTAATACATGATGAACTCAATTTCTTGTAGATGGATTGGTTCAAATAATAGATGATTTTGATACTAAGAAGGTTGCATGCAAAATATGTTATTGGTCTCCTTACTGCTTCATCAACTTCTGCACCCGCCAGCGCTCGCCGTCCCAGAGGCGTATTAGGTATAAGCCTGCAGGGTATGTGT